>CAYPHQ010000036.1:0-10883 GCA_964410595.1 uncultured Thiotrichales bacterium
TATCGAGTCAGCCAGGGGAATTAAGGATAGTGTGAAAATGAAAAACTTTATTAACACAGTGCGAGTTGCAGATGAGTGCTAAACAAAAACCGGTAGAAGAAACTTTTGCCATGCTGCCAGACGAAAAGGGCCACTTTGGTATTTACGGTGGTCGCTTTGTCGCTGAGACATTAATGACGCCACTCAAAGATCTTGAGGAGGCTTATAAAGCTTGCAAGCATGATGCTGATTTTCAACGTGAGTTTGATGAAGATCTCGCACATTATGTGGGTCGACCCAGTCCGCTTTATCATGCTCAACGTTTGAGTGACCTTTGGGGAGGCGCGCAAATTTATTTAAAGCGTGAAGATCTTAATCATACCGGTGCACATAAGATTAATAACACTATAGGCCAAGCTTTATTGGCCAAGCGTATGGGTAAAACTCGCATCATCGCTGAAACTGGAGCAGGTCAACATGGTGTGGCGAGTGCGACTATTGCGGCACGACTTGGTTTGGAATGTGTGGTGTATATGGGAGCTGAGGATATACAACGGCAAGCACCGAATGTTTATCGTATGCGCCTTTTAGGCGCTGAAGTGGTTCCTGTTACATCTGGGTCAAGAACCTTAAAAGATGCTCTCAACGAGGCTTTACGTGATTGGGTGACTAATGTTGATGATACTTTTTACATTATTGGTACAGTCGCCGGCCCACACCCATATCCATTATTAGTGAGAGACTTTCAGACAGTAATCGGACGTGAAGCTAGACAGCAAAGTTTGGATCAAATTGGACGATTGCCTGATGCATTGATTGCTTGTGTCGGTGGTGGATCGAATGCTATCGGATTATTTTATCCTTTCTTAGCTGATAAAGAAGTCAAAATTTATGGTGTGGAAGCCGGAGGTGATGGTGTTGAGACAGGGCGTCATTCTGCACCATTGAGTGCAGGCTCTCCGGGTGTCTTACATGGCAATCGAACTTACTTGATGGAGAGTGACAGTGGTCAGATTATTGAGACACATTCTGTGTCTGCTGGATTAGACTATCCTGGAGTTGGGCCTGAACACGCATGGTTGAAAGACGAAGGTCGTGTTGAATATGTATCTGTAACCGACCAAGAAGCATTGGATGGATTTCACTTAATGACTCGCACTGAGGGTATTATCCCAGCCTTAGAAAGCAGTCATGCGACAGCTTATGCAGAAAAGCTTGCTAAGACTATGGATAAAGATCAGACCATAGTGATTAATTTGTCTGGCCGTGGTGATAAAGATATCAACACAATTGCACGTATTGAGGGCATAGAAATATGAGCCGAATCAAACAGATGTTTACCGATCTTGCTAATCAAAATCACAAAGCATTAGTTAGTTATATCACTGCCGGTGATCCTCATCCAGACAAGACCGTTGAGTTAATGCATACACTAGTGGAGTCTGGCACAGACATTATTGAACTAGGCGTGCCTTTTTCAGATCCGATGGCAGATGGTCCAGTGATCCAGCAGGCGTGTGAGCGCGCCTTGGTTCACAATACCTCTTTGGCAGATATTATTGAAATAGTGAAAATGTTTAGAAGCCAGGATGCCAACACGCCAATTGTATTGATGGGTTATCAAAACCCTATTGAAATATTTGGTGTGGATGCATTTGCGAAGGCTGCAACTGGTTTGATAGATGGCGTGATCACGGTTGATTTACCCCCAGAGGAGAGTGCAGAAATTGCTGCGACATATAAGTCGCACAATATTGACACCATTTACTTGCTTGCACCGACGACTGGCGAAGAGCGTATAAAAGCCATCACTGAGCTTGCTTCAGGTTTCCTATACTATGTGTCATTTAAAGGTATCACAGGGGCCAATAAAATAGATGCTGATAGTGTGACCAATAAAGTTGCAGAAATCAGGAGGCACACAGATATTCCTATTGCAGTTGGTTTTGGAATTAAAGATGCCCAAACAGCGGCTATGGTGTCGAATTGCTCAGATGCTATTGTGGTAGGAAGTGCCATCGTTAATATTATTGCCGACAATCAGAATGATATTTCTCATGCCGGAGCAAAAATTCGTTCACTTTTAGGTGATATCAAGGGCGCATTAGGTAATAATTAAACCCTCGATTTAAATACGATAATAATTATGAGCTGGCTAGAAAAATTAATGCCTAAGCGCATTCGCACTCAGAGTACGTCTAAGCGCAAAGTACCTGAAGGCCTATGGGATAAATGTCCTAAATGTGGTGCAGTAATTTACGGCGCTGAGTTAGAGCGAAATCTTGAGGTATGCCCAAAATGTGATCATCATTTCAGGATTTCAGCTAGGAGCCGAATTAATTACTTTTTGGATGATTCACATAGTGAAGAAATTGGTGCACATCTTGAGCCTAAGGATTATCTTAAATTCAAGGATTCAAAAAAATATAAAGATCGTTTGGCTGCTGCGACTAAAGCCACTGGAGAAAAAGATGCGCTAGTGGTAATGAAAGGCACCGTCAAGGATATGCCTGTGGTAGTGGCGGCATTTGAATTCAATTTTATGGGTGGATCCATGGGTTCTGTGGTTGGCGAGCGCTTTTTGGAAGGTGTCAAAAAAAGCCTCAGTGAAAGTATTCCATTTATTTGTTTTTCCACTAGCGGTGGCGCGAGAATGCAAGAAGCACTTATGTCACTCATGCAAATGGCAAAGACCAGTGCCGCACTCACGCGATTATCTGAGCAACGTATACCATACATTTCTGTGCTGACTGACCCCACCATGGGTGGAGTATCTGCAAGCTTTGCAATGTTAGGTGATGTGCAAGTTGCAGAACCCAACGCATTGATTGGTTTTGCAGGCCCAAGAGTGATTGAACAGACAGTCAGAGAAACTTTGCCTGAAGGTTTTCAGCGCAGTGAGTTTTTGTTAGACCATGGGGCAATCGATATGATCGTCCAGCGTAAAGATCTACGAGACAGAATACATAACATTTTAAGCTTGATGACAGACCGAGTTAGTTAGTATGAAATATTCTCGCACCTTATAAATCTATAGTTGCTTAACCATTCTAATGTCTTATCAATCCCTTGATGACTGGCTCGCGTGGCAAACAACTTTGCATGCGCGTGAAATTGAACTCGGACTCGATCGAATAGAGACTGTTGCGCGTCGGTTGAATTTGTTGGATTGTCCATTCAAGGTAATTACGGTTGCAGGTACTAATGGCAAAGGCTCATCAGTAGCCATGTTAAGCTCCATATTACATTGCGCCGGATTTAAAGTCGGCACCTACACTTCCCCACATATACTTAAATACAATGAAAGGATAAAAATCTCACTTCAATGCGTAGATGATCAAGAGTTATGCACGTCCTTTGCAAAAATTGATCAAGCAAGAGAAGGAATAAGCCTGAGTTTCTTTGAATTTGCCACGCTTGCCGCTTTGGATATTTTTCACAGACAGCAAGTAGATGTTGCCATCCTTGAGGTTGGGTTAGGTGGGCGCTTAGACGCGACAAATATGATTGATTGTGATCTAGCACTGGTGACTAGCATTGGGCTTGATCACACAGAGTGGTTGGGTGATAACAGAGAGTCGATTGGTTTTGAAAAAGCAGGTATTTTGCGTAAGCACAAGCCCGCTATTTGTAATGATAGTGAACCACCACTGTCTATACGACAGGTGGCTGAAGATAAAAACGCTCAACTGTATCAAATAGGGCAAGATTTTTCTTATGAGTTGTTGGACCAACAGTGGAATTTTATCAGTGATGATTATGTGTTAACTGGCTTGCCCATACCGAATTTGGAAGGAATGATTCAAGTCCAAAATGCGGCTGGTGTGATTAAGGGGTTGCATTGTCTACAGGAGCTTTATGTCCCTGAAGCTGCAATCCGAGCAGGTCTACAGAAAATAGATTTGGATGGTCGCTTTCAGCGATTACCGAAACATTGTGAAGTGATTCTAGATGTTGCACATAATCATGATAGTGCTAAAAATTTAGCAAGAAATTTAGCTGCTAATATCTGTGAAAAACGCACTATTGCTGTATTTTCCGTGTTGAGTGATAAAGATGTTGAGGGTATTGCTAAGCTCATACATCCTTTTGTGACAGATTGGTATATCGCGGTTGTGAATACTGCGCGTGGGATGAATATATTACAGATTCAACAAGCGCTTGAGGCGCATGCCTCGCCTCAATCCATCACCCAATTTGACTCGGTTGAACTGGCTTATCAGCAAGCACTAGCAGACGCTACACAACAAGATAGAGTGTTGGTATTTGGCTCTATATTCACAGTATCTGAGGTGCTCGCTTATGAAAGCTAAGAAATATAACAGATTTAGCAACTCGGCTTGGGTTTAGGTAGAATAGACCTGAGACAACTAACAAAGCCATCGTAAAGTGGATGTGAAACTCAAATATAGAATAGTCGGCATCATGGTGTTATTTGCCTTGGCTGTCATCTTTATCCCTATGGTTCTTGACGGTTCTGGTCAAAACGAATTGACTCGAATTGAAATGGAAATACCTTCAGCGCCTAAGCTGATTTTCTCTGATGAGCTAGACAAACTGGAGACACCGCCAGCACCCGAGTTCAGTGCCGCTACACAAGCAGTTGAATCGAGCTCCTCGTCACCGTCGTTGAGTGATGATCTGGACGTTGGCAATGATATAGTCCCGCATATCACTTCTAAGAATAAGCAGACTAGTTTAACTGGCTGGGTCGTACAGGTGGGTGCATTTTCTGAAAAGGATGCCGCTATCTCGCTAAAGAACACACTCTCAGCAGCAGATTTTGATAGTTTTATCGAAGTCAGCCAAAAAAACAAACAGCAGTATTATCGAGTGAAAATTGGTCCAGAGTTGAGTGAAGATAAAGCGCTAGAATTACAAAAAGCGCTTAAGCAAAAGTTATCTATTGAAGGCGGTTTTATTGTTAGTCATCCTAGTCCAGTAGCAGATTAACCATCGATCTATATGGATACTCTTACTCAGATCGATATGACTTGGATTGATGTTGCCATCTTAGTGATTTTTGTTGTTTCGATAGGACTCGCATTGATGCGAGGTTTTGTGCGTGAAGTGGTCTCGATCGCCTCTTGGGTGGCCGCTCTGTTATTAGCGATTATGCAAGCAGCTTCAGTGGCCAGCATGCTTCCAGATGCACTGGATAGTGCGAGTTTTTCTCTGGATGGCGCAGAGTATGGAACCAATATACGAGGAATACTGGCCTTTATCTTGATCTTTTTTTCGGTGCTGATTATTGGTGCGATAATTAACAAATTACTCGCTCAAGTAACGCAGACCGAAATGCTGAAAGGCATAGATAAAATGCTGGGTGTGATTTTTGGATTCATTCGTGCCAGTGTGGTAGTGGTGGTTTTGATTATATTGTCACGTTCGTTTACCCAGCTGCCTGATGCATATGGATGGCAAGCGTCGACGTTGATTCAACCCTTTGAAAATTTATCGAATTGGGTATTGGATGAGTTGTCGCGTGTTGATGCGGACATGTCTTCAGTCATACCTTCGATTGATTCATAAACTAAGAGATGATTACAAAATGTGTGGAATAATTGGCATAGTTGGCAGTCACGATCTCAATCAAGAACTTTATGATGGACTTACAGTGTTGCAGCATCGAGGACAGGATGCGGCAGGGATTGTCACCTATGGCAATGATCGAGTTTATCAATGTAAGGGCAATGGTTTGGTGCGAGATGTTTTCCATGAAAAACAGATGCAAAAACTTAAAGGTGACATGGGGATTGCACATGTAAGGTACCCAACTGCAGGTTCGTCATCTTCAGCTGAGGCGCAACCGTTTTACGTTAATTCACCCTACGGCTTATGTCTATCACACAATGGTAATCTGACCAATGCAGAAACGCTAAAACGTGAGCTATATATAGATGATCGACGCCATATAAACACCAACTCTGATTCTGAGATTCTGCTCAATGTGATGGCGCATGAGTTGATTCGTTCAGGGCGATTAGAGTTATCTCCTAGTGACATTTTCAATGCAGTGCAAGGTGTTCATAAGCGTTGTAAAGGCGCGTATGCGGCAGTCATGATGATTTGTGGTGTCGGTGTGTTAGCGTTTAAAGATCCACATGGTATTCGTCCTCTGGTTTATGGGGTCAAGGATACACCTAAAGGTAAGCAGTACATGATTGCGTCTGAGAGTGTGGCTCTGGATGTTCTTGGATATAAGTTAGTTCGTGATGTGCGACCCGGTGAGGTTATTTTTATAGATAACGATAAACAAGTTCATACGCATATGTGCACTCAGCAACCAAGTCATGCTCCATGTATTTTTGAGTATGTCTATTTTGCTCGCCCTGACTCAGTACTCGAAGATGTTTATGTGCAAAAAGCTAGAATGAGAATGGGATTAGCTTTGGCGCGAAGAATGTTACAGCAGTGGCCAGAACATGATATTGACGTGGTCATTCCAATTCCTGATACCAGTCGAACAGCTGCATTAGAAATGGCGCACGTACTGGGCGTTAAATACCGAGAAGGCTTCATAAAGAATCGCTACATTGGGCGTACTTTTATTATGCCGGGTCAGACTCAGCGTAAAAAGTCTGTGCGCCAAAAATTAAATCCGATTAATCTTGAATACAAAGATAAAAATGTGTTGTTAGTTGACGATTCAATCGTTCGTGGAACAACCTCTAAAGAGATTGTTCAAATGGCGCGAGATGCAGGTGCTAAGCGTGTTTATCTGGCTTCTGCTTCACCTCCGGTACGCTACCCAAATGTATATGGCATCGATATGCCGGCAGCGTGTGAATTGATTGCCCATGGGCGAGAGATTGATGAGATTTGTCAAGAAATTGGTGCGGATAGGCTATTTTATCAGGAGCTGCGAGATTTATTTTGGTCGGTGCAAAAAGGTAATAAGGCACTCACTCAGTTTGAAGCATCAGTGTTTACAGGTGAATATATCACGGGTGTGGATGAGGCCTATTTCCAGTCGCTGGAGAAAATACGTAACGATGCCAGTAAAGCAAAACTCAGTGATGACTATGCCAGTGTTGATGTCATCAATGATGTCAAATAATCGGTTGATGAGTTCATGAATATAGACTCAATCCTAGAGTCTTATGCTCATTACTTTACACAACCGTGGTTGTTAGTCGATGTTTCTAAACAGTGCCTTTATGTCATGCAAGATAGCCATGTCACAGGTGAATATAAGATATCTACTTCACGCTACGGTTTGGGCTGTCAGCAAGACAGTTATAAAACGCCTACCGGTGCTCATGCTATTAAGCAAAAAATTGGTGACGGTGCAGCCATTGGTGAAATCTTCAAAGGCAGACAAGCGACGGGTCAGCAAGCCCAAATTTCCACACAGGCCGAGCATGATGATGAGGACCTTATTCTTACCAGGATATGTTGGTTAATCGGCTTGGAGCCAGGAAAGAACGCTGGAGCAGGGGTGGATTCCTATGCGCGCTATATTTACATACATGGCACGCAAGAGGAGGGGTTGCTGGGGCGAGCCGTTTCTAAGGGATGTATACGCATGGCCAATTGTAGTCTTGTGGACTTGTTTGAGAGGGTTAAGGAAGGAACTTTTATCTACATCGCTGAGCGCTTAGCTATGCGCTAGCCATAAGTGCGTTAATTATTGTATTCTCGCGCCCTGTAGATCATTTTACTGACACTCGCTTGAAGCTACAGGAACTTTAGATTGCGACATTTATCAACGATTTTGGAAAATCATCATGGACAACGAACAGATTGAACAAGCCCGCCAACACGCACTCGAAATTTTTGAAGCAGGAGTAAATCGAGTTAAAGGATTCAATGCTGTGGCTGATTATCTTAGTCAGAATCCGATGCCAGACGAATATTATATGATTTCGGTAGGGAAAGCGGGTTCTTCGATGGCGTTGGGCGCTTTATCTGTTCTGAAAAAACGTATCGTGAGTGGCATTGTGATCACCAAGCATGAGCATGTTGAGGATGAATTGCGTGAGCATGACAACATCATTGCTATGGAATCTGATCATCCTGTACCTGGGCAGGCTAGCATTGCCTCTGGAGAGGCACTATTGAATTATATCCAACAGTCACCTGCTGATGCGAAGTTTTTGGTACTATTTTCTGGTGGTGCATCAAGTTTAATGGAAGTGCTAGCGCAAGGCATGACCTTAGAAAAATTAGCTGAGTTAAATAAAATATTATTATCGATAGGCTATGACATTACTCAAATGAATCAAATTCGTCGCGCCATTTCACATATAAAAGGTGGTCGACTAGCTAACTATATTAATAATCGGGAGACCGTTGCATTACTAATATCTGATGTGCCCGGAGATGATCCTGCTGTGATCGGCTCTGGCCCACTGACTCCTGTCGATGATGATATGAGTAAGGTGCAGTTGCCCGAAGCAATTAAAACTATTCTTGAAGGGGTTGAATTCACTCCGGCACCTGATGGCCAACTATTTGAGCATATTGAAACGCAAGTAATAGCAACGTTAAGTGATGCAAAACATGCCGCTGCATATCATGCAGAGAGATTGGGTTTGCCGGTGATTCTGCATCCCGAGTTCATGGAGGGTAATGTAGAGGAAAAGGCAAGAGAGTTATGCGAGTACCTAATTCATGCGGCCGAGGAGGGTGTGCATATTTGGGGAGGGGAAACTTCTCTGATTTTGCCATCCAATCCTGGACGAGGAGGACGTAATCAGCATTTTGCTGCGGTCGCGGCGACTCAACTTTTGGGTCATGAAAATATCGTACTATTGGCAGCAGGAACAGATGGTACTGATGGGCCAACACCTGATGCGGGAGGTTTAGTGGACGCCAGTTCAGTGGCTAAAGGTGCTGAACAAGGCTGTGAGATATTAGACTATATTGAAACCGCCAATGTGGGTGAATTTCTGATGCGTAGTGGCGACCTGGTGACGACAGGGCCAACAGGCACCAATGTCATGGATCTTGTTATCGCGGTTAAACTGTAGCTTTTATTTGAGTGGTGGTGTGTTTTTTTCGCAAGCCAAAGATGCAATCTTAGAAGTCGATCCATACAAGAAAATTGTCCTTACCCAGACATTGTATGAGCATTTACTGACAGGTAAGGTAGATATGTTAGCCATTGAACCTCCCTGTGAGATTTCTATACCTGGTCGTCCAGTTAAGCCTGATTTGGTTCATCCTAGTCAAGTTGCTAGGCGAAAACTCACCACTGAAGCAGGACGTATCGCACTTATTCATGCGGTGTGTCACATAGAGTTTAATGCCATCAATCTTGCTCTTGATGCAGTGTATCGTTTCCGAGACATGCCGCAGTCGTACTATGAAGACTGGTTGCGCGTGGCTTGTGAGGAGTCTAAACATTTTTCATTATTATCTGATAGGTTACAGGGTTTGAGTGCCAGCTATGGGGATCTGCCAGCTCATAACGGACTGTGGGAGATGGCGATAAAAACTCAACACAGTGTTATTGAGCGCATGGCACTGGTACCTAGAGTATTAGAAGCGCGAGGGCTTGATGTTACCCCAGGAATGATCGAACGTTTGCAATCAGTGGGTGATGAAGACACAGTGGAGATCTTGAAGATTATTCTCTCTGAAGAAGTGGGGCATGTTGAAATTGGCACCCGTTGGTTTCACTATGGGTGCCAACAAGCCGGCTACGAACCAGAAGCCACTTTTATAGCTTTGCTGGATAAATACGATGTGGCAAGTGCAAAAGGACCACTTCATGTTGATGCACGCAGACGAGCAGGTTTTACTCGGGCAGAGATGAAAGCTTTGTTAGCATAATTTGCGACGAATGTTGGATGTCTTGTGAGATGACATCAGATACATTCTGTGGTGAGTGTTGCGGGTAATGATGCAAACACTCACCAGTTCCTTTATTAATAGTGATTTTATGAGGCTGCTGTCACTTTATATGCTGTGTTCGTAATTAGTTATTAATTACACTGGCTTTTTCAATAATCACGGCCTCTTTGGGAACATCTGAGTAAGGACCAACGATGCCTGTGGTGACATTTTCGATTGTTTCAACCACTTCGATGCCATCAATGACTTGACCAAATACGGCATAGCCCCAGCCTTGGGGAGTTTCGCTAGTGAAGTCGAGAAAGCTGTTGTCTTTTACATTAATAAAAAATTGTGACGAAGCTGAGTGTGGGGCAGAGGTCCGCGCCATAGCGATACTGCCTTTGGTATTTTTAAGTCCATTATTGGCCTCATTTTCGATATTCTCTTGGGTCGATTTTTGTTGCATATCCGGAGTGAATCCACCGCCTTGAATCATGAAGTTAGGGATGACGCGATGAAAAATCACACCGTCATAAAATCCACTTTTTACATAACTGAGAAAGTTCTCTACGGTTACCGGTGCTTTCTCTTGATTCAGTTCAATTACTATGGTCCCTTTGTTCGTATCGAATTGTACTTTTGGTTGTGTATCGCTCATAGCTGTGGTCCCCAACATGGCTAGGAACAAGCACAATACAATAAATTGTATTTTGTTTGATCTCATGGTGTGCCTATTCGTTGATTAAAAGAACTTACATGATAAAGAAACCGATGGAATGACGAAAGATGCCTGCATTGGATAGCTGGTGTGCGATATATTGTTGACGATGGCTACCAAGAGCGCGTATTCTTCCGCACCGAGTCGCGCACATAGTGATTCGCAGAGTTAAGTAAAAATCGGGGCATAGCGCAGCCTGGTAGCGCATCTGCTTTGGGAGCAGAGGGTCGGGGGTTCGAATCCCTCTGCCCCGACCACTTTATGAGACTCGACAGCCTTGGAGATCGCTCCCAACGATCTTACTATTTGACTTGTTAGCTGGGTTGTCTAACATGTGACATAACACAAGCACGCATTTCTTGAGAGAACTGCGCCCGTAGCTCAACTGGATAGAGCATCGGCC
>CAYPHQ010000037.1:0-10860 GCA_964410595.1 uncultured Thiotrichales bacterium
GCATGAGCTTGTGGAAAAAGCGTGCGTATAGTAAGTGCAATACTGCATGCTCAATACCTCCTACATATTGATCTACCGGCAACCAATAATTAGCTCGCTCATCAAGCATTTGATGCTGATTATCTTGACTACAATAACGTGCGTAGTACCAACTTGACTCAAAAAAAGTATCAAAAGTGTCGGTTTCACGTTTTGCTGGTTGACCACACTGCGGACAATTCACATGGAGAAATTCCTCCATTGCACCGAGTGGTGAGCCCGCACCAGTCACTTCAACATCAGTCGGCAAAGTCACTGGCAAATCGCTTTCAGGAACCGGCACCGTTCCGCAACTATCACAGATAATAACTGGAATAGGACAACCCCAATAACGTTGTCTGGAAATCCCCCAATCACGCAGTCGGAAATTAGTGCGACGCTGACCACAACCCTGTTTTTCTATGTATTCAGAGATGGCCACAAACGCTTGCTGAGATGACAATCCATCCCAATCAACTGAGTTTCTCAATACGCCTTTATCAGTATAAGCACAGGAAGAAAAATCGTGCTGAGCGCACTCATCTTGTGCGAAGATCACAGGCTTCACAGGTAAATCATATTTTTGCGCAAACTCCCAGTCACGCTGATCATGTGCCGGCACACTCATCACAGCTCCAGTACCGTATTCAATGAGCACAAAATTAGCAATCCAGATTGGTAATCGTTCACCCGTTATAGGGTGCAACGCATGTAATCCTGTTGCAACGCCTAGTTTTTCAGCCGTGCTGATATCCGCTTCTGCAACTTTACCTTGTTTACACTTTTCGATGAACTGAGCACACTCAGGACAAACTTCAGCAGCAATTGTGGCAATTTCATGTTCTGCTGCCACTGCTATATAGCTAACACCCATCAAAGTATCTGGCCGTGTGGTATACACTTCTATGCTAGGCAGATCACCTTCTGCTTCAAACTTAAATTGCAAACCCTCTGAGCGCCCTATCCAATTTGCCTGCATGGTACGCACTTGCTCCGGCCATCCAGACAAGTTCTGCACACACTCAAGTAACTCATCTGCATAGTCCGTGATCTTAAGAAACCATTGAGAAATTTCGCGACGTTCCACTAACTCACCAGAGCGCCAACCACGACCGTCTATCACCTGTTCATTAGCCAGTACCGTTTGGTCAACGGGGTCCCAATTGACTACAGCTTTTTTCTTATATACCAGACCTTTTTTTAATAACCGCGTGAATAACCATTGCTCCCAGCGATAATACTCGGGTGTGCATGTCGCCAATTCACGATCCCAATCATAGGCAAACCCCAAACGCTTAAGTTGATCACGCATGTAAGCAATATTTTCATGCGTCCACTTGGCAGGAGGTACTTTATTTTTCAAAGCCGCATTTTCAGCGGGCAATCCAAACGCATCCCAACCCATCGGCTGGAGAACATTTTTGCCTGACATACGCTGATAGCGGCTAATCACATCACCAATAGTGTAATTACGTACATGTCCCATATGCAGCCGACCACTAGGGTAAGGAAACATGGATAGACAATAAAACTTTTCTCGGCTGTCATCTTCAACCGCTTTAAAAGTTTTCGACTTTTCCCAACGTAATTGAGCACGCGCCTCTATCTCATGCGCTTGATAATTTTCTTCCATGCTATTTACTAGAATCTAAAACGTAATGATAACAAGATTTATGCTTATGAGTGCCGTGGATGTATATTTTGTGGACAGAAATAAATTAACGTCCATACTTATCATCAAAGCGTTCAATATCATCTTCACCAAGATAAGTGCCTGACTGTACTTCTATCAGTTCCAATGGGATCTTACCCGGATTTTCCAAACGATGGATTTCGCCTATTGGTATGTAAGTTGATTCATTTTCAGACAATAAGAATTGTTTATCACCGCAAGTTACTCTAGCAGTGCCATTAACCACAATCCAATGTTCGGCACGGTGATGATGTTTTTGCAAAGATAACTTCTCACCGGACTTGACTGTTATACGCTTCACTTGAAAGCGCTCAGAACTATCTATCGATTCATAAGCACCCCATGGACGATACACTTTTAAATGCGTATCCAACTCGGGACGCTGTTCATGCTTAAGCTTTTGTGTGAGGTGTTTAACGTTCTGAGATTCACTACGCGGTGCGATCATAACTGCATCAGCGGTTTCAACAATCACCATATCTTTGAGTCCGATGGCACTGATTAAACGATGTGAGCTACGCACCATACAGCCCTCACAATCTTCTATGAGCACATCTCCATCTATAGCATTTTGCTTTTCATCCTGCGACGATGATTCCCACAATGCATGCCAAGAGCCAACATCATTCCAACCGCAGCTAAGTGGTATCACCGCAGCATTTTGCGTCTTCTCCATGAGTGCGTAATCTATCGATTGATTATTACATTGTTCAAAATCCTCTCGCCCAACTCGAATAAAATCTAGATCATTATCCTGTTGCTGAAAAGCGGCTCGTAAATAGGCAATCATTTCTGGTTCAAATAGTTCAAGCTGCTCTAACAGTACGCTTGCTTTGAACATAAACATTCCACTGTTCCATGAATACTGACCTGATTTGACATATTCCTCGGCTTTCTCAAGCGCAGGCTTTTCACTAAATTGTTGAACTCGAAAAGCTTTGTCAGCTACAAGAGTCTCACCTGCTTTGATATAACCATACCCCGTCTCCGGAGCATGTGGTTTTATGCCAAATGTCACCAAGTGATTATTCTCTGCTAGTCCAAGTGCACACTCTATAGCCTGATGAAACTCGTCGTTACTCTGCATAATATGATCAGCCGGTAACACCAGTATCGTGGCCTCTGGATCGTGCTGCTGGGCACATAAGGCGGCTAGGCCAATGGCAGGTGCGGTATTTCTGCCTACCGGCTCTAGTATGATATTGGCAGATCGCAGCCCTTCTAGACGTATTTGCTCTGCAGCCATGAAGCGATGCTCTTCATTACACACCACAATCGGCACCTGAATATCCTGTGCCAAACTGCATGTACGCATTAGAGTATCTTGAAACAAGCTTCGATTTCCATGCAATGGAATGAATTGCTTAGGATAGAGTTTTCTGGAAACAGGCCATAAACGAGTGCCGGATCCCCCAGACAAGATCACTGGAATTATAGAGTTAAATTTAGACATAATTTTAATTATAAGATCACAGATGAATAATAGCGCATGATCTGACAAATTTTACACGCACAAACACAAATATTAAGCCGATCAGCATAATAGTCAGTATGGCACTATGTGACCATATCATAAATGGCGTTTGGCCCTGCATTGGCCAGATCTCAGCACTGACCACCTGCACTTTGAACAATTCTGTGCCACGAAGCAGTTCTCCCTGATCATTAATGATGGCAGAAATCCCGCTATTAGCCGCACGAACCATATAACGACCTGTCTCTAATGCTCGCACTCGAGAAATTTGTAAATGCTGATAAGGTGCCAAAGAATCTCCAAACCAAGCATCATTAGTCACATTAATGAGCCATTGTGCCTTTGGCAATGCAGGTAGGATATCCCGAGCAAATACCGCCTCATAACAGATAGAAACTCCAACTGGCCTATCATTCACAGTCATTACCGGTAGGTTATCACCAGGAGATAAATTGGATGCAGGTATGGTGACAAATCGGTTGAATAAGGAAAAAAAATTTCGCAGTGGTAGGTATTCACCAAATGGCACTAGATGTTGTTTACTATAAATTTGGGTAGGCCTACTGAGCGTTATAATAGAGTTAAAGATAGCCTCATCAGTGAATGTACGCGTAAATGCCCCCACCACAATTTCTGTGTCAATTTTCGCCAACCGCTCAACATAAGAATGCAAATACTCTTGGTAAGCAATATCATAAAAAGTGGGTATCGCTGTTTCTGGCCAAACAATGACATCATGATCCAAATAAGGCTCACTAAGTTGAATATGTTGTTGATAAATATCATTGCGAAGATCACGTCTCCACTTCAATTCTTCCATAATATTAGCCTGCACAGCAGCTACCTTAATAGCTTGTTGAGATGCGGCCTGGGTCCATCGAACATCTACTAATACCACACAAGCCACTATTACTAAGATAGGGGTAATAAGGTTTTTTATACTTACTTTGAGTAGACCCAAAATCAAACACGCACTCGTCACTGACAGTAAAGCGATCACTGCCGTTCCACCGTAAGTGCCAAATATTGGCATGACACCTCTTAAAGGTGAGTCGACTAAACTATGTCCTAATGCTAGCCATGGAAAGCCCGTAAACACCCAGCTTCGCATCCACTCAATCAGCACCCAGAGGCCTACAAAGCCAACTATTTGTAAGCAGGCTGATTGATCACGCAACTTGGAGAAAATTTGGAAAACGATGGCAGGAAATAAGCTGAGTACAATTACACCCAGCAATACCATACTCATCGCTACAACCATTGGGGCTTGCCCATAATAATATAGACTGTTAAATAACCATGTGACACCACAGCCAAACAAGCCTAAACCATAGATAAAACCAACCTTGAAACCACTCCATTGCGGTAGTGTGGCAAACAAAATAATACAATAAGTAAGAGATGCGACGCTCATCCACCACAAATCAAATGGCGAAAATGCCAACACACCCAACGCACCAGATAAGAATATTTGTAGATATCGAATCATATAGTAACGATTATTTAACATCGGTCATGTGACAACAATCAACAGTTATAAAAAATTCAAGGCTGATTGCGAGACATGCCTATTTTTTCAAGATGGCTTACTCTTGTATGACTTTAAGTAAGTTGAGTCGTCGACTATCTGCATTGATGACTTGAAACTGAAACCCACTCACCTTAATTTTTTCATTGGGTTTTGGAACTCGTCCAAAGTGATGTGTAATCAAACCACCAACTGTGTCAAAATCTGTTTGCGCCAAACTCACATCAAAACATTCATTAAAGTCTTCTATCGGAGTTAAACCTTTAACCAAGGCGTAACCCTCTTCTTTTGAGTAAGTAATATAATCGTCTTCTTCAAAGTCATGCTCATCGGAAATATCACCAACGATTTGTTCGAGCACATCCTCGATAGTAACCAACCCTGAAACGCCTCCATATTCATCTACGATGATTGCCATGTGATTGCGACTATTGCGAAATTCATTGAGTAATATATTCAATCGCTTGCTCTCCGGCACAATGAATGCAGGGCGTAATAAATCTTTAATATTGAATTCATCAGTGTTCTGATTAGACATGAATCGCAAAAGATCTTTTGCCAACAACACACCTGAAACTTCATCACGACTGTCACCGACCACAGGAAAGCGTGAGTGTGCTGATTGCACAATGATAGGTAACATGTCTTGCAAGCTATGTTCTTCTTCAATGACCACCATTTGTGATCGCGGTATCATAATGTCACGAACCTGTAATTCAGAGACTTGCAACACGCCTTCAATCATTGCTAATGCACTGACATCAAAAAGGTTTTTGCTCTGCGCTTGACGCAAAATATCAACTAGCTGCGCTCGATCATTCGGCTGCGTGTTGAATATATCCCGCAATGCGGACCACCAATTCTTTTTTTTAGCAAGTGCTTGTGCCGATTGGCCCATGAGTTTTAAGTCAGTCAGTTAAAAGGGTTTTTCAGTATACGGATTATTAATCCCTAAAGTCTGTAGTATTTGTATTTCAAGTTGTTCCATAATGTTTGCATCGGCGCTGTCCACATGATCATAACCTTGCAAGTGCAGAATACCATGCACGACCATATGCGCCCAGTGACCAGTGGGACATTTATGCTGTTCAAGCGCTTCTCTGTGCACCACAGTAGCACAAATTATCACGTCACCTAGTAAGGGATCATCAACAATGTCTGGCAATTCTGCTGGAAACGATAACACATTTGTAGATTTATCTTGATGTCTATACTGTCTATTCAATGTGCGCATTTCATCTTCATCAACAACTCTAATAACCACTTCGTAATTATCTTGTACGGGTATTGCCCCTACCCATTCGACAAACTGATGTTGACTAGGAACATCTTGTTGTTCACTTGCAACTTGCAACTCAAGTTCAATGCTCATTGAGTATGATCATAACGTATATTATTGACCTGAAATTGCCATACATCCAATTTAATCATTATTTTCATTACTGTGCTGATCATAAGCGTCAATAATATGCTGCACTAAGGGATGGCGCACCACATCTTTCGAATTAAAATAATTGAACTTAATTGTGTCTATATTATCAAGAATACGCATGACATGGCGCAGACCTGAAGCACTACGATTTGGCAAATCAACTTGTGTCACATCACCAGTAACCACTGCTTTTGAGCCAAAACCAATTCGTGTAAGAAACATTTTCATCTGATCTTTTGTCGTATTTTGTGCCTCATCCATGATAACGAATGAATCATTCAAGGTTCGTCCTCTCATATATGCCAGTGGCGCTACTTCGATAACGGTTTTTTCTATCAATTTATTTACTCGTTCAAACCCCATCATTTCATATAATGCGTCATACATTGGGCGCAAGTATGGATCAATTTTTTGACTCAAATCACCTGGCAAAAACCCCAGGCGCTCGCCTGCCTCAACCGCTGGTCGCACCAATACCAAACGTTGCACGGATTCCGAATCAAGAGCTGCAACCGCACAAGCCACGGCAAGATAAGTCTTTCCTGTCCCCGCAGGACCAATACCAAAGGTCAAGTCATAACTCATAATGTCATGAATATAAGACGCCTGATTAGGCCCTCTAGGGTTAATTAAACCTCGTCTTGTATGTACCGCGACATCTTTGAGAATTTGTTGATCTATTGGATAGGTTTTTTTTGTCATTTGGTCAACACTAGAATTCTGAAGTTGAAGGTGGATAATTTCTTTTGAAAGTTGTTCAGTAGTTGTTTGTGCATAGAGTGATTGCAATATTTTTATCACTGCTTCGGAATATTGCGCCTCACCTTCGACAGTAAATTCATTACCACGACGATGTATCTGCACAGCCATACGTGATTCTATTTGCTGTAAATGCTCATCAAAAGGACCACACAAATTAGCCAAACGTGGGTTATCATTTGGCTCCAGTGCTATATTAAGTTTTAAAATTTGTGCACTCAAACAAACATCCACATACCTAATGTACGAGCTTACCCTTCAGCGAATTAGGGAGCGCTTGGGTGATTTCTACATCAATTAATTGACCAATTAGATCGCTAGGCGCTTCTACATTTACCACCCGATTATTCTCAGTACGTCCAGCTATTTCTGTATCACTTTTCTTAGATAGGCTAGTCACTAATATCGTTTGTATGGACCCCACCATAGATGCGGAAATGGCTTGCTCCATCTCTGTAATTCTTGACTGCAGTCGTTTCAAACGAGCTTTTTTAACTTCCATCGGCGTATCATCCTGCAATGAAGCTGCAGGTGTTCCAGGTCGAGCACTAAAAATAAAGCTAAATGAGTGATCAAAGCCAATATCTTCTATTAGCTTCATCGTCTGCTCAAATTCTTGATCGGTTTCACCTGGGAAGCCTACGATAAAGTCTGATGACATACTGATGTCAGGTCGCAATTTTCTGAGTTTGCGGACTTTTGATTTGTACTCAAGAGCAGTATAGCCACGTTTCATCGCAGATAGAATACGATCAGATCCTGATTGAACAGGCAAATGCAAATGATTGACCAACTGTGGGAGTTCAGCATAAGCTTGTATTAATGAATCACTAAATTCTAGTGGATGTGAAGTGGTGTAACGAATTCGTTCTATGCCCTCAATCTTTGCCACATAGTGTAGTAACAATGTGAAATTACATATCTCCCCATCATCCATCTCACCATAATAACCATTTACATTCTGTCCTAATAAATTAACCTCTTTAACGCCTTTGCTGGCAAGTTGCATTATCTCAACTAATACATCATTCAACGGACGACTGATTTCCTCACCACGCGTATAAGGCACTACACAATAAGAGCAATATTTACTGCAACCTTCCATAATTGAAACAAATGCGGTTGGACCATCCACTTTTGGCGGTGGCAAGCTATCAAACTTCTCGATACGAGGAAAAGAGATATCCACAACGGCTTTACCTTTGGCACGCACTTGATCAATCATTGCTGGCAATCTATGCAAAGTCTGAGGACCAAAAACAACGTCAACCTGGGGCGCTCGCTTCTTTAATGCCTCTCCTTCTTGACTGGCTACACAACCACCTACACCTATTAGCAGATGAGGATTTTTCTTCTTCAAATCTCGCCACTGACCCAGCTGAGAAAAGACTTTTTCTTGTGCTTTCTCACGTATAGAACATGTATTAAGAAGCAGTATATCGGCTTCCTCAGGATTTTGAGTAACCTGCATACCTTTAGCCTCTCCAAGAACGTCCAGCATCTTATCTGAGTCATACTCATTCATCTGGCAGCCTTGTGTTTTTATATATACTTTCTGAGTCATAGTGCTATTGTATCTTGGATTGATTATGAAGGGGATACCTCATTAGACCACCATCTGGGCAGAACATCCATCGTCAGCCCATTCATATAATGCTAGTATAAGCGCCATTGTTAGAATGGCATATATCAACAGGAAGTCTAATTATTTATCACTACAATATTGCTCAATGATCTTGGCCCAATAAACGATTATGAATCTGTTCTCTTTTTTCTTTCGATCCTATCCAGCAAGGACCATCCTAGTTTTCATTGGAATCACTATTGCCAGTGTCATCACTGCCGTGACTTTATTGGCATTACCTGCATTACTTTTTAGTTTGCTCGGCAGAAATAGTTCAAAAACTCAGTTTGTAAACAATATATTAAGCAGTTTGAATGTCGAACCCACACCAGAAAATCTGATTATTTTTCTTCTCACTGGGATCATATTGCAAAATATTCTCCTCGCTGGTTCCAACATCTTCGCCGGATTCACAAAAGCTAAAATTGTTAAAGATATGCGCATGCAATTTTTAAAGGCAACGACTGCCTCAGAGTGGCGCTTCTTTCTGAAACAAAAAAATGGAGTTTTCACCAGGGCTCTTACCTCAGAAATTGACAATGCAGGTAATGGCTACGGCAATATGGTATTAATTATGGCAACCCTTACTCAAATCTTCGCCTATCTTTCCGTCGCTTTTTTTATTGCTTGGCAAATCGCAGTGGTTGCTATCGGCACCAGCCTTCTGCTAGCCATCGCATTTAATCGCCTCATCAATGCCAGCAAAGAGTACGGTAAAGAAGAAACTAATATTACACGTAAAATTACTGCTCAATTAACTGATTCATATCGAAGTATTAAGCCTCTCAAAGCCATGGCAAGAGAAAAATATTCTTATGAAGTAATCACAGACTTCACCCGCGCCATCAAAAAAATCACGCGCAAAAATACCATCACATCAGAATTTTTAGATGCTGTTCAAGAAATTGTACTGATGGCCACTGTAATATTAACCATTTATTTTTCTTTTCAGTATTTCAATCTACCATTCGAGCACTCAATCATCTTAGTTATTTTATATTTACGCTCGATGAAATTATTTGGCAAATCACAAAAACAAATGCAAAACTATGCAAACAATCAAGGTGCATTTGAGTTAACTGAAAAATTCCTAGACGAAGCCATTTCACATGAAGAGTACCGCCCTGGGAAAATAAAACATGACCTGAGTGGTGATATTGAATTCCGTAATATTAACTTTAATTATGGCAAGAAAGAGATCCTGAAAAACACCAATGCTACTTTTTATTTTCAGCGCCTCAATAGTGTTATTGGTCCATCTGGGCAAGGTAAGACCACAACAGCAGATTTAATCTGTGGATTATTCGAACCAAATAAAGGCACGATATTAATCGACAACATTGAGCTAGATAAAATTAGCATCAAGCACTGGCGCTCACAAATAGGTTATGTCACCCAAGAGAATACACTTCTCGATACTAGCATCCGGGAAAATATCACTCTTGGGGATCCAAACTTCACAGACGAAAACGTCACTCATGCACTTGAACGCGCACAATGTTTAGAATTTGTATCTGAATTACCTAATGGAATAAATTCACAAGTAGGAGAAAATGGAGGACGATTATCTGGAGGGCAATGTCAACGCATTTTAATAGCACGCGCATTGGTACACTCACCCAATCTACTCATTTTAGATGAGGCAACTAGCGCACTTGATATGGAAACAGAAAAATCGCTGAGTCAAACATTCAAAAAAATCAGTCGTGAAACCACTATCATTTCGATTTCACATCGACCCGCAATGATGGAAGTATCCGATCACATACTCATTATTGAGAATAAGCAACTCAAGCCTTATACACCTAATCATTAGTGCTGACATAAACACAAGTGCGGTATCAAGATACAATCCTATTGATGACGGGATTTATATTCATTCACCCTCATTCCTATCATAGCCATAATAATTCCAACGCATCTAGCAATTCCTATGAAAATATTGGTGATCATGTATCTTGGTTGCCTAGTAAGAATTTTTTTAAAGACATCTCTAAATACATGAAAAAATTCACCTATGTATGACGAAATTCGATGTATTTTGTTTTTAGAAAGCTTCTTAGTTATATGCACAAACGTCACACCATGACGAGCATGACGCCGGACTAACCATATTAAACTCAGGCGATCTGCGTCAATTTGTTCATATAAAAATGCTTGTTTATTCCAAACAATCTTATATCCATGATTAACCACCTGTCTGAAAAATAAGCTATCTGTACCACCACATAACGGCATAGTCTCATCAAAACGCAAACCGCTCTCTTTGCAGATAGCGAGATCAAAAATCACATTATTGGTATAAGCCTCAGAGACAACCTCGCCGGTTTGA
>CAYPHQ010000038.1:0-10474 GCA_964410595.1 uncultured Thiotrichales bacterium
AGAAGTATGATCTTGATGGGTGAATCCAACACTGTTACGACTCACCGTTGCTGCTCCCTCATTGGTGGTCATCACAACTATCACGTTACGAAAATCAACTTGTCTTCCATTAGCATCAGTTAACGTTCCATGATCCATTACCTGTAATAGTATGTTGAAAACATCAGGATGAGCTTTCTCTATTTCATCCAACAACAACACGCTATGTGGCGCTTTCAATACTGCATCTGTCAACAAGCCACCTTGATCAAAACCCACGTAACCCGGAGGCGCACCAATTAAACGCGAAACAGTATGTCTTTCCATATATTCAGACATATCAAAGCGAATTAACTCTATACCTAAAATAGTGGCTAGTTGGCGGGTCACTTCTGTTTTACCTACACCTGTAGGACCCGCTAACAAAAATGAGCCAATCGGTTTTTCTTCATCACCCAGACCAGAACGAGAGAGTTTAATAGAGGTTGACAATGTAGATATCGCTTCATCTTGACCGTACACCACTAGCTTGAGGTTTCTTTCCAAATTTTTAAGCACTTGTGTGTCGTTAAGTGATACTTGCTTGGATGGAATACGTGCAATTTTGGCCACTATAGTCTCAATATCATTCAGCGAAATAGATTTCTTGCGCGAGTTGACAGGTTTTAATTTAACCGCCGCTCCAGCTTCATCAATGATATCTATCGCCTTGTCTGGTAAAAAACGATCATTAATGTAGCGTGCCGACAACTCGGCAGCCGCTTTTAATGCTTTGTCAGAATACTTAACTTGATGAAACGTCTCAAATTGCTTACGTAAGCCTCTAAGTATTTTGAAAGTTTCATCTACACTAGGCTCAGGAATTTCAATCTTCTGGAAACGTCTGGCCAGTGCTCTATCCTTCTCAAAAATACCTCGATATTCTTGATAAGTGGTTGACCCCATGCACTTTAGCTCTCCAGAGGCAAGCTTAGGTTTGATTAAATTAGACGCATCCATTACACCACCTGAGGCCGCACCCGCCCCAATGATGGTATGTATTTCATCAATAAAAAGTATGGCTCCAGATTCTTGATCGAGTTGATTAAGAACCCCTTTGAGACGTTTTTCGAAATCACCTCGATATTTAGTACCAGCAATCAAAGCGCCCATATCAAGAGAATAAACCGTTGATTGACTCAGCACTTCAGGCACTTCACCGTCCACTATCTTTTTAGCCAATCCCTCAGCGATCGCAGTTTTACCCACACCCGCCTCTCCCACCAAAAGAGGATTATTTTTCCTTCGTCGGCATAGTATCTGCATACTGCGCTCAAGTTCTTTTGAACGCCCGATGAGTGGATCTATTTTGCCCTGTTTGGCCTGTTCATTGAGATTAACTGCAAACTTTTCCAAAGGCTTGGCTTCACGCTCAGAATCATCTTGAATCTGTGTCTCTGCATCAGCGCTGTACTCCTCTTCTCGATCAGAAGATTTAGAGATACCGTGGGAAATGTAATTAAGCACATCAAGTCGAGAGATATCGAGCTCACCAAGCAGATAGACAGCATGTGATTCTTGCTCACCAAAAATAGCTACCAACACATTAGCGCCCATGACTTCCTCTTTACCTGAAGACTGCACATGAAATACTGCTCGTTGCAAAACCCTTTGAAATCCAAGAGTAGGAGTGGTTTCACGCTCTTCTCCCTCATCCAGTATGGGAGTATTGTCATCGATAAAAGCTGTCAATTGATTACTCAAAGAATTCATGTCAGCACCACAAGAAAGTAACACATCAACAGCCGAGTCATTTTCCGTAAGCGCCAAAAGCAGATGTTCAACGGTGATGAATTCATGACGTAATTCACGTGCTCGCTTAAAGGCAGAGTTGAGAGTACGTTCTAGATCAGTTGATAGCATTAGTTATCCTTTGTTTGCTAATAAGCTATTAAGCTTCTTCCATGTCACACATCAATGGATGATTATTAGTGCGTGCATATTCATTTACTTGCGAAACTTTTGTTTCCGACACATCGCGCGTGTAGACGCCACACACTCCTTTACCTTTGGTATGAACATTGAGCATGACGCGCGTTGCTTGATCTCGATCCATTTTGAAAAAAGTTTCCAACACATAAACAACGAATTCCATCGGGGTGTAATCATCATTCAACAGAATCACCTTAAACATTGGTGGCTGTTTAAGCTTGGGGCGCTGTTCCTGAACAACAAGCCCATCATCATTATTGGAATTATGGTCTATCGACATATTTCAAAAAAGGTTTATTGATTTGCGTTTCATTATATCATTGTCCATCTAAGCAATATAAATTCGATTTGTAAAAAGCGCCAGCTAGCGTGCTTTACAAGCCCCTGTATTTAAATAAACATGAGCTCATTCTATTCTGATCACTATCTATCCAATGACTTTAACCTCTAATCACTTCTTTAAATTAGTAATTACCTGTAATTATAAGGATCATTATGCCTTCTAACCCCCACATAACTGTTGCAGCCATCATTAAAAAAGATGACCGTTATCTGATGGTCAAAGAGCGGGTTGAGGGACACATCGTTTATAATCAACCTGCGGGTCACTGGGAAGTCGATGAGACACTGATAGAAGCCGCAATTCGAGAAACTCAAGAAGAAACTGGATGGAATTTCATTCCAGAGTCGCTAATCGCCATTTATCGCTGGAAACACCCCGAAAAAAATGAAGTTTATTTACGGATAGCATTTGCCGGTCAAGCGGATCAACATCAAACCGACCAAGCCTTGGATGACGGCATTCTTGAAGCTATGTGGATGACACGTGAAGAAATTGAAGCGTTAAACGAGACTCAACGGCGCAGTGCGCTTGTTCTGAAAAGTATTGAAGATTATGAGAACGGTAAACGCTATGATCTAGATTTAATGGCTGAAATAGTAGAAGTCTGGAATTAACAGTACAGTGTGTTATTGAGACAACTTTTTGGGCTCAAAAAAACCACAAAACTGTAGCAAAATAATACTAGAAATAACATTTAATAAACAATATAAGTTAATGTCTTTAAAACATATTATTGTCGGCATGTCTGGTGGCGTAGATTCAGCTGTATGTGCATACCTATTAAAAAAGGCTGGCCATAAAGTCGATGCAATTTTTATGAAAAACTGGGAGGAAGATGATACCCAAGAACACTGCGCAGCCACGCAAGATCTGACCGATGCGAAACACGTGTGTGAACAACTGAACATCCCACTCAGAACTGTTAATTTTTCCAGTGAATACTGGGATCATGTATTTGAGTATTTCCTATCTGAACATCGGGTCGGAAGAACACCGAATCCCGATATTTTGTGCAACACTGAGATCAAATTCAAAGCCTTCTTAGAATTCTCCAGAGAGTGCGGCGCTGAATTTATTGCTACAGGGCATTACGCTCGCTTAAAGCACGAACAAAATCGTACTCGTTTGCTCATGGCAGCGGATAAAAACAAAGACCAAAGCTACTTTTTACATGGCCTCAACCAACAGCAACTCAAACAATCCCTTTTCCCTCTGGGCGACATGGTCAAAACTCAAGTGAGGGATATCGCTCAACAGTTGGGATTGCATATTCACAATAAAAAGGACAGCACCGGCATATGCTTCATAGGCGAACGCAAGTTCAGTGATTTTCTGAAAAACTATATCAATATAAATCAAGGAGATATAGTGAATACTGAAGGTGTTGTATTAGGTAAACATGATGGTGTCAATTTCTATACCATCGGTCAAAGACAAGGACTGGGCATTGGCGGACTAAACACCAGCAATGAGCAGCCATGGTACGTAGTCGATAAAGACCTAGAAAATAATCAGTTAATCGTGGCTCAAGGCAATCAACACCCGGCTTTATTCAATGTGAGCTTAAAAATTGAGCAAATGCACTGGATTGACCCATCCGTGTTTGATCAACATAGACCCATTCAAGCCAAAATCCGATATCGTCAACACCCGCAAAACTGCCACCTGCGCAACTTCAATGGCCAGCCCTCACAATTAATCCTCGATTTTGAACAGCCACAAAGAGCCGTGACGCCTGGCCAATATGCAGTATTATATGATCAAGAACAGTGTTTAGGTGGCGGCATCATCAGTGAGCGATTGTAATTATTTCATGAACATAAATTATCAACCTGCCGCCACAACAATAGCTCACTCACATACACAACCATTGCGTGCCTGCTACATATGAGTCAATCCGCCCCTAGCGAAAACAACCAAACCATCGCCCTTGCTGGGGTATATCTGGCTTTAGAGCAAATACAAACACTGGCTTGGCATGGGGAGATTAACCATGCACATCTTAAAACTTCAATTAATAGCTTATTTTGTGACAATCCAACGACCTATATCGAGGTCTATGGCTCAACTGCAGCCTTAGCAACAGGCTTTATAGCACTTAAAGATAGCCTCAGCAGCACCAACAATTCTCTTAGCATGGAACGTAATAAGTATTTAAAAAATCTCATGTCACTGAGTAAAAAATTCAATAATAACAGTCTATTACAAGACCAAATTGGAACCACACTGAGCTTAATATCAAACCAACTAACCTCTGGCCAACTGACTGATGCTGACCCGAATACGGCCTATCCATCACAATCAGTCATCGATCGCATTGCTGAGCTTTACCGCAACACGCTTAGCACTATCACACCAAAAATCATCATTTATGGACAGTCCAGTATATTAGCCACCAATGACCACGCCGCCACTATAAGAGCATTATTATTATGCGCCGTAAGGGGCACTCGACTATGGGTCCAAGCAGGCGGCTCGGGAATAAACCTCGTGTTTAACCGATCAAAATATATTCGATCAGCTGATTATTTACTATCCAATCTAGGGACCAAGGACACAAATTAGTGCGCGAAAATTAATCACATCTCATCTAGATTAGATTCTGTCTCGCAAATAAGCGATAATCGCGCACCCACAGGGCGGTGAGCATACTGTCACCACTCCTTGGACGGAGTCACCATCAAAGCGCTGCCCACACCGCGCGTACGAGGAAGTAGCAAAATCATCCTCACGGCGATGAACTCCGTGATACCAGTGATAGGCTATGAAATTACTCAAGCCAAGCTGGCAGAACACATATATATTCAAAATTTTATCAGTAAAGGAACACTAATGAGCAATAGCTTTGACGCACGCAATACGCTAACTGTCGACGGTAAGGATTATGAAATTTATCAACTTACCCGCGTATCAGGGACTGAACGTCTACCCTTTTCAATGAAAATCCTGTTAGAGAACTTATTGCGCCATGAAGACGGCAAAACGGTCAACAAAGAAGACATCGAAGCCATCATTAATTGGGACGCAAAAGCCGACCCGTCAAAAGAAATCGCATATCGTCCAGCACGTGTATTGATGCAAGATTTTACTGGTGTACCGGCAGTGGTAGACTTGGCAGCGATGCGTGATGCCATGAAAAATCTCGGTGGTGATCCCAATAAAATTAACCCTCTACAACCTGCTGAACTTGTTATTGATCATTCCGTGCAAGTTGATGAGTACGGTTCAGATAAAGCGATGGATATCAATGCTAGTCTGGAATTCTCACGCAATAAAGAACGCTATAACTTCCTAAAATGGGGTCAAAAAGCTTTTTCTAATTTTAAAGTTGTGCCACCTGATACTGGAATCGTGCACCAAGTCAACTTGGAGTACCTCGCACGTACCGTATTCACTCAAGACAAAGATGGTATAACCCAAGCTTATCCAGATACATTGGTCGGTACTGATTCTCACACCACGATGATTAATGGTATTGGTGTGCTGGGTTGGGGTGTTGGCGGTATTGAAGCAGAAGCTTCTATGTTAGGCCAACCTATTTCAATGTTAATTCCTAAAGTTGTCGGTTTTGAGCTAACAGGACAACTTGCTGAAGGTGCGACAGCGACAGATTTAGTCCTCACAATTGTTGATATGCTGCGTCAACATGGCGTCGTTGGTAAATTTGTTGAGTTCCATGGCAGCGGTCTGGCAACGCTTCCTCTAGGTGATCGTGCCACTATCGCTAACATGGCACCAGAGTATGGCGCCACTTGCGGTATTTTCCCTATCGATCAAGAAACAATTGATTATCTAGCATTATCAGGTCGTGATAGCGACCAGGTCGCGTTAGTCGAAGCTTATGCAAAAGCCCAAGGAATGTGGCGCGATGACAGTGTGACTGCAGAATATAGCGAGACACTAAGCCTTGATATGAGCACCGTTGTTGCTAGTCTTGCCGGTCCTAAGCGACCTCAAGATCGTGTACCTTTGAGCGATTCAAAGCGCATGTATTTGGATTCTTTTGCGGCACTCAGTCAGGAACGTAATGCACAATCAAAAGGCGCCGCTCAAGTCGAATATAAGGGTGAAAACTTTGAATTGAAAGATGGGTCAGTCGTGATAGCTGCGATCACATCATGTACTAATACCTCAAATCCCAGCGTCATGCTGGGTGCGGGCTTGGTGGCCAAGAAAGCCGCTGCACTCGGTGCCAAAGTTAAACCATGGGTGAAAACTTCGTTAGCACCTGGCTCATTGGTGGTGACTGAATATTTAGAAAACGCTGGCTTATTAGCGCCTTTGCAGTCACTCGGTTTCCATGTTGTTGGATATGGTTGCACGACATGCATCGGGAACTCAGGCCCATTACCAGAGCCAGTATCAAAAGCCATTCATGAAAATGATCTCACCGCAGTCTCAGTATTATCGGGCAATCGTAACTTTGAGGGTCGTGTGCACGCAGATGTACGCATGAATTACTTAGCTTCACCTCCCTTGGTTGTGGCTTATGCCATTGCAGGTCGCATGGATATCGATGTCTATAATGAGCCGCTAACAACAACCGATGATGGTAAAGAGATCTTTCTGAAAGACATCTGGCCAACTCAAAAAGAAGTCACAGATACTGTCAGCCAATTCTTAACAGTAGAGCAGTTTACAAAATCTTACTCCGATCTTTTTGCTGGTGATGCAAACTGGGCTAATCTCGATGTTAAGGAAAGTCAATTGTACGGCTGGGATGAGTCCACTTATGTCGCCAACCCACCATACTTTGAGGGTATGACAGCTGAAATTGCTGATGTAACCGATATTCATGGTGCACGCGCGTTAGCTTATCTTGGTGATTCTGTGACCACAGACCATATCTCACCTGCTGGTGCAATTAAACCAGACAGTCCTGCGGGCAAATACTTACAAGAACGTGGCGTTGCCCCTGCGGACTTCAATTCATATGGCTCACGCCGCGGCAACCATCACATCATGATGCGTGGCACCTTCGCTAATATTCGCTTACGCAACAAAATTGCACCAGGCACTGAAGGCGGTGTTACTCGCCATCAACCTAGCGATGTTGAAATGTCTATCTTTGACGCGGCAATGCAATATAAAGATGAAGGTGTAGCAACAATCATCATTGCAGGCAAAGAATATGGTTCAGGTTCATCACGTGATTGGGCAGCCAAAGGACCACGTCTGCAAGGCGTGAAAGCGGTTATCGCAGAAAGCTATGAGCGAATTCATCGCTCTAACTTAGTGGGCATGGGCATTTTACCTTTACAGTTCAAAGATGGTGAAAGTGCTGAATCCTTGGGTCTGACAGGAACAGAATCATTTGATATCACCGGGCTAGAAAACGGTGCAGCAAAAATGGTCACTGTGACAGCGACCTCTAATGATGGCAATAGCAATAGTTTTGAAGCCATTCTCAGAATCGACACGCCACAAGAAGTTGAGTACTACCAAAACGGTGGAATTCTACATTACGTGCTCCGTCAACTCGCATCTTAATTGAGCGCTTGCTAGCCTCACAAAAAGGGCCTGTATGCTGGACATGCAGGCTCTTTTTTATGTATGCATTTTAATAAACAACTTATCATCGGCAGCCTGTTTGTCGTACTCGGCGAAGTGTTTTTCGTCAGTATGGGCATGTTGGTTAAGACCCTTGGACCTGATATGCCCAGCCATCAAATGGTGTTCTATCGCAATTTGCTTGCGGCGATCATTATTTTCCCGATGCTGATGCGTGGCAGTGGTATGCGAGAATTCAAAACTCAACGTATCAATATGCATCTTCTTCGCTCTACCAGCGGTGTACTTGCTATGTTCTGCTTTTTCTATGCCCTAGCTAACATTGAATTAGCAGACGCTATGTTACTGAAACTCACAGGCCCAGTATTTATTCCAATTATTGCGATATTTTGGATAAAAGAACATGTTTCACTGAAAACTGTGTGTGGAATATTAGTCGGTTTCGCTGGGGTCATCGTATTCTTAAATCCAACAGGAGAAATTCAACTTGCTGCCATGGTCGGATTAATTGGTGGAGCCTTAGCGGCCTTTGCTAAGGTAACAATACGCAAAATGTCAGATACTGAACCCACGACGCGGATCATTTTTTATTTCGCTTTATTTGGCGCTTTGATATCCGCAGTGCCGGCTCTGTCATCGGAATTATATATCCCAAACACCCGTCAATGGGGCTTGTTAATCTTATTGGGCATCGTGGGAACCTGCGGACAATTTTGCTTGACTCAGGCCTATCGACTCGCACCCGCCAGCCAAGTGGGACCTTTCACTTATTCATCTTTATTGTGGGCCAGCTTAGCTGGTTGGTTATTTTGGGCAGAGATCCCCAATACACAAACATTGATTGGGGGCGGCTTAATTATTACTGCAGGTTTAATCTTAATGTACAAAAAAGGCAGCGCTAAAAATTAGCCACTGCCCTATTAAATACTTCTTCCTGAGACGGTGTATCACCTTACTCTTAATAAAAAACTACAGACCCTGAATGCCTCCTTGTGTCAATTGAGCAGGATCTAACAGCTTTTTTAACTCTTCTTCAGATAAGTCTGTCAATGCTAGAGCGGATTCAATCACAGTCAAACCTTCTGCATAGGCCTTCTTAGCAACAGCCGCACCCTTTTCGTAACCAATCACACTATTCAAGGCTGTCACTAGGATAGGATTGCGACTCAACGCATCAGTTAATGCATCTTCATTAACAGTAAAACCTGCGATCGCTTTATCTGCCATCAAACGCGCTGAATTTGCCAATAAGTTCACACTTTGCACTAAATTGTAGCCAATCACCGGTAACATAACATTCAGCTGAAAGTTCCCTGCCTGACCACCAATTGTGATAGTGGCATCATTGCCAATTACTTGAGCACACACCATCGCCGTGGCTTCTGGTATCACTGGATTTACCTTACCGGGCATAATGCTACTACCCGGTTGCAAGGCTGGTAGCGCAATTTCACCTAATCCGGCTAAAGGTCCTGAATTCATCCAGCGTAGATCATTAGCTATTTTCATCATACTCACGGCAATCGTTTTCAGTTGGCCACTCATCTCCACAGCTGCATCTTGAGTACTCAGACCCTCGAATTTATCTGGCTTAGAGGAAAATTGGATACCTGTTGATGTACTTAAATGTGTAACGAATTTATCTGCGAAATCCGGATGCGCATTGATTCCTGTACCTACAGCGGTTCCACCTTGAGCAAGCTGTTGCAGGAATTTCAAAGCATGTTTAACACGTGCAGAACCATTTTCTATCTGAGTCGCCCAGGCATTTAATTCCTGAGCAAGCGTCACTGGCATTGCATCCATTAGGTGCGTGCGACCTGTTTTAACGAACTGCTCGACTTGTTTGGCCTTATTACGCAATGTACTGGCTAGATGATCCAATGCTGGCAATAAGTTCTCATGAATACCGATACATGCACTTACGTGAATTGCGGTAGGAATTACATCGTTGGAACTCTGCCCCATGTTTACATGATCATTGGGGTGCACTTCCACTCCTGCATTGCTTGCTAGATGAGAGATCACCTCATTAGCGTTCATGTTGCTGCTAGTCCCCGAGCCCGTTTGAAACACATCCACAGGGAAATGACTATCCACCTCACCATCAGAGACTTGTTGAGCGGCAGCCATAATAGCATTGGCTATATTTTCATCAATTAAGCCCAAATCTATGTTTGCTTTAGCGCAAGCGGCTTTAATTTGACCCAGTGCGCGAATGAATTCACGCGGCATAGTTAGACCACTAATAGGAAAATTATCGATAGCACGTTGGGTTTGAGCCCCATAAAGTGCGTCTTGAGGGACTTGAAGCTCACCCATGCTATCTTTTTCTACTCTAAAATCTTGCTTACTCATTAATTCTCTCTTACTTAATAATAACGTTATCTAAAAAACCTAATATTGAAAGCGCTGTAGTATAATCTTTTGCTGACACGCAATAGAAGAAAAAACCTAGCGAAATGATGGAACTAAATAATTTAACCGCAATTTCACCTGTTGATGGTCGCTATAATAAGGCCACAGCCCCCTTACAACCAATATTTAGTGAATATGGCTTGATCCATAATCGCGTTATTGTAGAGATCACTTGGTTGATCAATCTAGCCAACAGCCCACAACTCAGCGATATACCGACACTATCAAAAGCCGGACTAGCTACTTTACGGC
>CAYPHQ010000039.1:0-10149 GCA_964410595.1 uncultured Thiotrichales bacterium
CTGAATTAAATTGGCAGCCTTCAAAATATCAACTGCATGACATCATTAGCGATGTATGGCAATGGGAACAAATTTTAGCACGGCGGTAAAATATAAACGTATTAACGCGGAAAAAACGATTTATAAGATCACTTTTAATTTTGGAAATAGATTAACTTACTGCTATGTAGATGTACTTCAAAACGGAATATCATCATCCAAGTCATCACTCACTGGCGCTGCAGCCGATTTAGCTGGCGCAGGCTCCTCACCAAAACCCTGATCATCAGATGGTCCATCAAATCCACCACCTGTTGCCCCCCCTCGTCCACCTAACATTTGCATATCATTCGCAATAATTTCTGTAGTGTATCGATCAGCTCCACTTTGATCTTGCCACTTACGTGTTTGTAAACGACCTTCAATATAGATTTGAGAGCCTTTTCGAAGATACTCACCAGCAATTTCTGCGAGTCGACGAAAAAATACCACTCGATGCCATTCTGTTCGCTCCTGTTTCTCACCGGAAGTTTTATCTGTCCAGCTATCTGTTGTAGCGATACTCACATTACATACTGCCTGTTGACTCGCCGTATATTTAACTTCAGGATCTTGGCCAATATTGCCGACAAGTATTACTTTATTTACACCTCGTGATGCCATAAGTCGCCTCTTGTGTTTTGTCTTCTATTTAGATAATTGATACTGTGTTTCTTCGCTAAATTTAATTTAAAAATAGTAACCTCTTACTCAAACTTACACTGATGTGAAACCTATGATTAAGTTTTTGTTCATAATCAACCGTTAGCACATGTATAGCACTCACTATCTAGCTAGCTAGATAGCATTAAATACAAACATCTAAATCTTATAATCACACTGCAATTGATTGAATTGATGTTGTTGAAATACTCTCTTATTAGTCCTCACATAAGCAATTTGTTCTTCACTAATGACTGTAACATCAGTGACACCCTGTATGTTGTAACAACCACGAACAAAAGACTCACGCTGCTGTTGATCAATTTCTTTCAAGTCTATGGTAAGTGTCTCATAGCCTGTTGGATTACGCATCGATAATGCTACTAGAAACCATAACAAAAACATAATGAATGCGAAAATAAATACGCCATTATGACCAAAATTCTGCACTATCATGCCAGCCATCACCCCTCCAACAAAAGCTCCCATAAATTGGCTACTAGAAAAAACCCCCATTGATAAGCCCTTGCTCACAGGATTACTAAATTTTGAGACTAAAGATGGCATACTAGCCTCGAGCAAATTAAACCCCCAAAAGAATATTAACATGGCGATAAAAAACCCGTTGATGGTCTCGGGTTGAGTGTATAGAAATAAGTGGCTCATCGCGCATAACGATATGGCCAACAAAAACGCTAGTTTCGTCTTGGCGTATTTCTCAGAAGCTATCACTACGGGTATCAATAAAATCAGTGAAAGTAACATAACACCCAGATAAATTTGCCAGTGCATATCTACTACAATCATATAACGATCTCGCAGAATGACTGGAATCACGACAAACATCGCTGTCAGTATCATGTGTAAGGTAAATACACCCAGATCTAATCGTAATAATTGCCCATCTGAGATCACTGTTTTAAGAGTAGCTTGATCAAGCGTGGCATGATGAATTTGAGCGACTGGGGTCGGAATCAACAGTGCCACAATAGATATGCTGATAATAGCTAGTGCAGCGGTCACCCAAAAAATACCTTGCACCCCAATCCATCCTTGCAGTAATGGGCCAATTATTAGAGCAATCATGAAAGAAGCGCCTATGCTGGCTCCGATGATAGCCATAACTTTAGTTCGATGCTGTTCACGCGTCAGATCAGAAGCCAATGCCATAATAGCGGAAGCGATGGCACCTGCCCCTTGAAGTGCTCGACCGATAATCACCCAATAAATTGAATCTGCTGAGGCTGCTACCACACTTCCCAGCATGAAGATCAATAAACCAACAATAATGACCGGCTTACGCCCTAAGCGATCTGACCAAGCACCAAAAGGAATCTGCAAGATGGCCTGTGTCAGCCCATAAATCCCGATTGCCATTCCCACTAATAAGGGAGTAACTTGCTCCAAATTTTCAGCATAAATTGTAAAAACGGGCAAGATCATAAACAACCCCAACATCCGAGTCGCATAAATTAATGCTAATGACAGGGCTGTCTTAAGCTCTATAGAATTCATTAAGTCCTCTTTACTGTAGACTCTACTGGAATAGGTTAGCTGTTGTTTAGATCAGCCATGAGTAATTTTGCTTTCAAAGCACTTATGCACGTATATTAACAAGTTTAATTCCACTGAGAAATGCGCATGGCAGGTATACAGATACGCGGGGCTCGCACCCACAACCTAAAAAACATTGATTTAGACTTACCCCGTGATCAATTAATCGTCATCACCGGACTATCCGGATCAGGCAAATCCTCTCTCGCCTTTGATACCATTTTTGCTGAGGGTCAAAGACGTTATGTTGAGTCTTTATCTGCCTATGCCCGTCAGTTTTTAGCACGTATGGAAAAACCTGACGTAGACCATATTGAAGGCTTATCACCAGCAATTTCCATTGAACAAAAATCAACCTCACATAATCCACGCTCCACTGTAGGCACGATTACTGAAATTTATGACTATTTGCGCTTACTCTATGCACGTATCGGTACACCACGCTGCCCTACTCATCATACAGATCTAGATGCTCAAACTGTCAGCCAAATGGTTGATAATGTGATGGAACTCCCCTCTGAAAGTCGCATGATGTTACTGGCACCTGTAGTACAAAATCGTAAGGGAGAACATTTACAACTCTTGCAATCGTTGCATGCTCAAGGCTTTTTACGTGCTCGCATCGATGGTGAAGTCTATGAATTAGATGAACCACCAGAACTAGATCTTCGAAAAAAGCATAATATTGAAGTAGTGGTAGACAGATTCAAAATTAAACCAGGCATTGAGCTAAGACTAGCTGAATCTTTCGAGATCGCGTTAAAGTTAGCCGATGATGTTGCCCATGTTGTTTACATAGACGAGGCTGATAAAGACCCGATCCTGTTCTCTGCTAAATTTGCGTGTCCAATTTGCGGCTATAGTGTCAGCGAATTAGAACCTCGTTTATTTTCTTTTAATAATCCAATGGGAGCTTGCAGTAATTGTGATGGCTTGGGCACTGAAGATTACTTCGAGCCTGAGCTAATTATCAACTCTCCTCAACTCAGTTGTGCAGGCGGTGCCATTCGCGGTTGGGATCGTCGCAATGCTCATTACTATCAAATGATTCAATCACTGGCAAAACACTACCAATTTAATACAGAGACACCCTATGCAGATCTTGATGAAAACATTCAAGAAATACTCTTATATGGCAGCGGCGATGTTGAAATTGACTTCAAATATGTTAATCAAAAAGGCCGAACCAGTACCAAGCGCCACCCATTTGAAGGCATCATCCCAACAATGGAACGACGCTATAACGAGACCAGTTCAAATTTAGTGCGTGAAGAATTGAGCAAATATCTAGCCACACAACCATGCAGTCATTGTGAAGGTGACCGACTCAATATACAGGCACGGAATGTGTTTGTTAACGAAGCGAACCTGCCTTCATTAACGGCTATTTCAATTCAGCAAGCACTAGATTTCTTTGAAACGCTCCAACTAGATGGTCATCGTGCACAAGTTGGCGCTAAGATCATTCACGAAATCCGAAACCGACTGTCCTTTTTAGTCAATGTAGGATTAGATTATCTGTCACTGGAACGCAGTGCAGACACTCTCTCAGGGGGAGAAGCCCAACGCATCCGACTGGCTTCCCAAATTGGATCAGGCTTGGTCGGAGTCATGTATGTGCTTGATGAGCCTTCAATCGGACTGCACCAACGTGATAATCAACGTTTACTTGAAACGCTGACACGGCTGAGAAACCTGGGCAATACGGTCATTGTTGTTGAACATGATGAAGAAGCTATCAGAGCTGCTGACTACGTGGTTGATATTGGTCCAGGTGCTGGATGCCATGGTGGTGAAATTGTTGCACAAGGCACCGTTCAGGAAGTCTATGAAAATCCACAATCGTTAACTGGCCAATATCTCTCTGGCGCTAGATCAATTGAGGTTCCTCAACAACGAATTACACGTGATCCCAATAAACAATTGGTTATCAAAGGTGTCTCTGGTAACAACTTGAAGTCTGTGAATGCTGAATTTCCAGTGGGATGCTTAATTGCAGTCACTGGTGTATCAGGCTCAGGCAAATCGACTTTAGTCAATGATACGCTGTACGCCTGCATGGCGCGTAGTTTGAACAAATCCAGCATTCCAGTGGCCGCTTATGATGATATTCAAGGCATTGAACACTTTGACAAAGTCGTTGATATAGACCAAAGCCCAATCGGCAGAACCCCTCGCTCTAACCCGGCGACCTATACTGGCTTATTCACACCCATCAGAGAGCTGTTTGCAGGCACTCAAGAAGCACGTTCTCGCGGTTATAACCCAGGGCGCTTTAGCTTTAATGTTAAAGGTGGTCGCTGTGAAGCCTGTCAAGGAGATGGAGTTATTCGTGTCGAGATGCATTTCTTACCTGATGTTTATGTGCCCTGCGAGGTTTGTAAAGGCCAACGCTACAATCGCGAAACCCTAGAGATTCGCTATAAAGGTAAGAATATATTCGAAGTATTGCAAATGACTATTGAGGAGGCGCTAAACTTTTTTGACGCTGTACCCGTAATTAAACGCAAACTCGAAACGCTAGTTTCAGTGGGACTCACTTACATCACACTTGGGCAGAGTGCCACAACCTTATCTGGTGGAGAGGCACAACGAGTCAAACTATCACGTGAATTATCCAAACGCGATACTGGTAATACCCTGTATATCCTTGACGAACCGACTACAGGTCTACATTTTTATGATGTAGAGCAACTTTTAGGCGTACTTCACAAGCTGCGCGATCATGGCAATACAGTAATTGTGATTGAGCACAATCTCGACGTCATCAAAACCGCTGACTGGCTCATTGACTTGGGGCCAGAAGGTGGTGCTGGTGGTGGAGAAATCATCGCCACCGGCACACCTGAAACAGTTGCTCAATGCAACCAGTCTTATACCGGCCAATTTCTTAAGCCCATGCTGTAGACTCATACCATACAGACTATTGTCAGCATACTAGTAATAATTTTTTTAGTTATTTCAAAGACTAAGTCAATACTAACACAGCATCAAGTATGAACTTAATGCTGTGTTATCAGAGTCAACAACTACATTACAACTTCAAAGCCCATCAACCATGTCCGTGGTGCACCTGGACGAGAACCATAGGGTTGACGAGACACAATGTATTCCTCTCCTGATACGTTATGAACGCCAGCAAATATATATGCGTTATTTTTCACATCATAACGAACGGAAAAATCAACCACCTCATAAGAGTCTGTCTTACCAAATCTAGCATCAGGATCTCCAGCACCATTAATTTCTGAATCAATATTATTAGCACTGATAAAGGTTTCATCTACAAGGCTTGCACCAATTGAGGCCCGCCAGCGAGAGAACATTAGTCGGATCCCCAATGATACTGAGTTGAGGTAACCGCCAATTTTCTTCAGATACCGTCATTATTTCATCTTCTAGCTTATCTTTGGGCTTTAAAACCTCTACGTGCTTTTCTCCAACCTAGACCTCTGCGCGTGTAAACGGAATCATAACGATGAAAAATATTGCCCCCAGAGTACTTTTACCAAGCAAACCCTTGGATAACACTTTACATTCTTCTTTGTAAGATAATTATATTACTAAATAACAATTATCTTTCTATCATTTAAATATCAAAGGAGGGTGTAGATGATGATATAACTTTTAGTAAGCATTTATATGCAATAGTTTTTTAAGACTGAGCAGGACCTGATCAGTCAAAAATATGTGACGCATAAAAAAAGCCAGAATGCTGGCTTTTTTTATATATCAGTGGCTATTGAGTATTAGGCTTCAGGTCGATCAACCAACTCAACTAATGCCATCGGTGCATTATCCCCTGCACGAAAACCACACTTGAGTATTCGCAGATAACCACCTGGACGTTCTTTATAACGCGGACCTAACTCTGTAAACAATTTACCTACAGCCGCCTTGTCGCGTAACCGTGAAAATACCAAACGACGCTGAGCCACCGAATCTATCTTGGCTCGCGTGATTAATGGCTCAATAACACCGCGCAATTCCTTTGCTTTCGGTAGTGTTGTTTTGATGACTTCATGCTCAACTAAAGAAACTGCCATATTTCGAAACATAGCATTTCTATGCGCATCGGTTCTATTTAATTTTCTACCTGAGTGTCTGTGTCGCATTTTATTTCCTAATAATTCTGATGTTTCTAGATAATCAGTTTACGATCATCTTTCATGTGTGCTGGCGGCCAATTTTCTAGACGCATCCCTAGTGACAAACCATGCGAACCTAGTACATCCTTAATTTCAGTCAGTGACTTCTTACCAAGATTAGGGGTCTTCAGCAATTCAACTTCTGTGCGTTGGATTAAATCACCAATGTAATAAATATTTTCTGCTTTCAGACAATTTGCCGATCGGACCGTTAGTTCTAGATCATCAACTGGACGCATCAAGATAGGATCAATCTCAGCCTCTGCTTTAACGTGTTCTTCTTGCTCATCACCCTGCAGATCAACAAATACAGTTAACTGCTGTTGTAGTATTCCAGCAGCCTTACGTACAGTTTCTTCTGGATCAACTGTGCCGTCAGTTTCCAACTCAATAATAAGCTTATCTAGGTTAGTACGCTGTTCAACACGCGCACGATCAACTGAGTATGAGACACGTCTAACTGGGCTGTAACTTGCGTCTAGTAACAATGTACCAATGGCTCGTTCTTCTGTTTCAACCTGTTGTGTAGCAGGTACGTAACCACGACCAACGGCAGCCTTTAATGACATATTCATAGACGCACCACTTGATAAGTGCGCAATCACATGATCTGGATTAACGATTTCTATATCTTGGTCGCCCTGTATATCTCCAGCCGTCACTACACATGGCCCAGTTTTATTAACCGTTAAAGTAGTTTCTGTTTTATCGTGCAACTTGATAGCTACCCCTTTGAGGTTAAGAAGGATATCTACGACATCTTCTTGCACACCCTCAATGACAGTGTATTCATGTAGTACACCCTCTATTTGCGCTTCTACGATTGAACAGCCTGGGATAGACGATAATAGAATTCGTCTTAATGCGTTTCCAAGTGTATGTCCAAAACCACGCTCTAGTGGCTCTAGGATAATTTTTGCATTACGCGGACTAGTGATATTAACGTCAACTAGTCTTGGTTTAAGTAACTCACCTGTATTTGCCACAATATATAACCTCTTAAGCTGTTATTACTTAGAATATAATTCGACTACGAGTGATTCATTAATGTCGGCAGACAAATCAGAACGCTCTGGTGCTGATTTAAACGTACCTGTCATTTTTTTTGTATCAACCGTTACCCAGTCAGGAAATCCAAATTGTTCTGCTGTATTTAGCGAGTCTTGAATTCTTAACTGCTTACGCGCCTTCTCTCTGATAGAGATAACATCATCTGCTTTACATTGGTATGAAGGAATATTGACAATATTCCCATTCACTACCACCGATTTATGGCTAACCAACTGGCGACATTCCGCACGTGTCACTCCAAAGCCCATGCGATATACGACATTATCTAAACGGCATTCTAGCAATTCTAAAAGATTCTCACCGGTGGAACCTTTGCGTTGAGAGGCTTTTTTGTAGTAATTGCTAAACTGTTTCTCAAGCACACCATACATGCGACGCAACTTCTGTTTTTCTCTCAACTGTAAACCATAATCTGAGGTTCTGCCCCGCTTATCACCATGCTGGCCGGGGACTTTATCTGCTTTACATTTAGAGTCCAATGGACGTGCACGACTCTTCAGAAATAGATCCGTACCCTCACGACGACTCAGCTTACACTTTGGTCCTAAATATCTTGCCATAATGAACTACACTCTTCTCTTTTTCGGTGGACGGCAACCGTTATGTGGAATCGGTGTGATATCTGTAATGTTAGATATCTTAAAGCCTAATGCATTTAATGAACGCACTGCAGATTCACGACCAGGTCCTGGACCCTTGACAAGCACGTCAAGGTTTTTCATGCCATATTCTAAAGCAACATTACCACAACGCTCTGCTGCTACCTGCGCAGCAAAAGGCGTACTTTTGCGCGAACCACGGAAACCTGATCCACCAGAGGTTGCCCAGCAAAGAGCATTTCCTTGGCGATCAGTAATAGTGATTATGGTGTTGTTGAACGACGCATTTATATGAGCGATCCCATCAGTGACCGTTCTTTTAGTCTTTTTACGAGTCCGTGCTGTATTACCTGCTGCCATATTCTTAACCTTAGATTATCGTTTAATAGGACGACGAGGCCCTTTGCGTGTACGTGCATTTGTCTTGGTACGTTGACCACGAAGCGGCAAACCGCGGCGATGTCGGATACCTCGATAAGTACCTAGGTCCATCAAACGCTTAATATTCATTGAAACTTCTCGACGAAGATCACCTTCGACTTGAAATTTACCAACTTCTGTTCTTAGCTTTTCCACTTCTTCTTCAGTCAGGTCTTTAATCTTAACCGTCGGTAAGATGCCTGCTGATGCACAAATCTCTCGTGCACGAGTACGTCCTATACCGAAAATGGACGTTAATCCAATTTCTGTATGTTTTTGTACTGGGATATTGATACCAGCAATACGTGCCACTCTATGCTCCTAATATTGTGTTATGTGTGTTCTCACACTGGGCCGCGAATTTTACCAATAAAATCACGGGTTTCAATGGTTTATGATTAATTTAACCCTGACGCTGCTTGTGTCTTGGATCGGTACAAATTACACGCACAACGCGATTTCTACGGATCACTTTACAATTACGACAAAGTTTTTTTACTGATGCTCTTACTTTCATGTCTAGATTCCAAATATGTATCTATCGTGGTCGACCAGCACGGCCACCCTTCAAATTAGCTTTCTTCATTAATCCTTCGTACTGACTGGACATCAAATGTGATTGCACTTGGGCAATAAAATCCATCACTACCACTACGATGATTAGTAGGGAGGTACCTCCAAAATAGAAAGGTACATTCCATTTTAAAATCAAAAATTCGGGCATTAAACAAACTAACGTGATGTAAATTGCCCCCACCGCTGTCAATCTTGTTAACACGCTATCTATATAACGTGCGCTCTGCTCACCAGGGCGAATCCCAGGTATAAATGCGCCTGAACGTTTTAAATTATCCGCTGTATCGCGAGAGTCAAACACGATTGCAGTGTAGAAAAAGCAGAAAAAGATAATAGCTAATGCATAAAACAACACGTATAACGGCTGTCCCGGTGCCAGTGTGGATGCAATACCTTGTAACCATGAAAATCCATCTACATTTCCTGCCCACTGTGCCAATGTCGCAGGAAACAGGATAATACTTGAGGCAAATATAGGAGGGATAACACCTGCCATATTAAGCTTGAGAGGAAGATGACTACTTTGAGCTGCATACATCTTTCTGCCTTGCTGACGCTGTGCATAATTGACTGTAATGCGACGTTGTCCACGCTCTACAAATACTACAAACCCTGTGACTGCAATTGCCATTATGAATAGTAATAGCACTAACGCTCCAGACAATTCACCTGTACGTGCAAGTTCGATGGTTCCACCGAACGCTGCTGGCAAACCAGCGACAATACCCGCAAAGATAATGATTGAGATACCGTTGCCAATACCTCTATCTGTAATTTGTTCACCTAACCACATCAAAAACATGGTTCCAGTGACTAAACTAATTGCAGCAGTAAAGACAAAACTTGGTCCCGGGCTAATAGCTATACCTTGATTCTGTAATGCTATAGATACACCCACTGCTTGGAATGTTGCTAGTACCACCGTTCCGTAACGGGTGTATTGAGTAATCTTGCGACGGCCGGCTTCACCTTCTTTTTTCAACTCTTTAAGTGATGGGATAACCGCACTCATTAACTGCATAATAATAGAAGCAGATATGTAAGGCATGATGCCGAGCGCAAAAATACTTAAACGCTCTAACGCGCCGCCTGAAAACATA
>CAYPHQ010000040.1:0-10115 GCA_964410595.1 uncultured Thiotrichales bacterium
GAAGCACTGGAGGTCATAGATGAAATACTTGCTGCTTCAGATGGCATCATGGTGGCGCGTGGTGATCTTGGTGTGGAAATTGGTGATGCAGAAGTTCCCGGTGTGCAAAAATCATTGATCTCTCAAGCACAAAAGACGAATTGTTGTGTGATTACTGCTACACAGATGATGGAATCTATGGTGCATAGTCCGATACCGACGCGTGCTGAAGTCTCCGATGTGGCAAACGCGGTACTTGATGGTACTGATGCTGTGATGACTTCAGGTGAAACGGCTGTGGGTGAATATCCGGTAGAAGTCGTTAAAGCCATGAGTCGAGTATGCCGTGCTTCTGAACATCGAGAAGCACAAAAAGGTGCACGTAGAATTCAAGAAGGTGCAGAACGAGTTGATAAAGCCATTGCGATGTCAGCGATGTATTTAGCGAACCATCTAAATGTAGCGGCGATTGCTGCCTTGACAGAATCAGGTACGACCGCATTATGGATGTCGCGCATTAGTTCATCGATTCCAATTTATGCGCTAACACGTCATGTGAAAACTTTACGCAGAGTGACGCTATATCGCGGAGTGTTTCCTGCCAAACTCGATTTTCTCGGCAAGACCCATGCGCAAGTTAATCACGCTGCTGTTGATGTTTTAAAAGAATCGCGTGAAGTAGTGGATGGTAATCTGGTAATTTTAACAAAGGGTGACTTGATGGGAGTTGATGGCGGCACTAATGCCATGAAAGTTCTACAAGTGGGCAATATAGTCGAAGAGCAAAATGATCCAGAATATACGGGATAATAGTTAAGTAAAATTAAGCAAAGAATTATTTATAAAGAATTTTGATATAGGCAGATAGGGAGAACGAGATGAGTGAACAACTTAAACAGATAGCACAGGCAATGGTTGCCCCTGGTAAAGGCATATTAGCAATGGATGAAAGCCATCCCACTTGCGGCAAGCGCTTTAAAAAATTGGGTATCCCAGAAACAGAGGAAATGCGCCAAGCTTATCGAGATATGTTGGTCACTACTGCCGGTTTATCCGATTACATCAGTGGAGCAATTTTATTTGATGAGACTATCCGCCAGACATTACTCGACGGTACACCCTTCCCCAAATACTTGGCTGACAATGGCATCATCCCTGGAATTAAAGTCGATGCTGGCGCGAAAGTATTAGCTGGTCATGAAGATGAAAAAGTCACGGAAGGATTAGACGGTCTCAGGGATCGATTGGCAGAATATTACAAATTAGGCGCGCGCTTCTCTAAATGGAGAGCGGTTATTACTATTGGTGACAATATTCCAACTATAGCTTGTCTTGAGGCGAATGCTCATGGTTTAGCGCGTTATGCAAAGCTTAGCCAAGAAGCAGGTATCGTACCTATTGTGGAGCCAGAAGTATTGATGGATGGGACGCATTCAATTGAGCGTTGTTACGAAGTAACAGAGTTAGCGCAACGTATGACATTTCAGCAGCTCCATACTCAAGGCGTTTTGATGGAAGGCATGGTGCTAAAACCTAGCATGGTCATTTCAGGGGCTGATGCGGCTAACAGAGCGGATGTTGAAACAGTGGCCCAGCAAACTGTACGTTGTTTAATGCACACAGTACCAGCCGCTGTACCAGGCATTGCTTTCCTTTCTGGTGGGCAGTCTGATGCAGAAGCCAGTTCTCATTTAAGTGCGATGCATAATCTAGGTATCGATTTGCCATGGAATTTAACTTTCTCCTATGGAAGAGCATTGCAACAATCTGCAATGTCAACATGGAAGGGTGATGCGGCAAACGTGGTGGCAGCTCAAGCCGTGTTACTGGAGCGTGCGCGTTGCAACGGTAAGGCAGCGTTGGGTGAATACAGCGCAGACTAATGTTATCAGCAGGTTGCTATTAGGCAGACTAAATGTTTAAAAAAGGCCCGCATAAGCGGGCTTTTTTGTGTCTGCTAAGATTAATCCGATAGATAATTATTAGTAATGTGGGGGTTGTTCATTCTGGTTTTGATCGTTGGGCAACAATGTTTCCATATGCTTCAGATTGTCTTGTAAGCGTTGGTTTTTGAGTTCTAATTTATCGATCTGCTGTTGCATGGTGATCACTACTTCATTCAGAGACTGTATTAAATCTTCTTGATAGGCCAGTTGTGTTTCAATATCGACTAAACGATTGTCGGAGGTAGTCATCTAGAGTGCCTCTAATAAATTAACAAGTTGATGGAGTGCTTTTTGTTTTTTATTGTCATCTGCATGTGTGTTAGGAAATACGATAATAGGTAACGATAAAAGTAATTTTAAGTCCTCATAATTATTCATATCATGGTCTGCATTAGGTTGGCATTGATTGAGTATGATCACCACCGGCGTTAAATGTCGTGTTTTAAGTGCCTCCAAGCAAAGTAGTGTTTGGTTGATACAGCCTAAGCGATCATTGATAACCAGTATCACATCTGCATTCAGTGCTTGTGCTAGATCAGCGTTCAAACCATCCGAGCATAATGGTGAGTACAAACCACCGGCGCCCTCAACAATTAAGTAGTCCAATGTTTGCGGATTGTTAGGCTGACATAACTCGACTAACTGCTGTAAAGGCACGGTCTGTTGAGCAAGTCGTATCGCACGTTCTGGTGAAATGGCGGGTGCATATCTCAAAGGACAAATTTCTTTCAGTGGAATAGAGTGTTCACAGGCATCAAAATAAGCAGATGCATCAGCCGGATGCAATCCTGCCTCAGTCTCAGTGCACCCAGATTCTATGGGTTTTCTCGGCACACACTGATGGCCACGTTTGACTAATGCATTGACTAAGGAGGCGCCTATATAGGTTTTGCCTACATCGGTATCATTACCACTAATAAAAAGTGTTTTCATGGCCAGTAGTGTAAACTGCTACAGTTTGCTTTCCAATCGCTAACATCAATTACAGTTTATTGTTAAGCTATCACAAGCTAATCAACATAAGATGTTCACTAAATTTTTTTAATGAGTATGCAGTCACCAATATGAAAATTTGGGTAGATGCAGATGCATGTCCTGTTGCAATCAGAGAGATATTATTCCGTGCCGCTGAGCGAGCTCAGTGTGAATGTATTTTAGTGGCAAATAATCCTATTCCATTTCCGCGTGGCCCATGGATTAAAATGTTACAAGTGCCACGTGGATTCGATGTGGCTGACAATGAGATAGTTAATCGAGTAGAAAAAAATGATTTAGTGATTACCAGTGACATACCGTTGGCGGCTGAGGTAATAGAAAAACAAGCTCATGCATTGAGTACTCGTGGTGAGCGATTTGATGCTAGCACCATCAAGAGCTTATTGAGTATGCGTGATTTGATGGATACTTTGCGTGCTAGTGGCATTCAATCTAGTGGTCAAGCGCCATTTGGTCATAGCGATAGGCAAGCATTTGCTAATCAGTTAGATAAATTTATTCGACAGTATGCTTGAGCATGAATTGAATAGCCGCAATAACATAGCATTTTTTTACTGTTATGCTTTACCAAGACTGCTAGAGTGTAGGATTAAATATAAAACATCGAAAAATATTGGGGAAAGTAAATGACATTAATGGTTGGTGACAATATGGTTGTGAGCATGCATTACACGCTCACAGATGAACAGGGCAATGTACTAGATAGTTCTCAAGATTCTGAGCCATTGGCATATTTGCATGGCGCAAAGAATATTATCCCTGGATTAGAAAAAGGATTAATTGGTAAAACCATTGATGATGAGTGTCAGGTGACTGTTGCGCCACAGGAAGGTTATGGAGAGATTATTCCCGAGCTGATTCAAACAATAGATAAAGCGGCATTTGAAGGGGTTGATTCTTTAGAGGCGGGCATGGCATTTGAAGCACAAGGGCCCTCAGGAGAAGTACAACGTGTGGTGATTACTGAAGTTAATGGGGATCAAGTCACAGTGGATGGTAATCATCCTTTAGCCGGTGTGACACTTAACTTTGACGTTAAAATTATCAGTGTTCGTGATGCGACTGCAGAGGAAATAGAGCATGGGCACGTGCATTAATTGATGTTTAATTTTGTTGCTGCGATAAATGCATCATCATTAACATCCACAGCACTGAGAGGTTTACAGGCATCCGATATAGAGACAAGGCGCAGTTTATTAACCGCGCCTTTTTCTTTTTGGTGTGGAAGATTTGCGAGTGGATTTTTGTGAGCCGGAGTGGGACTTTGATGATCTTTCCTCTCGTGATGAGGATTTGCTAGGATGAGCTTTAGCAGATTTTCGTGATTGGCCTGTGCGGCTGGATTGATCGGGTTTGTTGAGTTGTCCACGGCTTTTTTTGTTTTTTGGCTGATTCTCTGATTTGAATTCTTCATAATGTGAAATATTCAGTTGTTGACCGGCCACCCAGACTTTCTTTAAGCTTTTAAAGATTTCTTTTGGCATGCCTTCAGGCAAATCCACCAAACTATGGTCATCATGAATTTTTATATGGCCTATATATTTACTATCAAGACCTGCCTCATTAGCGATTGCTCCAACAATATTACCTGGTTTAACGTCATGGTTATGTCCCACTGCAATGCGATAGCGTTGCATGCCATTTTCAGGTGCTAGTTGTTCGGATTTGCGTTCAGCAGCACGCTTGCGTAGTTTTTGCGGTGATCTTTCAGTATGTGATCTATCAGAGCGTTCGTGATCATGCTTGAAAGCTGCCGCCTTATGTTGAGATTTGTTTTGTAGTAACAAGGGGCTGTCACCTTGCAAAAGACTGGCCAGTGCTGCCCCTATGTCGACTGCTGAAACATTATGTTCCAGTTGATACTGTTCGATCAACTGAGTGAATAAGGAGAGATCTTCTTTGCCTAGAGTATCAGTGATGCGCTGCATAAAGCGTGCAATACGATTGTCATTAATAATTTCAGTTGAGGGGAGTTCCATTAAGTCTATTTTCTTGCGTGTGGCTTTTTCAATCGCTGCGAGTAATCTTTTTTCACGAGGTGCAACGAATAAAATGGCATCACCTTGACGACCGGCGCGTCCTGTTCTACCAATGCGGTGAACGTAAGATTCAGTATCATAGGGAATATCATAATTGATCACGTGGCTGACGCGATCGACATCTAAGCCACGTGCAGCAACGTCGGTGGCAATGAGAATATCTATCTTGCCATTTTTTAATTGTTGAATAGTACGTTCGCGTTGATTTTGTGCAATATCACCATTTAACGCGGCCGTAGAAAAACCCCGTGCGGCCAGTTTTTCGGCTAACTCTGTCGTGATGGTTTTAGTTCTCACAAAGACTAGCATGCCATCAAATACCTCTGCCTCTAAGATACGTGTGAGAGCATCTAATTTATGTATACCGCTGACTGGCCAATATCGCTGTCGAATCGTGTCTGCGGTGGTAGTTTTTACCTTAATGGTGACTTGTTCAGGATTGTTTAAATGGTTAGTCGCAATGCGTCGAATCTGTTGCGGCATGGTGGCTGAAAAGAGAGCGATCTGGCGATCCGGCGGCGTTTGCTCCAGTATCCACTCAACATCATCAATAAATCCCATGCGTAACATTTCATCGGCTTCATCTAGAACTAATGTTTGTAGGTTGTTGAGACTGAGGGTTTCGCGGCGCATATGGTCCATGACACGACCTGGCGTCCCTACCACCACATGCACGCCGCGTTTGAGGGCACGAATTTGTCCGCGATAATCTTGGCCACCATAGATGGGTAACACATGGAAGCCTTTCATTTTTGAGGCATATTTTTGAAAAGCTTCAGCCACCTGAATAGCTAATTCTCTGGTCGGGGCTAGCACCAATACTTGAGGTTGTGTTTGATTGAGATCGATCCTAGAGAGTATAGGTAGTGCAAATGCTGCAGTTTTACCGGTGCCTGTTTGCGCTTGTCCAAGGACATCCCGGCCTTCTAATAAAAAAGGAATAGTTTGGGCTTGAATTGGCGATGGGGTTTCATAACCAATGTCATTTAACGCATCGAGAATAGGTTTTTTAAGATTAAGTTGATTGAATCTGATGTTGGCGTCAGTGGTCATGGAAAATCCTAATAAGTTGTAGTGCAGGTCACCAAACCTGACGCTTCAAGAGCAAAAGGAGGGCAGTGTACAGCGTTGTCGGTAGATTTGCAGAGTTAAATTAACTGCCAGAAAGTAGGCGCTCAGCAGCTTCTTGATATTTAGCCTGGGTATTCGCAACGATGGACTCGGGTAGTGGCGGTCCGGGGGCTTGTTTATTCCAGTCTAAGGTTTCTAAATAATCACGTATATATTGTTTATCAAAGCTATCGGGATTATGCCCAGGTTGATAGCTTGTGGCGGGCCAAAAACGTGATGAGTCGGGAGTTAAGACTTCATCGATTAACGTCAGTGTGCCTGTATCATCGAGGCCGAATTCAAATTTAGTGTCGGCAATAATAATGCCCTTTTGTTCGGCATAGTTGGCCGCGTTTTCATAGAGCTGAACGCTGGCATTGCGAACCTGTTCGGCGCATTCAGAACCGATTAAGTCGACCACCTGCGCATGAGAAATATTTTCATCATGCTCTCCAGGCGCGGCTTTGGTGGAAGGTGTGAATAGAGTTTCAGGCAATTTACCTGCTAAAGGAATATTTGTGGGTAAAGCAATACCACACACAGATTGTTGAGATTGATATTCTTTCCAGCCTGAGCCAATCAAATAACCGCGGACAATCGCTTCAATAGGTAATGCGTTTAAACGCTTAACAATGATTGAACGTCCGTTGACTTGAGCGAATTCATCATCGGTTAGATTCAGATCAGAGATTTTCATGTCACTGATTTGGTTGGCAATTAAATTATTAAAGCGCTGAAACCAAAAATCCGATACGCGTGTGAGTAATTCCCCTTTATGCGGGATCGGTGTAGGCATAATCACATCAAAAGCTGAAATCCTGTCTGTGGCGACCACTAACATATGTTTATCGTCGACACTGTATATATCGCGCACCTTGCCTCGGTGGAGTATAGGCAGAGATTTAAGTTGTGTTTCGAAGACGATTCGACTCATTCAGAAGTTCCCAAAAGCTGCGTATTGTAGGCGGATTAGATGGCATTATCACTGATCGAATGAATAATTTACTAGCCATATCCGCGTAAAAAGGGGAAAATGCGCGTTTTTTCTCACAAACATGGTAGATATATGGCCAAAGTGGGCATAATTATGGGCAGCGACAGTGACTGGAGCGTTATGCAGCACACGGCGCAAACTCTAACAGAATTCGGCGTTGCACACGAATGTAAGGTGGTATCGGCCCATCGCACACCAGAATATTTATATGAATATGCATCGTCTGCGCAATCACGTGGCTTGGAATGCATCATTGCGGGCGCGGGTGGTGCGGCACATTTACCTGGTATGGCGGCAGCTATTAGTCACGTCCCAGTGCTGGGAGTGCCTATTCCCAGTAAGCATTTGCAAGGACAAGATTCTTTATTATCGATAGTACAAATGCCTAAGGGAGTGCCAGTGGCAACTTTTGCTATTGGTGAAGCTGGTGCGAAAAATGCCGCTTTATTTGCCATTGCTATGTTGGCTAATCATGATGCTGAATTAGCCGATAAGCTGGCTGCCTTTAGACATGTGCAACGTGATCAAGTTATGGCTAAAGTGCTACCCTCTTGATGCAGTGCGAATAAACAGAGACCTAAGAAGATATAAGTCAATAGCAGCGAGCAAAGATGATTAAACCAAACTCCATACTTGGCATGCTGGGTGGCGGACAGCTGGGTCGTATGTTTGCATTAGCCGCCGCACAAATGGGTTATCGGGTTTGGGTATACGACCCCAATCAGCAGAGTCCAGCCGGAGAAGTGGCTTGCAGACATATCTGTGCTTCATATGATGATCATGCAGCTCTGCAAGAGTTTGGTGAAGCCTGCGATGTTATTACGACAGAATTTGAAAATATACCGGCTGAAACCTTGCGTTTTTTACAAAAAACTTCGCAAGTCTGTCCAAATCCTGAGGCTGTCTATATCGCTCAGAATCGTATCCGCGAAAAACAGTTTATTAATGAATTGGGGATTCCTACTTCCGCTTTTATAGCAATTAATCAGCTCGAAGATTTTGCGCAATCAGAACATCTTAATTGGCCATGCATATTAAAAACCGCCCAGTTTGGATACGATGGAAAAGGCCAAGCAGTGGTTAACAATATGCAAGAAGCTCAGACAGCTTTTAAAACTTTTGAGCAAGTCCCCTGCATTTTAGAAGAAAAAGTTGCGCTCGACTGTGAAATTTCCGTGGTATTGGGGCGCAATGATAAAGGTGAGGTTTGTTACTTCCCAGTGGCACGTAATGAACATCAAAATGGGATCTTGCACATAAGTTCTGTACCCGCACAAGTGCCTCATGAAACTCAAACTTATGCTTGTGAAATTGCTCTCAAGATTGCACAAGCATTGGATTATGTAGGCATATTCACCGTTGAATATTTTATTAATTCAGATCAACAATTAATGGTGAATGAAATTGCACCGCGTGTTCATAATAGTGGTCACTACACATTGGATGCTTGTCATGTCTCCCAATTTGAGCAACAGGTCAGAATGGTGTGTGGATTGACACCGCTAGATACACTCAACCATAGTGCAGTCGCGATGGTTAATATTCTCGGCGATGCTTGGGTGAATGATGAACTACCGGTTGAATGTTTGTTGGAAGACGTGAATGTGAAGCTGCATCTCTATGGTAAGCAAGGTGCAAAACCTGGACGCAAGATGGGCCACTTTAACGTGCTTGCAGAACATGTTGATGTTGCTAAACAACATGCCGTCAACGTATATGAAAAATTAATGAGTGATTAAGTATGCAAGAGTATTTTCAGGCATTTCGTATTCATGCCGAGGAAAAATTTGAACATGCTGGTATTGAAACATTACACATAAATGATCTCAGCGCAGGCGATGTGCTTATCGAAGTCCATTACTCTAGTGTCAATTATAAAGATGCTCTGGCCGGGTCGGGTCAGGGTAAAATTCTTAGAAAATCTCCTCTCAATGGTGGCATAGATTGTGCCGGTGTGGTCGTTGAGAGCGAGGATAGTGCGCTGCCTGTTGGCCAACAAGTATTGGTGAATGGTTGTGGGCTAAGTGAAGTGCATGATGGTGGCTATAGTCAATATGTGCGTGTACCCGCAAAGTGGGTGATTGTAATGCCTGAGGGCCTCGATATGAGGACAGCTATGATCATCGGCACTGCCGGTTTTACGGCGGCTTTAGCTATACAACGTCTATTGGATAATCATCAAAGACCTGAACAAGGCCCTATATTAGTGACGGGCGCAACTGGTGGTGTGGGTAGTTTTGCCATTCGCTTGCTTAGTCAGCTGGGTTTTGAAGTCGCAGCGATGACACGTCAAACCCAAGCGCATGAGTATCTAGAATCTCTGGGGGCGGATCATATTGTGAGCCCTGATTGCTTAAGTGATGATGGTGCACCAATGCATAAAGGTCGTTGGTCAGGTGCGATTGATAATTTGGGCGGTCAGGCATTGGCGGCATTGACCAAGTCGGTTAAGCCATGGGGAAACATTGTCAGTGTAGGTATGGCGGCGGGTACTGACATCAAAACCAGCACTATGCCTTTTATACTGCGTGGTATCAGTGTACTGGGAGTAAGCTCAGCTAACTGTCCACAGCATTGGCGACAAGCTATTTGGACCAAGCTGGGTGCCACATGGCATCCGGATAATATTGAAATGATGCTTGCCGATGAAATTGGTCTAGAGCAATTGCCACACACCTTTGAGGAATTATTAAACGCTAACACGCAAGGTCGTTATCTAGTTAAGATTATTTAAACCTGAACGTTGCAAATTCTTTAAAACCTATTGTGAGCACATCTGTCTCATCTTTTATCTCTACTTAATGCTGTGCAAAGAAGTCATTCTTAAACAGAATACCAATACCTGAGTGCTAGAAATGTATCGATTATTTTTTTGTCTGATAAAACAAGAGCTATGAGATGAATGCTTATCTGTCTGAACCCATTAGTCTGATTATTTTTGTAACTGCCGTATTGTTGATCAGTATGTGGGTCGCTCCACGGCAAGTGACAGTGGGTGGTTTTTATCAAGGTGCTTCATTGTCAGGTCAGGCACCCAGTCTATGGGTGTTG
>CAYPHQ010000041.1:0-9987 GCA_964410595.1 uncultured Thiotrichales bacterium
GATCTAATTAGCGGTGAAAAAATAAATAGTGTTGATGAAAAAATCTATCTAGCACCATATCAATCTATGTGGATCAGTAATCAAAATATAATTCCGTAAATCAGCTATCTCTTAGGTCTTTTAGCCGGTAAATTATTTCTAGAGCTTGTTTAGGAGTGAGGTCATCTGCTTGTAGATTGTCGAGTTCGTCCAAGATTTCTTGGTCTGAATTGTCGAGAGTAGCTTCGTCCTTGGGTAAAGTCAGTGGTATTTGTGCCTGCATGGCTGGTTGTCTGTGACTATTGGCTTGAGTCTCCAGTAGCTGTAAGCGTTGTTTGGCATTGTTGATGACACTTTTTGGCACGCCTGCAAGTTGGGCGACTTGTAGTCCATAACTTTGATTGGCTGGTCCTGATTTGACAGTATGTAAAAAAACTATCTCATCTTTATGTTCGATTGCACTTATATGAACATTGATAGCACCCTCAAGCTCCTCAGCAAGTGTTGTGAGTTCGAAGTAATGCGTGGCGAATAAAGTCAGCGATCGGTTGCTGTTTAATAAATGTTGTGCACAACTCCATGCCAAAGATAAGCCATCAAATGTGCTCGTGCCTCGCCCAACTTCATCCATTAAAACTAAACTTTGTTTTGTTGCATTATTGAGAATATTGGCTGCTTCAGTCATTTCAACCATGAAGGTTGAACGTCCTGTAGTCAAGTCATCTGCTGCTCCTACGCGTGTAAAAATTCTATCTATGGGCCCCAGTGTGGCAGCCGCCGCAGGCACATAGCATCCTGCAAATGCTAGAATGACTATGAGTGCGGTTTGTCGCATATAAGTAGATTTCCCTCCCATATTTGGGCCAGTAATCATTAACAGTCTAGTATCAGGACAAAGCGTTATATCGTTAGCAACAAAGGGTGAATTTTGTAATCGTTCGATGACAGGGTGGCGTCCTTGCTCAATGAATAATCCAGGCGTTTCCTGTAAGGTAGGTTGGACGTAATCATATTCAACTGCAATATCAGCAAAACAACATAATACATCAAGTTCTGCTAAGCCCTGTGCGATTCGTTGCAGTGGTTGCAAATGATCAAGAAGTTGTAACAGTATTTGCTCATAAAGATATTTTTCACGACTGAGTGCACGCTCTTTTGCACTCAAGACTTTATCTTCAAATTCTTTAAGCTCTGCAGTAATGTAGCGCTCAACATTCTTCAGTGTTTGTCGACGTGTAAAACGGTCAGGCATGTTCTCTGATTGTATTTTGCTGACCTCAATGTAGTAGCCATGAACTCGGTTGTAAGCGACTTTGAGAGTGCTCAAGCCTGTGGCTTGTTGTTCACGTTGTTCGAGCTGTACTAAATAATCATCTGCATGAGTGTGTAAAGCGCGTAATTCATCTAAACCACTGTCATAGCCCTCGGCAATAACATCGCCATCTTTAATGAATGCTGCGGGTTCGATTTTTATCGAGTGATTGAGCAGTTGCATTAATTGATCAGGCGGGGTGATATTTTCGCGCAGAATTTCTATGCGCGGGTTAATCATCTGTGCGCACAAGGAGTGAATTCGTGGCAAAGCATTAAGAGAATCTCGCAGAGCAGATAAATCACGTGGACGAGCGGTCTGAATAGCCACGCGTGCACGGATACGTTCAATATCGCAAATCTCTCTCAGAGCGATGATAAGCTCATCATAGTATTGTTGTCGAATCAGGGTGTCGATGGCCTGATGACGCTGTTGAACAACAGAAAAATCAAGGCTGGGTTGCCCTAACCAACGTCGTAAACAACGTGCCCCCATAGCAGTCTGTGTATGGTCTATAACGCCACTTAAACAAAACTTTTTGTTACCATCAACAGTTTGGTCGATTTCTAAGTTGCGTCGACTGACGGCATCAATGACAACAAAATCCTCATGCTGTTGGACGCGAATTCCTGTTAAGTGGGGGAGTGACTTACGTTGAGTATCTTTAACATATTGCAGTAATGCGCCTGCCGCACAAATTGCTGATGGCATATCTTCACAGCCGAAACCTGATAAATCACGAGTACTGAATTGTTCAGCAAGTGCGCGATAGGCGCTGTCATACTGAAAATGCCATTCTGCAATAGTATGTTGATTATCGCTTAACGAGCCTAATGAGAGTGGCTCATCAACGATAATCTCAGCAGGATGAAGCCTTTCTAGTTCGGATAACAACTCATTTTCATTGTGCATGTGTTGGAGAAGAAAATCTCCAGAACTCAGTTCAATACTGGCAAGTCCTAGCATTCCATTGTGTGGGTATATTGAACAGATCGGATTATCACGTTTATGATCAAGTAAATTGTCATCAGTAATGGTGCCAGGAGTCATAATGCGCACAACTTCACGTTTGACCAAACCTTTACTCGCCGCAGGGTCACTGGTTTGCTCACATATGGCGACTGATTCACCTGCTTTGACCAAGCGGCCTAGGTAATTTTCAGCGGCATGCACAGGCACGCCTGCCATGGGTATCCGCTGGCCATTGGAGCTACCGCGTGAGGTCAGGGTTAAATCCAGTAATTGAGCGGCTTTTTCAGCGTCTTGCATGAATAATTCATAAAAATCTCCCATACGATAAAATAGTAGCTTATCGGGATGGTCTGCCTTGATCGCCAGATATTGGCGCATCATTGGGGTATGTTTTTCGTTCGATTGTTCGCTCATAGGGGTAAGTGTAACTAAGTTAGCTAACAATGCATGTTAAATTAAACTGAAATACAATCAGAAGGATATTATGCACTCGATTATTACTCATGTTTCACAACAGTTAATGGAGCGTGGCCAGCAACTGGCCGTGGCGGAGTCGTGCACCGGTGGTTATTTGTCTAAAGTTTGTACGGACATGCCTGGATCTTCACAGTGGTTTGAACGGGCGTATATCACTTATAGTAATCAAGCCAAAATTGACATGCTAGGTGTGAGTGCTAAGACCATCGCTGAATTTGGTGCAGTTAGTCAAGAAACCGTGACTGCCATGGTTGAGGGTGTGCTTAGACAGTGCTCGGCGCATTGGAGCATCGCAATATCTGGTGTGGCTGGGCCTGGTGGCGGTAGCTTAATTAACCCAGTGGGATGTGTCTGGTTTGGATGGGGACAAAAAAGCGGTGTTGTTACCTCTCAGAAGCAACAATTTTCTGGAGATCGCGATCATGTGCGCATTCAATCTGTGGAGTTTGCCTTACTAGAATTAAAACGATTAATCGCAGTTTAACTTGAGATGAAAAATAGACGTATGTTCCTAGGTTTTTGGCCAAATGAGGAACAGATAGACCAGCTATGCGCTATACAATCGGCCTACGTACAGATGGGTAGAGAAGTTCCACCAGAAAACCTTCACATCACACTGTTATTTTTAGGTAGTGTATCTAATCAGGTAGTTGATACATTGAGACACAGCTTGAGTGATTTAAGGATTCAGCCTTTCAGTGTGCAATTAGATCGCTTTGGGTATTTTGATAAGACTAAAACCTTTTGGATCGGGCCAACTCATGTGCCGAGACAAATGAGTGATTTATTCAAGCATGTGCGACTGCAAGCTCAGCGATGTGATGTCAGGCACTTAACCAAAAAATATACACCGCATGCAACACTGCTAAGGCAATGTGAAAGATTGAGCACCGAGCCCATAAAACGAGCAATTGAATGGCCAATTGATGAATTTCATCTTATTGAATCACGCATGGAGCCTGAGGGCGCACACTACTTCACGGTAGATACCTTTGCGCTCATGAAACATAGCTAGACGTGAAGTGGTGACACTATTAGACTGGCCTCTATCGGTGGACTGAAACTAGATTACAAATATAAAGACAACATTCGAGGTTAACGTGGAAGAAGATAAGAAAAAAGCGCTGGTAGCAGCACTCGGTCAGATTGAGCGACAGTTCGGAAAAGGGGCTGTTATGCGGATGGGGGACGACTCTGGACCAAGAGATATTGATGTAATCTCGACTGGATCTCTGGCTTTAGATGTTGCTCTGGGTATCGGTGGACTACCTAAAGGCCGCGTGATTGAAATTTTTGGCCCTGAGTCTTCTGGTAAAACGACGTTGACACTGCAGGTGGTTGCCGAATGTCAGAAGATGGGTGGAACCGCCGCCTTTGTCGATGCTGAGCATGCACTGGATCCAGGCTATGCAGAAAAGCTAGGTGTGAACGTGGATGAGTTATTGGTATCTCAGCCGGATACTGGTGAGCAGGCATTGGAAATCACTGACATGCTGGTGCGCTCCGGCGCCATAGATGTGGTGATTGTTGATTCAGTAGCCGCACTCACACCGCGCGCAGAAATTGAGGGTGACATGGGTGACTCGCATATGGGTTTGCAAGCTCGATTAATGTCGCAGGCATTGCGCAAATTGACCGGAAACATCAAGCGTTCCAATACTATGGTGATTTTCATTAATCAAATTCGCATGAAGATTGGTGTTATGTTTGGTAATCCTGAGACCACCACTGGAGGTAATGCGCTTAAATTTTATTCCTCAGTGCGTTTAGATATTCGCCGCATTGGCGCAATCAAGAAAGGTGATGAGATTCTTGGTAATGAGACGCGAGTGAAAGTGGTGAAAAACAAACTTGCCCCTCCGTTTAAACAAGCCGAATTTGAAATTCTTTATGGAGAGGGTATTTCCCATCTGGGTGAACTAATAGATCTAGGAGTGCAGCATGATATGGTGAAAAAGGCTGGTGCTTGGTATAGCTACAAAGATGATCGCATAGGTCAAGGTAAAGAAAATGCTAAGGCTTATTTGAAAGAACATCCGGAAATCGCGATTGAATTGAATAAGCTATTACGTGCGGAGTTACTGCCTAAGAGTGAGCCCATAGAGAGTCAAGAAGTTGACGAGATAGAACCAGTTGACGAGGAATAATTAATAAATAACTAAAGACATAGGACTAAGACACTGAAACACGAACGTGACGCATATTATGTGGCGGTTAACTTGCTGTCACGTCGTGAACATACTCAGTTAGAGTTGGAAACTAAGCTCAAATCTAAAGGGTTTGAGGCACAAGCAATAGCAGATGCGATGCATTTATTGCATGAAAGAGACCTACAAAGTGATGCACGTTATCTAGAGGATTTTGTGCGCTCACGTATGCTTAAAGGTTATGGGCCATTGCGTATTAGTCAAGATTGTCGTCAGCGTGGAGTCGATGAAAATTTATTCAATCAATATATGAATTCCGAAGATTTTAATTGGATGCAGCTCGCACAAGACATTTATATTAAAAAATATGGTGAAAATCTCCCCATTGATGCCTTAGATAAGGCAAAACGCGTTCGTTTTATGCAGTCCAAAGGCTTTCCTAGTGATATAATTTTTCAACTTTTCAAATAAATTGAGTTTCTCATTTAAAAAAGAAACCAAGAAAAATATCAAATAGCACACAGGAAGTTGAAACATGCATAACAGTGCAGAAATTCGTCAGACGTTTCTGGAGTATTTTGAACGTCAGGGACACACTCGAGTGCCTACCAGTTCACTGGTTCCAATCACTGATCCAACATTATTATTCACCAATGCTGGTATGGTGCAATTCAAAGATGTATTTCTGGGATTAGATACTCTCGATTATAGTCGTGCAACTTCCAGTCAACGTTGTGTGCGAGCAGGTGGAAAACATAATGATCTTGAAAATGTTGGATACACTGCACGTCACCACACATTTTTTGAGATGCTAGGTAACTTTAGTTTTGGGGATTACTTTAAATCTGAAGCTATACACTATGCATGGGATTTTCTGACAGAAGAGATTGGTTTGCCCGAAGAAAAACTCTGGGTAACGGTGTTTGAAGAAGACAAAGAAGCGGAAGATATATGGTTGAATAAGATTGGTGTGAAAGAAAGTCGATTTTCACGTATTGGTGCAAAAGATAATTTCTGGTCAATGGGTGATACAGGACCCTGTGGACCATGTACAGAAATTTTCTATGATCATGGTGAGCATATTGCCGGCGGTCCACCTGGAACGCCTGAAGAAGACGGTGATCGTTTTGTAGAAATTTGGAACCTAGTGTTTATGCAGTATGAACGTGATGTTGCGGGTAAGCTAGATGCATTGCCAAAACCTTCCGTTGATACCGGTATGGGGTTAGAACGATTATGCGCGGTGTTGCAAGGTGTTCACAACAATTATGATACTGATTTATTTCAAGGGTTAATAAAAAATATCGCTGCTCAGGCTAAGCTTAAAGATTTACATAATCCGTCACTTAAAGTTATTGCTGACCATATCCGGTCATGCAGTTTTTTGATTGCTGATGGGGTGTTACCTTCTAATGAAGGGCGTGGTTATGTACTGCGTCGCATTATTCGACGTGCCGCTCGTCACGGACATCAAATAGGTCTAAATGAGCCTTTCTTTCATACGCTCGTTACGCCACTGATTGAGAGTTTTCACGGAGCTTTTCCAGAATTAATAGAATCAAAGCAACGTGTGCAACGAGGCTTGCTTAATGAAGAAGAACGTTTTAGTGAGACCCTAGAGCAGGGTATGCGAATCTTACATGAGGATATTGAGCGCATGTCGGGTGACTGTATTTCTGGTGATACGGTTTTTAAGTTATACGATACCTATGGATTTCCTGTTGACTTGACTGCTGATATCGCACGTGAAAAAAACCTGACCATTGATATGTCTGGTTTTGAGAGCAATATGCAAATGCAACGAGAGCGTGCCCGTGATTCAAGTCGTTTTGGTGAAACTTATGATGTTGCTTTGGATGTTAAAGGTGCTAGCAAATTCACCGGTTATGAACACCTTGATGGACACACTCAGGTCACTGAGTTGTTTAAAGACTATCAGCCAGTGAAAAACATTCAAGCTGGTGAGGAGGCTATTGTGTTTTTAGCTGAAACACCATTCTATGCTGAATCAGGCGGTCAGGTGGGTGATACAGGTATCTTAAAAAGTGATGATTTCATGTTTGAAGTGTATGACACTCAAAAGAAAAGTAATAATAATGCACATATTGGTAAACTTATATCTGGTAGTTTAGCAGTAGGTCAAACTGTAATGACGCAAGTCGATCAAACTCGTCGTTCAAACGTCATTTTAAATCACTCGGCAACCCACTTGATGCATGCTGCGTTGAGGCAAGTATTAGGTCAACATGTTCAGCAAAAAGGATCATTAGTCGATGCTGACAGATTACGTTTTGACTTTTCACATGATGCTCCAGTGAGTGATGATGAAATGACTATGATTGAAACAATCGTTAACCAACAAATACGCCACAATCAATCGGCTGAAGCCAAAATAATGGCTAAGGATGAAGCATTAGCTGCTGGTGCTATGGCACTGTTTGGCGAAAAATATGGAGAGGAAGTTAGAGTGTTATCGATGGGTGATTTCTCAGTAGAATTATGTGGAGGAACTCATGTAACAAGAACGGGAGATATTGGAGTATTTAAGATTATTTCTGAGGCGGGTGTCGCATCAGGTATACGTAGAATAGAGGCAGTGACAGGTGAAAACGCTTTTAAATGGCTTCAGGCTTCGTTACAAAGCTTTGATCAAGTTGCTCAACAGCTTAATACGCATCGTGATAATGTCTCAGCAAAGATTGACGGAGTCATAAAAAAATCACGCGAGTTAGAGAAAGAGCTCACTCAACTAAAAGCCAAACTTGCCAGACAAGCCAGTCTAGATATTGAGACACAAGCTGAAGAAATACAGGGAATTAAAGTGCTTGCACAAGAACTAGAGGGTGCAGATACTAAAACTTTGCGTGAGACACTAGATAAGCTCAAAGATAAACTAGGCAGTGCAGCTATAGTCCTGGCATCTTCACAGGGCGATAAAGTAACTATAGTCGCCGGTGTGACTAAAGATCAAACAGATCGAATCAAAGCGGGAGATTTGGTCAATTCTGTGGCCACAAAAGTTGGTGGTAAAGGGGGTGGTCGTCCTGACATGGCGCAGGCAGGGGGAAATAATCCAGCGGCACTTGCAGCCGCATTACAAGCAGTGCCCGAGTGGGTTAAAGGACAACTTTAAACATGGCAGTTATCGTACAAAAATATGGGGGTACCTCCGTTGGTACTACTCAGAAAATTAAGCAAGTCGCTGAGAAAATTATTCGTGCAAAAGCCAAGGGTGATCAGTTGATCGTAGTGGTCTCAGCGATGAGTGGAGAAACAAATCGTCTCATTGGTTTAGCTGCAGACATCATGGGTGACAATCCTTATGGTTCAGAGTTAGATGTTTTGTTATCAACGGGTGAACAAGTCACTATTGCTTTACTTGCTATGGCTTTAAATCAGCGTGGTTGTAAGGCTGTTGCAAGAACGGGTTGGCAGCTAGAGATTAAGACGGATAAAGCGAGTAATAAAGCCCGTATAGAGAGTATTAATACAGAATTAATTCAAAAAGACTTGGACAACGGTGCGGTAATTGTAGTGGCGGGTTTCCAAGGGATTGACCAAAATGGAGCCATTACCACTCTCGGGCGTGGAGGCTCTGATACTACGGCTGTTGCGTTAGCAACTGCCATCAAGGCACAAGAATGCCAAATATACACTGATGTAGATGGTGTCTATACGACGGATCCACGGGTGGAACCAAATGCACGCAGGCTTGAGCAAATTACTTTTGAAGAAATGCTGGAGATGGCCAGTCTTGGCTCGAAAGTATTACAGATTCGTGCTGTCGAATTTGCAGGAAAATATAAAGTCCCATTGAGAGTGCTTTCGACTTTTGAAGAAGGCCCAGGCACGTTGATTACAACGGAGGAAAATCAAATGGAAGAAGCAAAAATTGCAGGTATAGCGTTTAATCGGGATGAGGCGCAGTTGACACTCAAAGGGGTGCCAGATCAACCGGGCATTGCCGCTAAAATCCTAGGTCCGATTTCTCGTGCAAATATTGAGATCGATATGATCGTGCAGAATGTGGCATGGGATAACACAGCAAATTTCACCTTTACTGTGCACAGGAATGATTATAAGCGTGCATTGAGTATATTACAGGATACGGGAGATAAGTTGGGTGCCAATACAGTTAGTGGTGATGACAATATCGTGAAATTGTCAATTGTTGGTGTGGGCATGCGATCACATGCTGGAATTGCCAGTGAAATGTTTGAGGCATTAGCACAAGAGGGCATTAATATTCGCATGATTTCTACATCCGAAATCAAAATATCAGTGGTCGTGGATGAGAAGTATCTTGAATTGGGCGTGAGATGTCTGCATGATGTGTTTGGGCTGTCTGAGAAACATACAAACGCTAATTGAGGGCAAATAATAAACATTAGGGTTCGATAGGCAGTTCTCACCAGAATGACGCAAGAATAATAATAAATTAGTCATTTTAGGGGTAAATAAACGGAAAGGAGAACAGGGTATGTTGATATTGACCCGCAGGGTAGGAGAAACCCTCATGATCGGTGATGATGTGACGGTCACTGTACTAGGGGTAAAAGGTAATCAAGTGCGAGTTGGGGTGAGTGCTCCTAGGGAGGTATCTGTTCATAGGGAAGAAATCTATGAACGCATCAAACAAGAACAAAAGAGTAATCAAGCGACTTAGACCATGTCCATTGAGGTATGCAAATTGTTAGTGTTAGATAACAGTATGCATGGTGAGTTAAGTTTGAAGGTTATTCGATGATTATGCGCGGTTGTTTTAATCCATGTTCATATGAGATCGGCACATTGCTAGTATGAATGAAGAATGCAAATCTATATTGAAATAACTGTCAGAATTTGCGAGACTGCGCAGCCTCTCAGGTAAGTTACACTTAATTGACATTTCCATACCCTCGATTTATCCCGATGGTCATGTCAGCACTTTAGTGGATTAAGTGGTAGCTACCCGAACACACATAGATACTAAGTAATGTTTTGATACGGAGAAGTGGCTGAGCGGCTGAAAGCGCTCCCCTGCTAAGGGAGTATAGGGTTTATAGCTCTATCGAGGGTTCGAATCCCTCTCTCTCCGCCATACCCAAAAGGGGGTGTCCA
>CAYPHQ010000042.1:0-9882 GCA_964410595.1 uncultured Thiotrichales bacterium
CTGTAGTCAATAGCTCATTACCACCCGCTTGATCTTCAAATGATGGGGGTAAACGGTGAATAGGCATGGTTGAATCATTACCAATTTCACCTTTGTTATCCACTGAATTACCCAATACATCCATTACACGACCCAGAGTTTTAGGTCCGACCGGAACATTAATTGGTTTACCTGTGTTACTTACCTGAAGCCCACGTTGCAGTCCTTCTGATGCACCCATAGCAATCGTTCTAACGATGCCATCGCCTAATTGCTGTTGTACTTCAAGCGTCAAGCCTTTCTCATCAACCTTTAGTGCGTCATATACTTTAGGGACCTGACTGGAGGGAAACTCCACATCAACAACCGCACCGATGACTTCAATAATTTGACCAGTACTCATATTTATTCCTCGTTACTTCAACTTTATATAAAACTTTTTTGATTTAAACTGCTGCCGCGCCGCCCACGATCTCCGATAACTCTTGGGTGATAGACGCTTGACGTGCTTTGTTGTACTGCAGCTGTAAATCGTCAATCAAACTTCCTGCATTATCTGATGCGCTCTTCATGGCAATCATTCTTGCTGCCATCTCACAGGCAATGTTTCCAACCACGCCGCTATACACAATTGATTCAACATAACGCACCAGTAAAGTATCCAATACTTCTTGTGCATCAGGCTCGTAAATGTAATCCCAATGATGTAGGCGCTGATCTGTCTCTTCTTCTTTTGGCAATGGTAACAATGCTGATACTTTTGGCTGTTGCGTCATGGTGTTGACAAACTCATTCTCAACTAAATACAAGCGATCAATATCTCCTGAAATGTAGTTATCTAACATGACTTTGACAGAACCTATGATGTCATTTAATGCCACCGTGTCACCAAGGTGACTAGCACTTGAAACAGTATTCACATCTTTTAGTCGTTTAAAAAACGCGACACCTTTAGCGCCAATAACACTGACATCAATGTCAACTTTCTGACTTTGATATTCTTGCATCTTTCTCATAGCGGTTTTAAACAGGTTAACGTTTAAACCACCACAAAGACCACGATCTGAAGACACAATGATAAAACCTACGCGTTTAACAGTATCTCTTTCGACCATAAAAGGATGCTTGTATTCAGAGTGTGCTGTAGCCAAGTGATTAATCACTTGTCTGATCTTACTTGCATAGGGTCGAGTCGCGTTCATGCGATCTTGAGCTTTACGCATCTTGCTCGCAGCTACCATCTCCATGGCTTTAGTAATCTTCTGAGTATTTTTAATACTCGCGATCTGTGTTCGTATTTGTTTAGCGCCAGACATAGCCCCTACCAGACGTTGTTAGCTTTGAATGTTTCAATCGCTTTCTTGATACCGGCTTCGATATCATCGTTGTAAGCGCCGGTAGAATTAATTTCATCCATTAATTCTTTTTCACTGCTACGTAGGTAATCATGTAGAGCTGCTTCAAAAGCCACGACTTTGTTGACTTCGATATCATCGACATAACCATTGTCTACGGCATACAGTGATACCGCCATCTCACCGACTGAAAGTGGTGAATACTGGTTTTGCTTGGTTAACTCCATGACTCGCTCACCACGCTCTAATTGCTTACGTGTTGATTCATCAAGATCAGAAGCAAATTGTGAGAATGCTGCCAACTCACGATACTGTGCTAGTGCTAAACGCACACCACCACCGAGCTTCTTAATGATTTTAGTTTGTGCTGCACCACCTACACGTGACACTGATAGACCCGCGTTAATCGCTGGGCGGAAACCTGAGTTAAATAAATCTGACTCAAGGAAGATCTGACCATCTGTAATGGAAATCACGTTAGTTGGTACGAATGCTGATACGTCACCCGCCTGTGTTTCAATGATAGGTAATGCTGTCAATGAACCGGTCTGGCCTTTGACTTCACCGTTAGTGAATTCTTCTACGTATTGTTCGTTTACACGTGAAGCACGTTCAAGCAATCTTGAGTGTAAGTAGAAAACGTCACCAGGATAGGCTTCACGACCTGGTGGACGACGAAGTAGCAGCGACACTTGTCGATAGGCTACCGCTTGCTTGGATAGATCATCGTAAATAATTAATGCATCTTCGCCACGATCGCGGAAATATTCGCCCATCGTGCAACCAGAATACGGTGCGATGTATTGCATCGCAGCCGACTCAGCTGCAGCAGCGGCAACGATTGTAGTGTGGCCCATTGCATCATGTTCTTCTAATTTACGAACTACGTTAGCAATCGATGAGTTCTTTTGACCGACAGCCACATAGATACACTTAACGCCAGTGTTCTTCTGATTGATGATAGCGTCAATTGCGACTGCAGTTTTACCTGTCTGGCGATCACCAATAATCAACTCACGCTGACCACGACCCACTGGCACCATGGCATCAATCGATTTAATACCTGTTTGAACTGGCTGACTAACAGACTTACGCTCCATTACACCCGGTGCAATCTTTTCGATTGGAGAACTGATCTTAGATTCAATTGGACCCTTACCATCGATAGGCATGCCAAGTGAATTGACAACTCGACCAAGTAACTCAGGCCCAGTAGGCACTTCTAAAATCTTACCAGTACATTTAACTTTGTCGCCTTCTGAGATGTGCTTGTAGTCACCAAGAACTACCGCACCCACTGAATCACGCTCTAGGTTAAGTGCCATACCGTAGGTATTTCCAGGAAACTCAATCATTTCGCCGGACACCACATCTGCAAGGCCATGGATACGAACAATACCATCGGTAACACCGACGACTGTTCCCTCTGTGCGCGCTTCGGAAGTCGCTTCAAACTTATCAATACGTTGTTTGATTAGGTCAGTTATTTCAGTAGGGTTGAGTTGCATATGAATTCCTCTTGAACTCTATAATTTAATCTTTAATCTAATTAACCAGTGTGTTGGCTAGTTTATCCAGCTGGCCACGAATCGATCCATCGATAACCATATCACCAGCTTGAATAATTGCTCCGCCAATTAATGATTCATCAATGCGACTTGTTAATGTCACTTTTTTACCAAGTCGTTCACTCAGAGAAGCTTCGATAGCTTTGAGTTGTGATTCGCCCACTTCAAGTGCTGCGATCAATTCTGCCTCTATCACACCTTCTGATCTTGCACGGTACTCTTGAAACAATAGATTGATCTCGGGCAATAACACTAGGCGATCATTTTCTGCCAATGTTTTGATGAAATTTCTACCATGATCATTGAGCTGATCACCGCATACATCATTGAACAAACCTGCTTTTTCTTGCAGGTTCAAGCCCGGGTTAGCAAGCATTCGCTGCATCTTCGTATCTTGTGCAAGCGCGCTACAGAAGTTCAACATGTTGTTCCAGCCATCCATGCTATTGTGCTCTGTTGCGCTGGCAAAAACCGCGCGTGCGTATGGTCGTGCTGCTGTTGTTAACTCAGACACTCTTAAATCCTATATTTGAGAAGCTAAATCATCCAATACTGATTTATGTACATCAGCATTGATTTCTTTTTTAAGCACTCTTTCTGCACCAGCGATGGCGAGTGCTGAAACTTGACCGCGAAGTTGCTCTTTAGCTTTGTTGATCTCTTTGTCAATCTCTGCATGAGCATTGTTTTTGATGCGATCACTCTCTTGAACAGCCGTGTCTTTCGCTTCATCAACAATTTCGTTCGCTCGTTTTTGAGCAGCATTTATAATGTCAGAAGCTTGCATTTTTGCTTCTGCGAGTTGCTCTTGAACTTTGACCTCTGCTTGTTTAGCAGATTGCGTGCCTCTTTCTGCAGCCGCAAGACCATCAGCGATTTTGTTTTTGCGCGTCGTAAGTGCAGACGTAATCGGTGGCCACACAAACTTCATGCAGAACCACAAGAAAACCATAAACGTAATGGATTGTCCGATGAGGGTGAGATTAATATTCACCTTAGTACCTCAATAAATTGATTTAATACAGATGTATATTTATAGGGCGAAAATCATGTAGAAGGCGATACCTACAGCAATCATAGGTACAGCATCAACTAGGCCTAGAACAATAAACATTTGCGTTCTTAACATTGGAATTAACTCTGGCTGACGTGCAATACCTTCCATATATTTGCCACCTAAATTACCAATACCAATAGCGGCACCCATAGCACCTAATCCCATTAATATTCCACCAGCAACGTATATCAATGCTTCTGAAATTTCCATAACTTCATTCTCCGTAAGATTTAATTATTTAGTTAGTTGTTCTCTGTTAGTGATGTTCATGTGCCATATTAAGGTATACAACTGACAACACCATGAATATAAAGGCTTGTAACACCACTACTAAAATGTGAAAAATTGCCCATGCCAACTGCAGCAATCCACCAGTAGCCGCAATCATCATGCCTCCTCCATACATCAAAGCAATAAGTATGAATATCATTTCACCCGCATACAGATTGCCGAAAAGTCGCAAGCCGAGTGATACTGGCTTTGCCAATAAGGCAACGCCTTCGAGGAACAGATTTATAGGAATTAGGATAATATTAACTGGAAACTTGGCAGAGAACGGTTGTAAGGTCAGTTCGGCTGTAAACCCGCCAATCCCCTTCACCTTGAAACTATAGTAAAGCGTCATGAAAAATATGGTGAGCGACATCCCCATGGTTGCATTGGGATCCGTGGTCGGAACCACTTTCATATAAACATGTGGATCACCGGTCACCACCTGCGCTAACACTGGCAACCAATCAACGGGCACCAAATCCATCAAATTCATCCCCAGCACCCAAACAAATACCGTAAGTGCCAACGGAGCGACCATGGCATTTTTAGCGCTGAAGGTACTCTTTACATTGTCATCAATGAACTCAACCACCATCTCAACAAAATTCTGCAATCCGCTGGGCACTCCTGCGGTAGCTGATTTGCCTGCTTTGGCGAAAAAGAATATGAATAAGAAACCAATAATAATGGACCACATCATAGTGTCGACGTGTATCGCCATAAAGCCCATGTCTGCTGCTTCCTGAGAACTATGTGCAAAACCCCAAGTACCATCTGGGTGTTGCCCATACGTCAGGTTAGTCAGGTGATGCTTAATGTAGCCAGAAGCCGTAAGCTCTTCGCTCGCCATGTGTTTAATATTCCCTATTCATTGCTCTTATTTGATTCATTGTTATTGGATTCAAGCAGTGGCACTAACCAATGCACCAGCTGCGCGATACCGAATCCAACCAATAAAATCAGAGGTTGTACCCATTTTTGAGTGATAAAAACCACTGCAAATAGCGCCATCGTTATGAAAATCTTGCCAAACTCTGCCGCATACATTGTACTCATCAACTTATTTGCATCGGCTGAACGATGAGCAGTTAGCTTACGCGCCAGGTATAGATTTGGTATCAGACAAATCAAACCACCCAACAAAACTGAGAGCGCGTCTATGGCGCCTTGGCTCAAAAACGCTAACGCCGTTATGCAAGTCGTTACAGCCTGCGCCGCTAACACGCGGTTAATCAGCGTATTTTTAAGTGCCAAGTAACGCTACCTGTTTTAGCAACTGTCGATGAAAGTTGAATTTTTTGACCACTCTGGGCGCTAGCATCTGTGCCTGCAGCCTGAGTGATTCTTGTTTGCGCAGCGGAGTATAAGCATTCACTGATCAAATCTCAATAACCATTGTGATTAAAATGCAGATTTAATGTGATTAAAAATTGTCCTAAAGTGTGAGCTTAAATTGGCGCAGTATGCCATCCAGCTCGTCTAAATCATTGTATTGAATCTCAATCTTGCCCTTATTGTTGCCACTATGCTTGATATTCACTGCAGCGCCTAAGAGATCCGCGAGATTGTTCTCCAAAGACTGAATATTGGAATCCTTAGCATTAGTGCGTGCTTTAGTCGGCTCATCTTGAAGTGTTTTCTTCACTAGTTGTTCAGTTTCTCGCACCGATAACTGTTTCAACACGACAATATCCGCGATTTTTCCCTGCTGGTTAACAGGCAGAGCCAATAGCGCTCGCGCATGCCCCATACTGATCTGACCTTGTTTGATGAGATTGCGCACTTCGGCGGGACATTCAATCAAACGCAAAGCATTGCTCACGGTGGCACGCGCCTTACCAATCGCATCGGCCACTTCTTGATGCGTCCATTGGAACTGTTCCACCAAATTAGCCATGGCATAGGCTTCTTCAATAGGATTAAGGTTTTCACGCTGGAGGTTTTCTACCAAGGCCATGGCTGCTGCCGCTTGATCGTCCACCGCCTTAATAACCGCCGGAATCTCTTGTAATTGCGCGCGCTGTGCGGCACGCCAACGTCTTTCTCCAGCAATTAATTCATAACGATTGTGGGTTTTTCTCACCACTATTGGCTGAATTAAGCCTTGGCTGCGAATCGATTCGGCGAGTTCTTCCAGTGCTTGTTCTGAAAAATGCTGTCTGGGCTGATAAGGACTGCGATCGATCAAATCGATCGCTAGATAAGCTAAATCACTGCCTGAAGCCGGTTTTTCTGTGGGCATGGCGGTCTCTACTGGTGTCGACAACAGAATATCAACGCCTAAATTACCTAATCCTTTCCGCTTTTTTGAAGTCGCCATAATTATTGAGTGCTTGATTGAGTTGCTTCTTCGCGTCGTAACATTTCACCCGCCAAGGCCAAATAGGCGCGTGCGCCTCGAGAACTTTGATCATAAACAATGACCGGTAGACCATGACTAGGCGCTTCGGCCAAAGTAACATTTCTAGGAATAATGGTGCGATAAACACTTTCCCCAAAATGGGCTGTCAGCTGTGACGATACATCGTTTGCCAGGTTATTGCGAGGGTCGAACATCGTTCTTAATACCCCCTCAATTTTTAAGCGGGGATTGGCCGATTGGCGAATACGCTCAATCGTCCCCAGTAATGCTGATAAACCCTCCAAGGCATAATATTCACATTGGGTGGGAATAATCACACTGCCCGCCGCCACGAGTGCGTTGACCGTGAGCATATTCAATGACGGTGGACTGTCAATAAAAATATAATCATAGTCTTGGCTAATCTGTGCCAATGCGTCTCGCAATCTGAATTCGCGCTGCTCCATACTTAACAGACCCACCTCAGCACTGGTCAACTGATCATTGGCGGGCAACACGGCATAGGCCACCTCATCTCCTTGCACGATGCACTCTTGAATCGTTTTTTGTTCCAGCAGCACATCCACGATAGAGTCTTCAACCGTACGCTTATCGACATTAGACGCCATCGTGGCATTACCTTGAGGATCTAAATCAACTAATAACACGCGCTTTTTCATGGCCGCTAACGCCGCGGCAAGATTGACCGAAGTAGTCGTTTTTCCTACCCCACCTTTTTGATTCGTGACTGCGATTATTTTTGTCATTATTTATTCGCCACCAGTAAGTGTCGCTGTGATACTAACCCCGGAACCACGACCTCATGATTGATAATAGAATTTATAGACGCTGCCTGAGGCAGTGTGCTTGGTTTCAAACCTAACATTATCATGACTTGGCCGGCAGGGTGGCATACATCCGCCAGTATCTCTAGCGCTTCTTGCACAGGCGCGAATGCCCGCGACATAACAATCATGGCGGTTTGGCGAGACGAATAAGCCTCTATGCGCCCATGTTCAACCATGACATTTTCCAGCCCCAACTCGATGACCGATTGACGCATAAAGCGGGCTTTTTTGCCATTCGAATCACACAAAGTGAAGCTGACATGGGGCAGAGCAATTGCCAAGGGAATGCCCGGCAAGCCGGCACCACTGCCAACATCCAATACCGGTGATTGCTGTATGTAGGGGCTAATGGCCAAACTATCGAGAAGATGTTTTGTAATTAAGGTCTGAGTATCTGATGTCCCAACAAGATTATACGCTTTATTCCATTTCTGAATTAAATCCATGTAATCCTGACATTGTTGCAACTGCCCATCCGTCAAACTCAAGCCGAGTTGTTCAACGCCTTCAATAAGAGCTATCTGCGCCGCCATCAACTCTAAGCCTGTTTGCGAGAAGATGAACTTTCACTATGAGGTTGGTTTTCTCGAAGATCACCAGTACGGCCTTTTAAATGCACTAACAACAATGACACCGCCGCCGGCGTCATGCCAGATATTCGCGACGCTTGACTGACCGTAGTGGGGCGTACTGCAGTCAATTTCTGCAGCACTTCATTGGACAGTCCTTTCACGGATGCGTAATCAAAGCCCTCAGGAATCACCGTATCTTGCAGGCGTTTGGCTTTAGCAATTTCATCGCTTTGTCTTTGCATATAACCCGCATACTTGGCTTGAATATTTAATTGTTCAACGACTTCTTGATCTTCCACATACGGCCCAAAGCGTTCTAATTCCGCAAACGATTGATAATTAGTTTCTGGACGACGCATTAAACTGGTCATGCTGTATTCACGCTCCAATACATTGCCAAATAAACGCTGCGCCTGTTCTGCTGTCACATCACGTGTTTGCACAAACGTTTTATCTAAACGCGCTTGTTCTTTTTCTAACGTGTCTTTCTTCCAACAAAAACGCTGCCAACGCTCGGCGCTAATTATGCCCATTTCCTGCGCCAATGGTGTCAGACGCAAATCGGCATTATCCTCACGCAATACCAATCGATACTCAGCACGGCTGGTAAACATACGATAAGGTTCGTTGGTGCCACGTGTGACTAAGTCATCAATCATCACACCGATATACGCTTGATCACGTTGCAGGCTCATGGGGGCCTGATCTTGAGCGGCATAAGCCGCATTCAAACCCGCAATCAATCCTTGCGCCGCCGCTTCCTCATAACCGGTAGTGCCATTAATTTGTCCGGCAAAAAACAAACCACGGATAGCTTTCGTCTCAAGACTGTTGTTCAAACCCATCGGATTAAAATAATCATACTCAATGGCATAACCCGGACGCGTAATATGACAATTCTCTAAGCCGGCAATGCTATGCACCATATTCAACTGCGTCTCATAGGGCAGGCTGGTTGAAATCCCATTAGGATAAACTTCATGAGTGCCCAAACCTTCTGGCTCGATAAACACCTGATGGCGATCACGATCGGCAAAGCGCGTGACCTTATCTTCTATCGATGGACAGTACCGCGGCCCCACGCCTTGAATGGCGCCGCTATACATCGGTGACTGATGTAATGCATTGCGAATCACTTCATGGGTGCGTTCATTGGTATAGGTGATATGACAATCCACTTGCTGTGGATGCTGATCCACATGACCCATAAATGACATCACGGGTAAAGGTTGATCGCCTGGTTGCGCTTCCATCTTGGCATAATCAATAGTCTTGCCATCGATGCGCGGTGGGGTGCCCGTCTTTAATCGATCGACTTGCAAATCTAATTCACGTAAACGATCAGCCAATCGAATCGAGGCGGCATCACCGGCACGACCGGCCGTGTAAGTTTGCGGCCCCACATGAATTTGCCCGCCTAGGAAAGTGCCCACGGTTAACACCACCGCGCGCGCGTTAAAATGCAAGCCCATACGCGTCACCACACCGGCAACACGATCACCATTCATTATTAGGTCATCCACCTCCTGTTGGAAGATGACTAAATGCTCTTGATTCTCCACTGTATGACGAATCGCTTGACGATATAAAGCGCGATCGGTTTGTGCGCGTGTGGCTCGCACCGCGGGCCCTTTGCGCCGATTCAAAATTCTAAACTGGATGCCGGCCAAATCGGCCGCCTGTGCCATCACGCCGCCCATGGCATCAATCTCGCGCACCAAATGACTTTTACCAATGCCGCCAATGGCAGGATTACAACTCATCTGGCCGATAGTTTCGATATTCTGCGTCAGCAACAGCGTGCGCACACCCTTGCGCGCCGAGGCCAATGCGGCTTCTGTTCCTGCGTGTCCTCCACCGACAATAATTACATCAAAATCATTTTGCAT
>CAYPHQ010000043.1:0-9760 GCA_964410595.1 uncultured Thiotrichales bacterium
TTACGCCTTTATTCTAAAAAATACACATTCATCATATTATTAATAAGCACAAAAATTAACCATTTGACGAAACGGTCAACACAAGATTACGTATTATAGTTAAATTTTCGTCGGCCTTTTGAAATATACAAAATCAAAAAAGTCAGACAAAGTTCAATAATAGACTGGACATGAGCGCGTGAATGTCTAAAATGAACCATCTTTTTAGCTACACCACATATATAACGCAGCAATGCAAAGCAGTCTGAGTAAGGGAAGGGTACCTCAATGACGAATGAAAATCTTATCAAACGTGACGAAGACACGGGCTATATTATTGCTTGGAAACATAAATATGACTTTCACACTGGAAAGTTTGAGGAAACTATGACCTATGGCGAAGCGTGTAAGCGCTGCGAAGAAATGATCGCGACAGAATCAGACAAAACATTCTGGCCTGAAAAGGTTAAACCCGCACCGAAGTGGCAGATCTACTATAGTTAAAGTCACCGCGAGAGCACTCTAATTTCCCTGAGTTAGAGCATTTGACCCTATGATCAGTCTGAATCAAAACTATCTTACGGAGATAATCTTTCTATCTGCCAGTCACCGTTGGCATCCAGTCGATAGCGAATTCGATCGTGTAGACGACTTGGCCTACCCTGCCAAAACTCAATCATACTAGGGACGACTCTAAATCCACCCCAGTATTCTGGTCTTGGTATATCCTCTTGACCATGATACTGCTCGCTCACCAATTTCACTTGTTGTTGCAAACTTTCACTGCTCGCAATCACCTGACTTTGTTGAGAAGCTATAGCGCCTATACGGCTTCCACGAGGACGTGAATTAAAGTATCTGTCACTTTCTTGGGCACTGACTCTCTGAACTTCACCCTGCACACGAACTTGGCGCTCTAAACTCGACCACCAAAAACATAATGCTACTTGCGCATTGACCTTGATATCTTGTGATTTCTTGCTGTCATAGTTAGTGAAAAATGAGAAGCCGTCGACATCCACTGCTTTAAGTAAGACCATTCGTGAACTTATCTCACCAGATTGTGTACTTGTAGCAATATTCATCGCAGTCGGCTCTACTTGATCAGTGGTTCGGACTTCAGCTAACCATTGCTCAAATTGTTTGATCGGATCAGCATCTACACTATCCTCATTCAAACTTGCCAAGGAGTAATCTTTACGTTCGTCTGAAATATCTTTCTGTTTCATAACCATCTTATTTAATCAGCCGGATGAATTCAGGCACCGACTAGTCAGTTGTATCAGCAGCTTAATCTACTGAAGGACATTTTGCTGCATTACGACGATAACGCCATTCAGCAAAGTACTTATAAAAGAAATCGAGTAATGGAATCAGATGCAGTGTTTCAACAACACGACCCACCAAACGATAGGGTTTTAATGAATTCCAAATTAGTGAAAACACCGCGGCGCCACTAATCACCTCACCATCGCTGTTAATGGCATGTATTCTTTTTAGGACTAATTCTTTATTCAAACCATGAGAATTTATTACATCCTCAGAGGTACTGATCGCCACCCAATCAATTGGATGTAAATGGGTTAAATTTTTATAATGACTGATCTCCGCATTACACATCGGACACAAATCGTCATAGAAAATTCGATGAGCTGAATTTGGCATGGCTTATTCTCTGTTGTTGGCATATTTCATGTGTTCAACTATCTCATAGTGCGAACCGTATGCGCTGAATTGTATTTGTTTTGTCCTATACAATATACATACAAATGTAAATTATTCGCCTATGTGCGCTGAATTTATCCTATAATTTTTTTAAACAAAGAGTCGCTAGGGGATACAATGCTGGTACAAACACCCACCTACAAATATCTGGCCTTTGCTGGCACTCTACCGTTCATAGTGTCGACTGTGATCATTTTATCCCCACCCGCAGATACTGAGTGGATCACGTGGTCTAATCTAGCCTTGCACTCCTATGGACTGGTTATCGTAACCTTCATGTGCGGTATACATTGGGGCCTCTATCTCACCAATCATCAACAGTGCCCTATTAATTTACTAATTATTAGTAACACAATTACACTAATATGCTGGTTTGCTTATCTCAGCCAACATGCCACCCTCATCCTGGCCTCACAATTGTGTGCCTTCTTGATATTAGTAACTTTAGACGCCTACTTACACAAACGAGATATACTTCACAGAGATTACTACGAAACACGTCGCAGTGTGACCGCAGTAGTCAGTCTAATACTCAGCATTAACCTACTCACATAGAATAAAGACTATGATAGATACACGAGTGCAACATTTCATACAACGACTCAATGAGCTCAACTCGGATAATGTCGACGCAATTCTCCCTACAGTCTATAGCCAGAACATCGAATTTATTGACCCAATAAAGAGCCTGAACGGCCTGCCTGAAGTCAATCACTACTTCAGCGAGATGTATCAAGGTGTAGAGCACTGTCATTTCACGGCTCGTGAGCATATCAGTGAGCAACATCGATATGCACTGGAATGGACAATGAATTTTAAGCACAAAACGCTAGCCAAGGGCAGAAACATCCAAGTCGATGGCATTTCTCACCTACGCTTCCATGGTCAACAGATTTGTTATCACCGCGACTATTACGATCTCGGTGCGCTTATTTATGAACAAGTCCCATTACTTGGCATGTTTATCAGAAAAATTCGCCATGCCCTCTGACAATGAATTTTATACAGGTAAAATCATTTGGATCACCGGTGCTTCATCGGGGATTGGACGCGCGTTGGCAATAGCATTATCACAATATGCTTGCACTTTGTATTTGAGCGCACGCAATCAGAACAATCTTCTAGAAACACAATCAGCCTGTCTTGCAAATACATCAGCTAAAGCCACCATACACCTGCTCGCGGGTGATCTCAGTGTTAAGACTGAAAATCAATCTATCTGCGACAGCATGGCACAGCAACAGGGTCGACTGGATATTGCTATTCTGAATGCTGGAACCTGTGAATATGTCGATATTGATCGTTTTGACAGTGACCTGTTTAAACGTCTCATGGATATTAATTTCATGGCGATGGTGTATGGCATTGAGGCGGCATTACCCATGCTCAAACAATCATCTTGTGCACAGCTGATAGGTATGAGTAGCACCGCAGCCTACTTAGGCATCCCACGCAGCGAAGCCTATGGAGCAACCAAGGCTGCGATTTATAATATGTTCAAAGCATTAGCAGTCAGCTTGAAGCCCCATAACATATCATCTAGCGTGATCTGCCCAGGTTTTGTCGCCACAGAATTAACCGCTAAGAACACCTTCAGCATGCCGGCCTTAATCACTGCTGAGAGCGCAGCCAAAATTATTTTAACAGGCATAAAAAAACATCATCCTGAAATACATTTTCCCAAACGCTTTAGTTGGAGTTTGAAGTTTATCTCTTTTTTACCTATCAGCCTCCAGTATCGACTACTAGCCAAAACAATTGAGAGTTAAATGAAAATAGCCATTGTAGGGACGGGCATTTCTGGCCTAAGCGTAGCCCATCAACTTCACCCACATCACGAATTGACTTTGTTCGAATCTAATCACTATATTGGCGGCCATTCCAACACTGTTGACGTCAATGAAAACGGTAACATCATTCCTATAGATACGGGCTTCATTGTAATGAATGATCTCACCTATCCTAATTTCAATAAAATTTTAAACTTATTAGATATCGATACTTACAATTCTGAAATGAGTTTCTCGGCGCGTTGTGAAACCAGTCAATTTGAATGGTGTGGCAATGGAATTACAGGTTTAATTTTCAATAGCGACAACTGGAAAAAACTATCCGCTTATAAAATGCTAGTGGATATTATTAATTTCAATCGACTTGCCAACCGTGCTGTACAACCTAATTCGTCCATCAGTTCACAACAAACCTTAGGAGAATTTTTGTTCTTAAATAAATTCTCACAAGCTTTTATTGATTATTACATTCTACCTATGGGGGCTGCGATTTGGTCATCCTCCATGGTTGATATTAGTGACTACCCAGCTTTGAGTTTTTTAAATTTCTTCAAAAACCATGGACTATTGTCTATCACCAATCAACCTCAATGGAAAACCATCCAAGGCGGCTCCAGAGAATACGTAAAAAAACTCTCGCAGCCATTTAAAAATCAGATACTTTTAAATTGCGCCATCAAGAAAATCGTTCGACATACTAATTCAGTCACCCTGCACACTGCAGGTGGTGACAGCTATGATTTCGATCATGTATTCATTGCATGTCACAGTGATCAAGCACTGGCCATGCTCGAGCAAGCCAGCGAGCTTGAACAAACCACCCTCGGAGCTATTCAATATCAAAATAATATAGCTACCTTACATACTGATGCGAGCATTATGCCAACGCGAAAAAAAAGCTGGTGTGCTTGGAACTATCTTTTGACACAAGATACATCTCAGCAAGCTAAAGTCACTTATTACATGAATCTTTTACAGCGCCTACCTACTCAACAAGATTATTTCGTTTCACTTAACATGGAAGAAAAGATTTCACAGGAAAAGATTGTGCGCTCCATCCAATACATGCACCCATTGTTTAACCACGCAGCTGTGCAAGCGCAAGACAATTTTGAACGTATAAATGGCGTCAAAAATACCTGGTATTGTGGCGCCTACTGGAGGAATGGCTTTCATGAAGATGGCGTTTGGAGCGGCCTTCAAGCAGTTAAATTATTTACGCAAGCACAGTAATGCATAGTGCTATCTACCAAGGGCGAGTTATTCACCAACGCAATACACCCAAGTTCCATCAATTTAGTTACAAGCTATTCATGATGTATGTAGATTTAGCAGAGTTACCCACTCTGTTTGAGAAATACAGAGGCTGGGATGTTGACGCTCCTGCTCTTGCAAGCTTCAAGCGTGAAGATCATTATGGTGATGCACAGATCGATTTAGCCACAAGTATTCGTGAACTCGTACTGCAAGAAACCGGCACTGCAATTGAAGGACCTATCAGGCTGCTTACTCACTTTAGATATTTTGGTTATGTTTTCAACCCTCTCAGCCTCTATTACTGTTACGATAAAAGCGCCATTCACGTCACTCATGTAGTTGCCGAAGTATGCAATACCCCGTGGAATGAGCGTCATTGCTATGTACTTGAGGGTGAGTCAAGACAAGGAACATTCGTTACCAAAGATCATGCTAAGGATTTTCATGTATCGCCCTTCATGGATCTTAATATGTCATATCACTGGCAGATCAGCATACCCGCTGAAAACCTGAATGTACGCATAGAAAATCATCATCATAATGAGATATTATTTAACGCAGCATTGGATTTACAGCGATACGAAATCACTCAAAAAAGTCTCATACAAACACTGCTCAATTTCCCCCTTATGAGTTATAAAGTGACAACAGCAATATACGTACAAGCCTTAAAGTTATGGCTCAAGGGGATTAAATATGTGCCATACAAAAAAAACAACTAACACGCCATGTCCATCCTCCCACAAGCAAAACATAAGAGCTCTTTAAACCCTTCGTTGCTAAGTCGCTTAGCTAAGTCTGTTTTATTAAAAAAGTTGAATTCACTGGAAGTTGGCTCACTCACCATACATATAGGAGATGAGGTCCATAGATTCGGTCAAGGTGGCGACGATCAACCTGCAGCAGTCATTCGCATTAAAGATATGCGTGTCTTCAGCAGTCTCATTCTTCAGGGCGATCCTGCGGCAGGCACTACTTATATCGATAATTGGTGGGAGACAGACAATCTACTCAATGTTTTGACTATATTCACACTCAACCAAGATACTTTACTCAAGTTCAAAGATGGATTTAGCATGCTGGCTAAATACCTAAATTACTGTTTGAGCCTGTTTCAGAAAAACACTCCCAGGGGTTCAAAGAAAAATATCCTCGCCCATTACGATATCGGTAATGAGTTATATCAATTATTTCTGGATAAAAAAATGATGTACTCCTCTGCTTATTATCAGCACGCAGAGGATGATCTTGAGACGGCTGCTGAATACAAACTCAAACTCATCTGTGAAAAGCTACAATTAAGCTGTAATGACCACATTATAGAAATTGGTACTGGCTGGGGTGGGTTTGCCATTTATGCCGTTCAAAATTATGGCTGTCGTGTTACCACGACGACAATATCTGATGCTCAGTATAAGTACACAGAACAGCGCATAAAAGAACTTCAACTTGAGGATCGCATCACACTCATACAAAAAGATTATCGAACACTGGAAGGGAAATACGACAAATTAGTCTCTATAGAGATGATCGAGGCGGTAGGTTTTCAATATCTTGATGAATATTTTAAGACGTGTGACCGTTTATTAAAATCAAATGGCATTATGCTGGTACAAGCAATTACCATCTCGGACTATTTATATGCAGATTATATCCATACCGTAGATTTTATCCGTAAATACATCTTTCCAGGTGGCTGTCTTACCAGCATGACAGCAATGTTATCCTCTTGCGCCCGTCATACCTCACTCACTCCTTACCACTCTGAAAGTTTTGCCTGCAGCTATGCACGCACACTGGATGACTGGCATCAGCGCTTTATGCAGCAACAAAAAGAAATTTATCAACTAGGTTACAATGACGAATTTATTCGTCTATGGGAATACTATTTAAAATATTGCCAAGCCGGATTTGAAACACGAGTGATAGATGTACAACAGTTAGTACTGAAGAAACCATACAACCGTTTCAGCCATCAACATTAAACATTCCATTTCGCCATGACGCTTGATGAGTCATAGCATCATGAAAGTGTGTAACATCAAGTATAAGCTACAAAAAATATCTGACTCCGTTTATTCAGATGCAGTATAGGTAATACCTGTGCCTACCAGTCCACAATATCCATTGGGATTTTTTGCCAGATATTGCTGATGATAATCTTCAGCATAATAAAATTTCGGCGCTGGCATAATCTCTGTGGTTATCTCGCCCAATCCAATTTCAGTTAATGCTTGCGCAACGGCTAATTGAGAAGCCACCGCCTGCTCTCGTTGTTGTTCATCAAATGTATATATGCCTGATCGATATTGTGTTCCACGATCATTCCCTTGTCGCATGCCCTGCGTTGGATTATGTGACTCCCAGAAAACTTTTAGAAGTTGCTGATAAGAAATTTTTTCAGGCTCAAACACTAACAAGACAACTTCATTATGCCCTGTAAGCCCTGTACATACCTCATCATAACTAGGGTTAGGAGTGAGTCCTGCCGCATATCCCACCGCTGTTGAATAGACGCCTTCTAAAGTCCAGAATCTCCTCTCCACACCCCAGAAACATCCCATACCAAACATTGCATGATGCATGCCGGAGAGAAACGCTGGCTGCATGGCATTACCCGTAACATAATGCGTTGCAGCCACGGGCATTTTTTCAGTACGACCAGGCAGAGCCTCCTCAGGCATTGGAAGGCGATCTTTAATACTGATAAATTCCATGCTTTATTAGCCTCCTAGAGATTGAGCGTTTGTAAAGTATTTGCAGAGGTAATGTCGGCGATCTGTTGTACCGACATTTGCCGTATGTCAGCTAACGCTGAACAACAGTAATGAAGATACTCTGGACTATTGCGTCCACCTCTATGTTGTTGAACAGTCATGTCTGGGGAGTCTGTTTCTAGCACAATACTCTCTATCGGTAAGTGTTTTGCTAAATGTCGCAAATGAGTAGATCGCTCAAAAGTAAGCATACCCCCGAAACCAAACTTAAAATTGGCTTTCAGATAGCGTTCCGCTTGTTGCATACTGCCATTGTAAGCATGCACAATTCCACCAATCACAGGGTATTTTTTCAGAGCAACTAATACTTCCTCATGTGCTTTACGTACATGAAGGATAACCGGCATAGCCTGCTCGCAGGCTATCGCAAGTTGCGCTTCAAAAAATTCTTTCTGCTTGTCTATACATAGAGATCGATCATAAAAATCCAGCCCAATCTCACCCACAGCACAAGGCCGATAACGATGCAAATAATCAGCAAGCTCACGCAAATGTTGGGGCTCATGCGCATGAATAAACATCGGATGCAAACCGAGAGCATAATGTAACTCTCGATGCTGCTCACATAACGTTATCAGGTCATCCCAAGCACTCCACATAACAGCAGGCACAATCAGTTTTTCTACCTTATTAGCACGCGCGGCTTGCAAGACTTTTGTTCTGTCTTGCGAAAACTCTTCAAAATCTATGTGACAATGACTATCTATTAATTTCATCTAGTAAGAGAATAATATATGGTGTGATTATAAAACAATATTTTGCCACTCATGCACCATGTCAAATGATCAACAACGCCGTTTTCTAGGCATACAAAAACTTTACGGAAGCCAAGGCTATCAAAATATACAAGCCAGTCATGTATGTGTCATTGGCATTGGTGGAGTGGGTTCATGGGTAGCAGAGTCTCTCGCCCGCACACATGTAGGCGAGATAACCCTGATTGATTTAGATCATATTGCTGAATCGAACATTAATCGACAAATTCATGCGCTCTCAAATACTCTGGGCCAAGCAAAAATCATTGCCATGGCTGAGCGCATTCATCAGATTAACCCTGACTGCAAATTACACTTAATCGATGATCACCTATCCTGTCAGAATATCACTCAGTACATTCTGCGTGACTTTGATTATGTTATTGATTGTTGTGATCAGTTCCGCATCAAGGCCGCCCTCATACATTATTGCAAAAGCAATAAAATCCGTTGCTTGACAGTGGGCGGTGCGGGTGGTCGCATTGATCCCAGCCGTATCCAGCTCTCAGATATGACTCGCTCAGAAGGAGATGCACTTTTATCCAAGACACGCAAGCAGCTGCGAACAAAACATGGGTTCAGTAGAAACTTGGAACGTCGTTTCGATGTTCCTTGCGTATTCTCATCAGAGACATTGCGTTATCCTAATAACCAAGGTGAAATAACCACCAAAAAATCTGAAAATCACTCCCTTTCTGGCCTCAACTGCGCCGATGGCTTTGGTTCTCTATGTGCAGTGACTAGCACTTTTGGCATGCTCGCTAGCGCTTATGTTTTGAAACGCCTTGCCCGTGACAATGAACGGTAAACACTGCTTTTCGAATATCGTGAAAAATCATACAGACAAAACTCAGCCTCAAAATTGCTAGGCGTAACCACTGGCAACACTGTGAAACCTAGACGCTAATGTAACCACACTATACTTACTTCCAGAGAATATAAATATCTTGTATAAGCCTATCCACAAGTGGGAGTTTTATCTTCCGTGCTTATGTATCTATACTTTGGTGTGTTACACATGTAACTGTCTTAGGTTGGTGAATAAGCTTGCCCACCTGGATTTATATATCATCCAAACCGCTGCCAATTGTTTCAGATAGAGACTGAATAGCAGCGTCTTGAGGGACAAAAAAACTATGACTGAACAAAAATCTGAACAAGTTATTATCAGCCAGACTGTGGCAATTCTCATTGATGGAAATAATATTGAGCGCAGTATTCATGATCAAACCAATGATCCTAATACCATGCTTAACTTCGATCGCCTGATTCCTAAGCTCTTGGGCAATCGCGGCCTAAATCGTTTAATATATTTTCGTGAGGGCAAACAAATATCACAGAAGTTACGTGATCGTTTGCATGAATTTTTCCATGGATCAGTTCGTCCATGTCATAAATCTGCAGATATCCCTCTCTCTATCAATGCTATGCAGCTAGCTAGCAAAGTTGACACTATTGTTATTATGTCTGGGGATTC
>CAYPHQ010000044.1:0-9434 GCA_964410595.1 uncultured Thiotrichales bacterium
TTGCCCATCTCCTCCAAGCACTACACTATTTCCTCGCCTAACGGAGACTATGGTTGTACCCTCAAATTGTTCCATGACAGATCCTCATTTTGAACAGGCGTGAATTGTACACCAAAGCCCAACACAAATAGCCACATAATATGTGGCTATTTGTGTGCATCAATTTTTTCCACCTATTCAATTAAATATTGTTGATGCCGATGATTAATCAGGCTTTTTTTTCGCTCTAATTTTTGCTCTAGGATGGGCATCATCATACACTTTGGCCAAATGTTGAAAATCTAATTGCGTATAAATCTGCGTAGTGCTGATATTAGCGTGTCCCAGTAATTCCTGTAATGAACGCAAATCTCCACTCGACTGTAAGATATGACTAGCAAAAGAGTGACGAAGCATGTGTGGGTGCAAGTGCAATCCTAAACCACATTGACGCGCCGCCTGTTGAACTCGGCTTTGAACCGAGCGCTGTGAAATTCGCTGACCACGCTGAGTAATAAATACTGCGCTCTGGTCACCTTTCACCATTGTGTTACGTTGACTATACCAAGCTTTGAGTGCCTTAACTGCCGCGCTCCCAATCGGTAAAAAACGCGTTTTATCTCCCTTACCTGTGACTTTTAGCTCTGGCACCTCCAAATAAACATCTTCTATATTCAGATTGACTAACTCACTCAAACGCAACCCTGAGGAATACATGAGTTCCATCATAGCAAAATCACGAATCTGTAATGGCTGGTCTGGATTGACATTCAGTAACTGGCTTACTTGGTCCACATCCATCACATTAGGCAGTTGCTTTTTACCTTTTGGTGCACGTACATCTACAGCTGGGTTATTAGCTAGGATACCTTCCTTCAAACAATAATTATAAAAGCTTCTAAGTGATGATAATTGTCGCTGCAAACTAGTGCTGACTAGACCCTGTCTGTGACGATAAGCAATAAAGGCTCTAACCTGATCGTTAGTTGCATTGGTAATACTGGATTTTTTTGTTAATGAGTTAGCCAACAAAAAATCTTGAAATATTTTCAAGTCACGTTGGTAATTATCAATAGTTTTCTGTGAGTAACGCTTAATCGTCTTGAGATATTGAAGGAAATCAGTGAGATGATTGCTAGACATAAACAACAATCAAAATTTGATTAACTATCTTGCATGAAATATCGACTCAGCTTACAACTCAATAAATCAGCCAAGTGTTCAAGAAATATGGTTCCCATACCTTTGTTAAAACGTGTTTTATCGGTACTGCCAAATATTAAAATGCCGAAGTTTTTTCTTTTTTGAGGAGTCGGTTGTTGTGATTTTTTACCCTCCGCTGAATTCCCCAGTGGCACTGCAACCGCAGATTGAATGGAAGACTGTTGAGAAAAAAATTGCCCCGCCAGCGATGTGGAAAAAACGCACTCAATCTGATTATTAGCTAATAAAGATTGACACACATCGAGTGACATATCTTCATCAGAGAGTTTATTCTGGTCTGGCATATTGACAGATGCAGGCCATCGATTGAAAACCATACAAACATCAAGCGATGAGAATTCATCAGTCAAGATATCATTGATATGGTCCACAACATACTCGTCATTTTCAATTTCAAGCAAGCGCAATGTAATACGTTGAGATTTTTTTTGCAGCTCCTCATTCTCATGAGCCAGGCGCAACAGATTAAGCAGGTTTTTCTCTAAATCATCATTCTTTTTACGCAAAGCTTGAACTTGACGTTCTAACAATGAGGTTGCGACACCTGAATCATGTTTCAAAGCAAGCTCACTCAACACTTCAGTGTTTTTTTGGAAAAAATCTGGATGATCCAAAAGATATTTTTTTACCTCTTGCACATTCACAGTAATATCATCTTCTTGTTGCAATGTGTTATCTGATGAACTTGTCATATTTCAACACTCCCTTCAAAGCTGACCTGTGTAGGCCCAGTCATAAATAAACGCTGTCTGTCTGAATCACTATGTATGATTAGCTTACCACCCTGCATATTTACATCAACTGTAGCATTTAAACCTCTGTACTTTTGCCCGACGGCGACGGCCGCACAGGCACCAGAACCACTAGCTAACGTCTCACCCGCTCCGCGCTCAAATATCCGTTGAGCAATGGTATTAGCATCTACTACCTGAACAAATTGAACATTAGCTCGGTTCGGGAAGCGCGCATCATGTTCAAGATGGTAGCCAATTTCTTTAACTGCCACTCGATCAACATCATCAACAAAAATAACTGCATGAGGATTACCCATAGAAACGACATAAAACTCCACCTTGTGATCACCCACTACTGCTTCATGTAGATCCTTCATTGGCGCCACAAAAGGTATTTTTTCATAATCAAAAATTGGCGCCCCCATTTCAACTTTAACCAATGAGTCATCGATAATCTCTAACTGAAAAATTCCTGCGAGCGTCTCTACTATAATGTGATCTTTATCAGTTAATCCCTGTCGTCTGACAAACTGCGCAAAACAACGCGCACCATTTCCACACTGCTCTACTTCTGAACCATCATGATTGAAAATTCTGTATCTAAAATCCACGCCTTCAATTGGAGTTGGCTCCACTATTAACAACTGATCACAACCCACTCCTAAGTGTCTATCTGATAGACGCACGACATCCTCTGAAGATATCGTCAGCTCTTGTGATACACCATCAAGCATAATGAAGTCATTACCCAATCCATGCATTTTTAAGAAATTAATTTTCACGTCTCGTTAATCTCACTGATAGCATAGTATTTATGATTCGACGGGTAGTAAGCTCTCATGCTTCCACAAATCGGTCAATGCTTCACGACGTCTAATTAAATGAACATTGTCTCCATCAATCAGTAACTCACAAGGCTTTTGACGCGAGTTATAATTACTCGCCATGGTCATGGCATACGCTCCAGCTGACATGACTGCCAGATGATCACCCGTACTCAATTCAGGCAGTGTGCGTGCCTTGGCCAAAAAATCACCGCTCTCACATACGGGGCCAACCACATCATATTGTTGAAACTGTTTGGTGGTATCTTGTTTAAGTGGTAATACAGTATGCCAAGCCTGATAAAGAGCAGGTCTGATTAAATCATTCATTGCAGCATCGACCATGGCAAAACGATTCACCTCAATATCCTTAATGTATTCCACGCGTGTAATTAATGCGCCTGAATTCGCTACCAAAGAGCGTCCAGGCTCAAGCACTAATTCATAATCCTTATCAGCAAATAAGGGTAATATTTTTTCAGCAAAGTCTCCGTAACTAGGTGGAGCCTCCTGATCATAAGTAACTCCAAAGCCACCACCCAAGTCAATATGTTTTAGCTTAATACCCATGGCTTCAAGCTGGGCGACAAATTCAAACACATGAATAGCCGCCTCCTGATATGGATCAGTATCAGTGATCTGACTTCCTATATGACAATCCACACCTACTGCTTCAACCCATGGATCGTCTTTAATAGATGCGTACAAACTCAGAGCCAGCTCACTAGCGACACCGAATTTACTCTCTTTCAAACCAGTAGAAATATATGGATGAGTGTGCGGATTAACGTCAGGATTAATGCGTAAAGACACTCTGGCGGGCATTTTCATTTCAGCCGCAATGGCACTAACACGCGATAATTCAAAAGCTGATTCAATATTAATGCAAGCTATTTGATGGTATATCGCCGCACGTATTTCATCATCTCTTTTAGCCACCCCTGAAAACATCACCTTGCTAGCCTCCCCACCCGCAGCTAGCACACGTTCCAACTCTCCTACTGAGACAATGTCAAAACCTGCCCCCCACTCAGCCAGTAATTGTAATACTGCTATATTAGAGTTGGCCTTTACCGCATAACAAGGAAGAAACTTATGCTGCAAGAAGGCATCATTAAGACTATCCCATTGTTGCTTGATTGCGGATTTAGAGTAAACGTAACATGGCGTGCCAAACTGTGTCGCTAAAGCTGTCAATGACACATCTTCAACATATAATTCACATTGACGATATTCAAATCCGGTAAATTGCTTCATATATTCTTATTATAGTCTTATAAAATGTTATGATTAAGTGCGTTTGAGAATCTATGAATCTGACTGTTCAGCAGCAGGAGTTTTCTTTTCATTCTCTGGGACATAAAGATCCCCTGACTGTCCACAGCCGCTGACAAGCAGAACGACAGCGATTAACATCAATATTGGCAATTGTTTATTCAAAATAATCATCCTGATGGTTGTTTGATAACTGGCCATACAGTTAGTATTCACACTGTACTGCAACATCGTCAACCTCATTATAACCACCTATCACTGCGAGTGACACAAGTGCATAAACTAGATTACCTAGAAATACACCCCAGTGAGGATGCTGATGCTTTGGTCATATGGCTACATGGTCTAGGCGCCAATGGCTATGACTTTAAAGCAGTGGTAGAACAACTGGAATTACCAACAGGAATCAAAATACACTTCGTACTGCCTCATGCACCTATATTGCCTGTAACTATCAATCAAGGCATGCCCATGAATGCTTGGTATGACATTTATTCTTTGGAAGATAACTCCAAAGAAGACGAACGGGGAATTCTTTGCGCCATGCAATCCATCGAACATTTGATTGCAGAAAATTTTTCTCATATTCCCGCTCAACGAATAATCATAGCCGGATTTTCTCAAGGCGGGGCTGTAGCACTGCATACCTACCTGCATAGCGATACTGCAATCGGCGGTGTCATCGCCTTGTCGACCTACCTACCCTTAAGTCATCTTTGCAAGCAATATGACTCATCCAACAACACACGCAAATATATTTTTATGGCACATGGGGAGTCTGATGAGATTTTAACACTTGATGTTGCGCATCGATCACGAGCAGCACTAGAAGCAATTGGCGCTGAAATAGAATGGCATCAATATCCTATGGCGCACAATTTATGCACTCAAGAAGTAGCCGACCTCAATCAGTGGTTGATTAAACGCTTGTCGACTTAAGCGCTGCACGTGCAGCTTGTATTTGTTGTTTAACTTGCTGTGGGCTGGTTCCACCTGTGACATTTTTCGAACTGGCTGAACCCTGTGCCTCCAACACCGCATAGACATCATCACTGATTGCAGTCGAAAGTGACTGATACTGTGCAAGATCTAACTGCGCCAATTCTTTTCCTGCATCGATAGCTATACGAACTGCGCGCCCAACCACTTCATGCGCATCTCTGAAAGCCACACCTTTGGATACTAAATAATCCGCAAGGTCAGTAGCTGTTGCGTAACCTTTGGTGACGGCCATGGTGAGTTGCTCATGGTTAAACTGCACATGTGGCACCATGTCAGCATAAACACGTAAACATCCTAATACAGTATCTATGGTATCAAACAGTGGCTCCTTATCCTCTTGATTATCTTTATTGTAAGCCAACACCTGTGACTTCATCAGAGTGAGCATAGACATCAGATGTCCAAAAACACGCCCACTTTTTCCACGCACTAATTCTGGCACATCAGGATTCTTTTTCTGCGGCATGATAGAAGAACCGGTACAAAAACTATCAGGCAATTCAATGAATTCAAATTGCTGAGAAGCCCATAACACTAACTCCTCTGACATGCGTGACATATGCATGAGCAAGATAGATGCAAAAGAACAAAACTCAATAGCAAAGTCTCGATCACTCACCGCATCTAATGAATTGCGAGAAACAGCATCAAAACCCAATTGATCAGCAACATAGTCACGATCTAATGGGAACGGGGTCCCTGCCAATGCTGCTGACCCCAATGGCAGTGTATTAAGCCGCGCTCGGCAATCCTGCAAACGTGATCTATCTCGAGTCAACATCTCATACCACGCCATCATATGATGTCCTACGGTGATTACCTGCGCCACTTGCAGATGTGTGAATCCTGGCATTAAGGTGGCCGCTTCTCGTTCAGCTACAGCTAATATTGCAGTTTGAAAACGCAGCAATTCTTGATCAATCAGATCACACTGCGCGCGCATATAGAGACGAATATCTGTCGCCACTTGGTCATTACGCGAGCGACCTGTATGCAGTTTCTTACCGGGTTCACCGATTTTTTCGACCAAACGTGACTCTATGTTCATGTGCACATCTTCAAGGTCCACACGCCATTCAAAATCCCCAGCCTCAATTTCCTGCTTAATTTCATCCAAAGCCGACACAATGGCATTACATTCATCCGCACTCAAAATATTGATTCTTGCCAACATACGCGCATGCGCCTGCGAACCGGCAATATCTTGCGCATACATTCGCTGATCAAAGCCTACCGACGCGGTAAATTCTTCCACAAAAGCGTCTGTGGACTCAGTAAAACGACCGCCCCAGGGTTTATTTTTCGATTCTTTGTTAGACATATATATAGGCTTGTTTGAGATACATCGGAATATAGCCTCTATGGCGCTATACTGTAAACCAAACCTGACTAATTTAGCCATGTTATTAAAATTTAAAAAACGGCAAACCACGCCTCAAGCAGAAATCGTCGCGCTGGATATGGAAACTAATAATGCCGGCCGTAGCCATATCTGCGCACGAGTGCGCGGCAATCTAGAATTAATTGCACTTGATCATATCGCTTATTTTTTAGCCGACCAAAAATACATCACTGTGCGTCATAAAAACGGAGAGGTATTAATCGAAGATGCACTAAAAAACCTCGAAGTAGAATTTTCCTCGCGCTTTTTACGCATGCATAGAAATGCTCTGGTAAATACCAATTTTATCAGCGGAATGGAAAAACAGCCTGATGCACGTTTTGTGGTCACCTTCAGGGGTCTCGATGATAAACTTGAAATTAGTCGTCGTCATGTGGCGGAGGTTAGGAAGTTTCTCAAGGTAAAATAGACTTCAGCCCTGTATACTTCATACAATCTATTAGATTTTGACACGCATACTTTTTTATTCTGACATTAACATTAGGCCAAACTCTTGACGCGCATAACTATCGCCACACGTGAAAGTCAGCTTGCACTATGGCAGGCTCACGAAGTCTCACGTTTACTCACACTTCATCACCCAGAACTAGACATCGAGATCCTCGGTATGACAACTCAGGGTGATCGTTTTTTACAGGCCTCACTGGCCAAGGCTGGCGGCAAAGGTTTGTTTGTCAAAGAACTGGAACAATGTTTGATCGATGAACGGGCGGATATCGCCGTGCACTCCATGAAAGATGTTCCCTTCGAACTCCCCTCTGGGTTACATATCAGTACTATTTTGGAACGAGAGGATCCACGTGATGCATTCGTCTCCAATGACTACTCTAGCCTCGAGGCATTACCTGAAAACGCAGTGGTGGGTACATCTAGTACGCGTCGGGAATGTCAGATACGCGCCCTGCGACCTGACTGCAATATTCGCCCTCTGCGCGGCAATGTGAATACACGCTTAGCGAAGCTCGATGAAGGTCAATATGACGCCATTATACTGGCCAGCGCTGGTCTTAAACGGCTGGGATTTGCTGACAGAATCAGTCACACCCTAGACACGAATATCTGCCTGCCCGCTATCGGACAAGGTGCAATTGGTATCGAGTGTCGCCAACAAGATGCAAACACGCAAGCCTTGTTACAACCTTTACACCACGAAATTACAGCACTATCTGTCTATGCCGAACGAAAAATTAGCACCGCATTATCGGCTAACTGTCATTTACCCATTGCTGCCCACGCCACTCAATTTGATCAAACCCTCACCTTACGCGCACTTGTCGGCTCTTTAGACGGCCAACAGATGCTTCGGGCTGAACTCACAGGAGAACTCAGTGCTATGCCAACTATTAGCCAAACTGTCGCTGATGACTTAATTGCTCAAGGGGCGTTAGAATTGATGGCAAGTATGAATGACAGTCATTCCTAGGCCCATTTTAGACCTCATGAAGCCTGATGATCTCAACGTCATTATTACTCGGCCCCGACACCAAAATTCTGTGCTCGCCGAAAAGTGTCGTCTACTAGGTATTCGCTGCCATTGTTTTCCGTGTATCGAGATTTCACCCATAAGCTCAAAATCAGTGCATAGGCAGCTCGAACATGCTCTTGATGACTATGATTTTATTTGCTTCACTAGCCCCAATGCTGTGACTCATGGCCTCAATAGTCTTCCTCAATTGAAGCACCTACCTGCGCACACTCACGTCGCGGCTGTAGGCGAATCCTCTGCTCGTGCATTGCGCAACCATGGTTTCAACACCATTATCACCCCCACCACTACCACTGATACTGAAGGGTTATTGGCCGCGCTAGAGCAATATCCACTGACTGGCAAAAAAGCCCTCATCATTAAAGGGATGGGAGGACGTGAACTCCTCAAACAAGTGCTACAAAATAAATGCTGCCTGGTCAACACTTGTGAAGTGTATCAGCGTGTTCTACCCTCAAGTAACAGTCCATTACCTGAACACATTGATGCGATTTTATTCACCAGCAGTGAAAGCGCTGAAAATTTTGTGCGGTTAAATCATTTACAGGAAAACGCTTGGCTACTTGATTGTCAAACCATTGTCGGACACCCTAAAATTTCTGAAAAAGTATCATCTCTAGGATTCAAAAAAGCTCCTATAATAGCGGCAAGTCCTACTGATGGAGATATGTACCAAGCGATCTTAACTTGGCTAGTAAAAAGTGCTTGAATCAAAAATTATTTCACCTGTCACTAGCACTCATTAAGCCACCTGATAGAGGCAACTTGTTATCCATGAGTTTAACCTCATAATAACTACATCCGAGATACTCAATGACAGAAAAAAGTGAAAATATCACTGCAACACAATCCAACACTGGCTCAAAGGCAGAGCCTGAGACGAATGCTGGCAACAGTGCTGAGAACAATTTAGAAACAGGCTCCAATAAAATCACAAAAAACAATGCGCAAATACAACCATCTCAATCCTCCAACTCAACACATAGTTGGCGTGTGATGCGTGTGCTTATCATCACCAGCATTATTTTTCTTATCGTGATAATTATTAGCGGCATTGTCGCCGTGCGCTATCAACAGCAAACTAATCATAGTTTAATGACCTCTTTCGCTGATCTTAATAACAGAATCAACAATCTTAAACACGATGAAAAGATTGACGATCTATCCACGGCCATTAAGCAAACCTTCGATGAACACCAAATATCATATAAAAATTTATCTAACCAAATAAAACAACTACAACAGCAACAGAGTGAACTGAGCGCACAAGCTGAACTAACACAACAACATTTACGAGGAGACGCACACTATTGGATACAACATGAGGTGATGCATTTATTACGTATGGCAAGTCACCGACTTGCTCTTTCACATGACGCCCCAGGTGCAATAGCGGCACTGCAAACTGCTGAAGCTCGAATTACTGAGCTCAATAATCCAGCGCTATTGAGCATTACAAAATCCATCCAGCAACAGGTAAAGATACTGTCACAATTGATTGTATTGGA
>CAYPHQ010000045.1:0-579 GCA_964410595.1 uncultured Thiotrichales bacterium
TTACCAGTGCCAGAGAGTCGTCGTGCAGGACAATTCGCACTGTCTTTTATAAAAATACCTTTTGGCTTTGCCGTCAACATGGAATTATCTGCTGCACAGGCCGAGAGTCGTGCAGAAGTTATGTCCAATCCTCGTGTAATTACTGCCAATCAGAGCACCGCACGTATAGAAACGGGTTCAGAAATTCCCTACGTATCACAAACTTCTAGTGGTGCCACTGATGTCGAATTCAAAAAAGCAGTACTTTCACTGGAGGTGACTCCACAAATCACACCTGATAACCGAGTCAGTATGGTGGTCTCTGTCACTAACGACAGTATTGGTGATATTTTTCAAGGTATTCCTAGCATTAATACCAATGAAGTTACCTCCAACGTATTAGTCAACAATGGGCAGACCATTGTACTGGGTGGCATTTATACTGAAGGTTCAACAACATCCACATCTAAAGTGCCCTTTTTTGGCGATCTACCCATTGCTGGCAAACTGTTCAGAAATGAAAGCAAAAGTAATAACAAAAAAGAGCTGCTGATCTTCATGACTCCGAAAATTATCGATGAACAATTAAACATGGTGCTT
>CAYPHQ010000045.1:589-9389 GCA_964410595.1 uncultured Thiotrichales bacterium
ATACTGGTTTTACTGTAAATAGATACTCTGAGCCTGAAGAATGGACGAAGATATTAGGAAAATATCTTGGGGTAGATAACGCACAATTTACAGCAGATTTATTAAATCTTTCTTTACCAGATAAAATTATCGATGAACAATTAAACATGGTGCTTTAATCTCACAACAGCTGATAAATGACCCTGTGCAGATGATATTTTTTGTTTAAAATGATATCAAATCAAACAATGCCAAATTATGCGCAAACACATCATCCTCATTGGCCCTATGGGTGCAGGAAAATCTTCACTAGGCAAACGACTTGCCAAACGCCTAAAGTGCCCTTTTTATGACAGTGATCATTTTTTGGAAAATCGTACCGGAGTCAAAATTACTACCATCTTCGAACTAGAAGGTGAAGACGGATTCCGTTCACGCGAACATAAAATGCTAAAAGAACTGCTCACGCAAGACACAGGGGTAATTGCCACCGGCGGAGGAATTGTTACTCAAGCCAACAATCATCTTATTCTCAAGCAAGCAGATAATATCGTCATCTACTTGATGGCCTGTGTTGACTCACAACTTAAACGCACCTCACACGACAAATCACGCCCACTGCTTCAAACACCTGATCGTCATGCTAAACTAAGCTCATTAGCTAAACAGCGTAATCCCTTGTATGAACAGCTTGCTGATATCACTATTGATACTGACAAACAAAATATCAATCGCTCCATCGACTTGATTATGCAGCAGCTCAAGCGATTAGATCTGCTTAATTAGACCCAATGATACAATTACTGAGTTAATACACTCTATGCAAACACTCACTGTACAATTAGACACTCGCTCTTATCCTATATACATAGGAGAGGATATACTCAATCATAAAAACCTCATCAATCAACATATCAAAAGCCAACGAGTAGTTATTATTAGTAATGAAACTGTTGCCCCTTTATATTTAGAACCCTTAAAAAATACTCTAAAATCATTTGAGTGCCATGAAATTATCTTGCCAGATGGGGAGCAATATAAAAATATGGCTACCTTGGAAAATATTTTTGATGTGCTCTTAGAACTACGCTGTCCACGCGATGTAAGCATAGTAGCCTTAGGTGGAGGCGTGATTGGTGACATCACCGGTTTTGCAGCAGCATGTTATCAACGTGGTGTCGACTTTATTCAAGTCCCCACCACATTATTATCACAAGTCGACTCATCTGTCGGCGGTAAAACAGGTGTGAACCATGCTCTAGGAAAAAATATGATAGGGGCATTTTATCAACCTCAGTGTGTGGTAGCAGATATCAATACTCTGCGCAGTCTGCCTGCACGTGAGCTAAGCGCAGGTATTGCCGAGGTCATCAAATATGGTTTATTGGCTGATAAAGAATTTTTTATTTGGCTGGAGGAAAACATCACCCATCTTATGCAACTGGATATAGCAGCTGTAACTCATGCCATACAAACCTCATGTCAATGCAAGGCTGACATTGTTGCCAATGATGAACGGGAAAAAAGTGGTCGTCGTGCGCTATTAAATTTGGGGCACACGTTTGGCCATGCTATCGAGACAGGAATGGGTTATGGCAACTGGCTGCATGGTGAAGCCGTCGCCTGTGGTATGGCATTAGCTGCTGAATTTTCAGCGCGCTTAGGTTGGCTAAATGAAGATGATGTTGCAAGGATAAGGCGAGTTTTACAAATGGCAAATCTTCCGGTCAATCTACCTGAACAACTCAACGCGGATCAAATGCTTGAAATGATGGCATTAGATAAAAAGGTGCAAGCTGGCAAGCTCAACCTTATTCTGCTTAAAGAAATTGGCCAAGCCGTTATGACTCACGAATATGATCAGACACTATTGTTAGCTATGTTGACTGATGCAACCTCATCCCATAATTAGTTATATGCAATTTCAAACACTCGCACCCTATGCAGTCACACAACAACAATCGTTAGGCAGAGATACTCCTGAAACATCCTGCAATACTCGTTCAGAATTTCAAAGAGATCGAGACCGTGTCATCCATTGCACTGCATTTAGACGCTTAGAGTATAAAACCCAAGTGTTCATCAATCATGAAGGCGACTTATACCGTACCCGCTTGACACATTCTCTGGAAGTCGCTCAGATAGCACGTTCCATAGCTCGCGCCCTCAACCTCAATGAAGATCTCACTGAAGCTATCGCCCTAGCCCATGATGTGGGCCACACTCCCTTTGGTCATGCAGGGCAAGACGCACTCAATCAATGTATGCGCGAATATGGCGGGTTTGAGCATAACTTTCAATCTTTACGCGTAGTGGATCATTTAGAAGAGAAATATCCACAATTCGATGGATTAAATCTTATGTTTGACACTCGCGAGGGAATACTCAAACACTGCTCATTAAAAAATGCACGTTATATGGGAGCATTAGGACAGCGTTTTATCGATAGGACCCAACCCAGTCTAGAAGCACAACTCACTAACATTGCAGATGAAATCGCTTACAACAATCATGATGTTGACGATGGCTTACGCTCAGGCCTAATCTCAATACAACAACTCAGAAACTGTAGCTTATTTGCCTCACACTTTGAGAGCATCGAAAGTCAATATCCAGGACTATCTGATAAACGAAAAGCACAAACTGTGATTCGCAACATGATTGATTGTTGTGTAAACGATTTAATTGAAACTACTCAGAACAACATCACACAGCGGGGAATCACTAATATAGATGATGTGCGCAACAGTAAAAAACCCTTAGTAGGCTTTAGTGAAGAAACAAAAACTCAGATCATTGAACTCAAATCTTTTCTTCATAGCAATCTCTACCAACATGAACAGGTAGCGGCCATGAGCCTGAATGCAAAAACAATTATCAATGCCTTGTTTGAGAAGTTTTTCGATGACAGCACTTTACTCCCACCAGAACATCAACAAAAAGCAATTCGCAAGAGAGAAAGTCAGGGCATTGATGGCTACGCACGTGTTATCTCAGATTATATTGCGGGCATGACTGATCGCTATGCTCAAGCACAATATGAATGTCTCAAAACTAACAATTAGGTAATGAAACACCCTAATCAAACAGCTGTGCTTACTCAACAACAACTCGCCGCCCTCGGTTTGAAATGCAATCCTTTTTCAGCGCATGTAGATGCCGACCGCCTCTATACTGATAGTATTCTCGAGATGACCCTGAATGTTATTGTGCAGTCACTTGCGCGTAATAATCAATCAATTGTATTGCTTGCTGAACAGGGCGCTGGCAAAACCACTTTTCTTCGCAAAACATTACAACTTACACGCTCACAATTTCAATCTTGTGCCGTACGAGCCACTGACATATTCAACTTTGTGCAACTATGTGAAAAGATGCAGACTAAATGGCCACTTGATATGTGTTCACAAGCAGATTCAAATCTGAGCATTGAGAATCATCTCATCTGTTATTTTGAAAAGCATCCAAAATGCTTATTAATTATTGATGATGCACACCACTTAGATAATGCATGTTTAAAGCAGCTATTCGAACTCAAAAATCGACTTGATCAAACTCACCCTAATGCCTTATTTTTCCTTTTCTCTGGTGAAACACAGCTAAAATTAAATTTGATTGAGTTAGATGACCATGCGCTACATGACTGCAGTCATCTCCAAATAAATATTCGTTCATTAAATCTTCAGCAAACCATGAGTTATATTCAATATCGTATCCGCCAGTGCATGTTAGCCTCTGATCAATCCCCACAAAGCATATTGGATACCTATCAATGTGAAAATATCTACAAAAACTCACAGGGCAATTTTGACCAAATACATACTCAAGGCAACATCTATTTACATCAAAAATATGCAATCTCAACGTCTAATGTGAACTCACATACACATCCTGCCACTCAGAATAATGTTTTATTCAATGGGTTTTCATCCAATAAAGCGATAATCATTTTTACTATGTTGTTAATTAGCCTGATGATTTTATTAGCATTAATCACAAAGACTTAATTCAACTATTGACATGCCAGGCGCTTCCAGTAGCCTCTATGTATACCCTCGAATATTCCAGTGACTCACTATGGCGAGTAAAATCCCACAATCCTTTATCGATCAGGTGGTCAATCAAACCGATATCGTTGACCTCATTGACAGCTACATAGATCTCAAGCCTAAGGGTAAAGAGTACATCGCATGCTGTCCTTTTCATGGTGAGAAAACTCCTTCATTTACAGTCAATCGAGAAAAGCAGTTTTATCATTGTTTTGGCTGTGGCGCTCATGGCACTGCTATCGGTTTTTTAATGGAACATGAAGGCCTAGAGTTTGTTGAGACCATAGAGGTATTGGCGCAACGCCTAGGGCTAGAAGTGAGCTATGAAAAAGGCAGTCAAAAAAATGATGTCTTGTCCGACACATACACAGCGCTCGACACCACAAACCGCTATTATCAACTGCAACTAAGAAAACACCCTGAGGCTATTGAGTATCTAAAATCACGCGGAATTACCGGTGAAATTTCACAACGCTTTAATATTGGTTTTGCCCCACCTGGTTTCGACAACCTTAGAAATCAACTTGATATACAATCAGCCACCTTGATTAAAGCCGGCTTATTAACTGAGAAATCTCCCGGCAAAATATATGATCGCTTTCGTCATCGAATTATGTTCCCCATTAAAGACCCACGAGGACGAGTCATCGCTTTTGGTGGCCGTGAGATTGATGGCAGCTCACCTAAATATATCAATAGTCCCGAAACTGATTTATTTCATAAGGGCAGCACATTATATGGACTCTACGAAGCCCGTCAGGCCCTAGGCAAAATAAAATCACTACTAGTTGTTGAGGGCTATATGGATGTAGTCGCACTGGCTCAACATGGTGTAGACAATGCCATCGCCACACTAGGAACTGCTACCACCAGTCAAAATATACGCAACTTACTGCGCTATACCTCTAATTTAATCTTCTGTTTTGATGGTGATAGAGCTGGCAAAGATGCCGCCTGGAAAGCCTTAGAACAAATACTACCTGAATATAAAGACGGTATTGATATCCGCTTCGCCTTTATGCCACAGGGAGAAGATCCAGATTCTCTAATTCGTTCAGCTGGACAACAAGCTTTTCAAAATCATCTTGAACAAGCTCTACCATTGTCAGAGTACTTTTTTAGTAAACTAACGACTGAAGTCGATACCAGCTCACTCGATGGTAAAGCGAAACTCGCCAATTTAGCGCAACCTTTAATCAGCAAAATACCTAAAATTGTCTTCAAAGATTTAATGCTAAAAGAACTCAACATACGTGTGGGCGCTTCGATTACAAGCTCTCCACACGAGACCAAATCATCATATAACGCTAGTCAATTCAGTTCTCTCCAACAAAAACGTGGGGCTAAATACACCAAAACTCGTCTGGCTATCGCGTTATTACTGCGTGAGCCTCAACTCGTGGAATTTGCCTTAGCGGAAGAACAATTAAATCAACTTCAAACGACTCCGGGAGTTCCACTGCTCATTGAATTACTAGCAATAATTCAGGAGGAACCAACTCTCACTTCCAGCGCTCTAATTGAACGCTTTCACGGTCGTGACGAATACCCTATTTTAAAAAAACTTGTCCTGTGGGAGCTGCCAGACATGAATAACCGTGAGCATTCATTTCGGCAGACGATGCAACGTTTTCATGAGGATATTCGCAGAAAAGAATTTGATGATTTAATCAATTCTGACCCTAGTTAAACATTTGTCACCCACACATGGGTATTTATACCCAATACATCTAATTGGATAGGTGTGTGATTCAAGAAAAACGATTATAATGAGAGGTTTATCCCAATAATTTACGAAAACTCCTATGGAATCAGAATCTACTAACGAACAACAAAATCAAGGATACAGCCTTAAGAACTTGATTGCTAAAGGTAAGGAGCAGGGTTACCTCACTTATGCAGAGGTCAACGACCACTTACCCGACTCTATTGTGGATCCTGAGCAGATTGAAGACATCATCAGTATGATCAATGACATGGGCATTGTCGTACATGAACAAGCACCTGATGAAGAATCACTATTGATGTCAGAAACCGCTGCCGCAGATGAAGATGTGGCAGAAGAAGCCGCCGCAGCACTGGCTTCAGTCGACAGTGAATTCGGCAGAACCACCGACCCGGTGCGCATGTACATGCGTGAAATGGGCACAGTGAATCTACTCACACGTGAAGGTGAGATTAAAATCGCTAAGCGAATTGAAGAAGGTCTTGCCGAAGTCCTACTTGCGATTGGCCATTACCCGCGCTCTATTGAACAACTATTGCTTTTATATGCAAAAGTTGAAAATGAGGAGATGCGTCTAACTGATCTAATCACCGGCTTTATTGACCCTGATGCAGAAGATGAAATCTCTACCCCTACCGTCGTCAATCAAACTGATAGTGATGATGATACTGATGACGATGACACTGATGACGATGACACTGATGACGATCAAACAGAAGAGGAAGTAGTAGATACTGGACCAGACCCTGAAGAAGCGCGTGAGCACCTTGAGGAAATAGCGGCTTTGTATAAAAACACGCAATCTGCCAGTGTTCAGAAAAGTCCAAAGAAAATGCTTGAAGCAAGAGTAGCATTAGCTGAATATTTCATGCGCTTAAAACTCAATCAAAAAGTTATCGATGCCCTCACCACAAATTTACGTACTACCGTTGAAGGCATTCGCAACCACGAACGTATAATTATGACGTTATGTGTGAATTACTCTGGCATGCCCAAAAAAGCTTTTATTGAATCCTTTACTGAGAATGAGACTAACAGCGAGTGGCTAGCTGGTGTTATCAATAAAAAATCAAAATTTTCTGAGGCTCTAAGCGAGGTTCAAGAAGAGGTTATTAAAGAGCAGCATAAATTAGATGTTATTCAAACTAACTCTAAACTGACCATAGCTGAGATTAAAGAAATTAACCGTCTCATGTCGATTGGTGAAGCAAAAGCTCGCCGTGCTAAGAAAGAAATGGTCGAAGCCAATCTACGCCTAGTGATTTCGATTGCTAAAAAATATACCAACCGTGGATTACAATTCTTAGATTTGATCCAAGAGGGTAACATCGGCCTAATGAAGGCTGTCGACAAATTCGAATATCGACGTGGTTACAAATTCTCAACTTATGCGACATGGTGGATCCGTCAAGCCATCACTCGTTCAATTGCTGATCAAGCGCGCACTATCAGAATCCCTGTACATATGATCGAGACCATCAACAAACTCAATCGTATCTCTCGTCAGATGCTGCAAGAAATGGGGCGTGAAGCCACACCTGAAGAATTGGCAGAACGCATGGAAATGCCAGAAGATAAAGTACGCAAAGTATTGAAGATAGCCAAAGAACCTATCTCAATGGAAACACCTATTGGTGATGATGAAGATTCTAATATTGGTGACTTTATTGAAGATGCTAACATAGAATCACCCGTTGAAGCCGCCTCAGGCGTTGGTCTAAGCGAAGCCACCCGTGAAATACTCGCCTCACTCACACCACGTGAAGCTAAAGTGCTACGTATGCGTTTTGGTATCGACATGAATACTGACCATACGTTAGAAGAAGTTGGTAAGCAATTTGATGTTACACGTGAACGAATACGTCAAATTGAGGCCAAAGCATTACGCAAACTTCGCCATCCAACGCGTTCAGAACAATTACGCAGTTTCTTGGAACTGGAATAAAATTTCTACTCTCATAGCATATTAACACCCTATTAATATGCTATGTATATGATGATATAAATAACGCATCAAACACACTATTAGGGCCTGTAGCTCAGTTGGTTAGAGCAGGGGACTCATAATCCCTTGGTCGTAGGTTCGAGTCCTACCGGGCCCACCAATAAAATCAAACGGTTAAGCAGCTTTCTGCCTTGTTCCATGAATCCCCACGGGGCGTTCATGGAATCATTCGAGTGCTAATTTTGAGGTCAGTTCCCCACGCCTCTTTTCGTTACTCATTGCTTCTTGGTTTTTTCTTTTCACGATGCGTCTGCCTGATCCGTTCAGAGTCTGAACCACAGCAGGCACGCGCAGAAGCAAGTCATGCAAGCACTCTTTGGTTGCTCGCTACTACCCCGGTCAAAATAATTGCGCAGCAGACAGCCCCTTCGAGCAAAGGTCAAACTACGCTCGCAACGGACCACCTGATCCACAGTCGAAAACCTCAAACGGACAATCAGATGAATCAACTGCTCAGTCCCAGAAGCAAATGGCCGATGGAAGCCATTCTGAATTTTCTACGGGATACGCGATCGCCGATGCGCATCTCATCTTTGAGCAAGAAAGGATATCCGCAGATCACCTCGCTCTGGTTCGTGCTCGAGAACGAGAAGTTTTTCTGCTGCACTCAGCCCCATTCGGTTGTCTGCAAACAGATCGCAGAAAATCCCAAAGTGGGATTTGAGGTTGCCGTGAATGAACCGCCGTATTTCGGCATCAGTGGCCGCGGCAACGCGCGCCTGGTCTCCGGTGATGCATCCGACATGCTCACCGCGTTGACTGAGCGCTACCTGGAAGGACGGGATGCGAAGCTGAAAAATTGGTTGCTATCGCGAGCAGACACTGAAGTCATCATCGAACTCACCCCACTGCAAATCACCAGCTGGGATTTCCGCAAAAGAATGACCGCACCATCACGCCAAACCTAGCCTCGACCCTGCACGCGCAGCCATCTGGGCCTTATCCTGATTGCCCACTCAGTCGCAACCTGCGCCCGCATCTTCTCGGCGACCGCGCCCTGCGGGTCATCGAGATAGCGCGCAATCATCAGCTCGGTCATAC
>CAYPHQ010000046.1:0-9330 GCA_964410595.1 uncultured Thiotrichales bacterium
TTACGCCGAACATTGACGCTAGGATCAGTAATGGCGCTAAAAAGTAACGCACGTTGATTAAAAATTTCTTCATCAAACCTCCTACGAATCTTAATCCCTTGTTAATTAATTGTGTCTTAGTATTTTTTATACATCCAAGGCTTTTTTGTCTAGCAAAAAAACCCAAACTTCAAATGGAATAACCCGATTATAGCACCAGAAATACGTAAAACCACAGCCTAAATATTAACTCAATATGTGTCTGTGAGAATATGCTTAATCAATCAATATCCAGGGATTATCTAGTACACAGCACGATTGTACAAATAATAAGCTTTCGATGTGGTTTGTTACTCCGGATGAACCCGAACTGTGGGCTTTACTTGGCTTCAAATATTAATGAAAGTGAATTAATGCAGTAGCGTTTACCTGTGGGCTGAGGGCCATCGTCAAACACATGACCCAAATGTGAACCGCAATTGTTACAACACACTTCAGTTCGTGTCATACCATGTGATTGATCAGTGATATAGACGAGCGCCTGCTGATTGGCGGCTTGCCAGAAACTCGGCCAACCGGTCCCCGAGTCAAATTTAGTCGTGGACTCAAACAAGACTGTCTCACAGCAAACACACTTAAAAAAGCCATTACCTGCTTCATCGAGTAAGTGGCCTGTGAAAGGAGCTTCTGTCCCCTTATTCCAACACACATCATACTGTTCAGAATTTAGCTTATCGGACCATTTATTTTTACTCATCCAACCCCACTTACCTGATTACAACCTATCTTTACTGTTTGGCGTCCTCTTTGCCGACTTCTTTCATACTTAATCGAATACGATTTTGTTTGTCTATTTCTAAAACTTTGACCGTCACCATATCACCTTCTTTCAGCACATCAGAGACATTTTCTACACGCTCATTTGAGATCTGTGAAATATGAACAAGACCATCACGCCCAGGCAAAATAGTAACAAATGCACCGAAGTCCATAATTTTTGCGACTTTACCCTCGTAAGTTGCACCCACTTCGACATCGGCTGTAATCAGTTCAATTCGCTTCTTAGCCTCTTCACCTGCCGCTCTATCGACTGAAGCAATCTTGATATTACCCTCATCATCGATATCAACCACGGCACCGGTCTCTTCTGTAATAGAGCGAATAACTGATCCACCTTTACCGATAACATCACGAATCTTGTCAGGATGAACAGACATAGACAGTAATCGCGGCGCATATTCTGACATCTCAGCAGGACTATTAATCACTTCACACATCTTACCCAGGATATGGATACGCCCTTCTTTCGCCTGCTCAAGTGCAATTTTCATTATCTCTTCAGTGATACCGTCAATCTTAATATCCATTTGTAATGCTGTGATACCTTCTTCAGAACCGGCTACTTTAAAGTCCATATCACCGAGATGATCCTCATCACCTAAGATATCTGATAGCACTGCAAACTTATCACCTTCTTTAATTAGACCCATGGCAATACCTGCGACAGGTGCTTTAATAGGTACACCCGCATCCATCAAGGCAAGACTGGTACCACACACTGAGGCCATAGAACTAGAACCATTCGATTCAGTGATTTCTGACACCACACGGATAACATATGGAAATTCTTCCTGACTTGGCATAATGACTTGCACACCACGCTTGGCAAGCTTCCCGTGACCTATCTCACGACGACCTGGTGAACCGGTTCTGCCAGCTTCACCGACTGAGTAAGGAGGGAAGTTGTAATGCAACATGAAGGTTTCTTTACGCTCACCTTCAATAGCATCAATAATCTGAGCATCACGCCCAGTTCCAAGAGTCGTGACCACGATCGCTTGAGTTTCACCACGAGTAAACAATGCTGAACCATGAGTTCTCTCTAGAATGCCTGTTCTGACAAATATAGGTCGTACGGTTTTAGTATCTCGCCCATCGATCCGTGGTTCGCCAGAAATAATTTTTCCGCGCACTAAACTTTTTTCCAAACTTGAAAATTCAGCGACTACATCCGCTTCGGTAGGACCCTCTTCATCACACAAATCTTGCTTAGCTTGCTCACGAATCTCTGCAATAGCTTGTTGGCGTGATAATTTTTCAGAAATCTTATAAGCATCACTCAATGCTTCTGTATATAGTGCAGCAACTTTACCCGCCAACTCTTCATTATTCTCAGGTGCAGTCCATTCCCAGCGTGGCTTACCAACTTCAGCAGCTAACTCTCTTATAGCATTGATCACCACTTGCATCTGTTGATGGCCAAACATAACCGCACCCAACATAACTTCCTCTGACAGCAAGTTAGCTTCAGACTCCACCATCAATACTGCGTTATCAGTACCAGCAACCACGAGTTCAAGATCTGATTCTGCTATCTGCGAAAAAGTTGGGTTAATGACATATTCGCCATTAATGTAACCCACTTTTGAAGCACCAATTGGACCATCAAAGGGAATACCTGATATAGCCAAGGCTGCTGAAGTACCAATCAAAGCAGGTATATCAGCATCAATATCATTATTCATAGACATCACTGTTGCGATGACTTGAACTTCATTTTTGAAACCTTTTGGAAACAGCGGGCGAATAGGACGATCGATCAATCGACAAGTAAGAGTTTCTTTTTCACTCGGTCGACCTTCACGCTTGAAGAACCCCCCGGGAATCTTACCTGCGGCATAAGTTTTTTCTTGATAGTTGACGGTAAGAGGAAAGAAGCTTTGGCCCTCTTTTGCGGCTCTCACGCCTACGACTGTTACTAGTACTGTGGTACCACCCATATTCACAATGACTGCACCATCTGCTTGACGAGCGATTTCGCCGGTTTCGATAGTTACTTCATGTGCGCCGAACTGGAAAGATTTCTTTATGCTTTTCACTAGGATTTCCTATAAGAATTGACTATAACAAATGAAATTACACAGGACTGATGTAAAGTAATTCACATCTTATTCTGCATAGACGATTCATTCTTGTGCCCTCACGAGAATGAACTAAAAAATTTTTGATTGAAGCTGATACATCAACTTCACAATGTGGGCGTCGTACGTTCGACAAAGATGACCAGACATGCGACAACAGCTGGAACATTAATCTTTTATCGACGCAGACCTAAAGATGAAATCAATTGTTGGTAACGACTCTGGTCTTTACGTTTGATGTAATCCAGTAACTTACGACGTTGGTTGACCAACTTTAAAAGACCATGTCTTGAATGATGATCATGTATATGATCTGCAAAATGGTCACTAAGATATTTAATTCGGGCAGACAGAAGTGCCACCTGTACTTCGGGTGAGCCCGTATCATTGGCTGACTGTTGATACTGTTCGATAATGCCTGACTTGTCTTCTGCTGTTAGTGCCATGTTTTATTATTTCTATCTTAAGGGTTTATAACGATGCGCGATTCTACCATGTGAGTCAGCTCATACAATACTTAATTTAGCCCCGAGTGCCAAAAAATTGATTAAATTTCACGGCCTTACCCTGTTCCAGCTGAGCTAACCCCCTTAAAACCCCCTGTGTATCAAATATACGCAGATATTTTAGTGAATGTGTTTGCTCTAACTGCAGACCAATACCCTGTTGCAACATTTGTACAAAACCCTCATTCAATGTCTTGCTTGGATAGCCTGAATAAGCGGTTTCAATTGGTAAAACCAGCGACTCAATGTTCTTATGGTGCTGCAATACGGATTCCATTTCTTGCATAGTGACCATGGGATATAGTGTGCCGAAATCTCCAACTGACAATCTCCTCAACAATTTCACATGCGCATAACAACCAAGCGCCCGGCCCATATCTTCAACCAATGTTCTGATATAGGTGCCTTTTGAACACTTCACTGTCATCTCCACGGTATCATTAGTCATCTCGCCTAACATGATGTCATGGATTTTTACCAAACGAGAACCACGCTCTACCTGTTGGCCCTGACGAGCAAGCTTATAGAGGGGCACACCGTCTTTTTTAAGTGCCGAATACATCGGTGGCACCTGCTCAATATCACCCAAAAATTGTGGGATTAGGGCTTGAAATCCCTCAATATGATGCTGTTTGACGTCAGCTTGACGAGTTACCTCACCTTCGCTGTCACCAGTAGTGGTCTCTTGGCCTAACTGAGCGACCACTGAATAACACTTTTGCATGGAAGTAATATGTTCTGCGATCTTGGTAGCACGACCAAAACATATAACTAATGCACCACTTGCTAACGGATCTAAAGTGCCCGTATGTCCCGCTTTGCGAGCATTAAATAAGCGTTTAACTTGTTGAAGAGCATGGTTAGAACTTAGCGCTAATGGTTTATCCAATACCACCAGACCATGCATATCAATTCCACGCTTTTTTTTATTTGCCACGAATTATAATTTTGTGTTGACTGAAACTAAAAACGAGTTTTGCTAATTTTTTCTTGTGTTAATATTTCTTCCAGACGGGTGGATCTCTCAGTCGTATCGTCGAAATAAAAAACTAATTTAGGAATCACTCTTATACGCAATATTTTTCCTAATTCTTTCCTTAAGTGCGCAGCGCAACTATCCAAACCTTGTTGTAATTCTTTAGTATCTTGTGAAGTTGAAAACGGCGTGTAATAAATCTTAGCTGTAGATAAATCCTTATTTACAACCACTTCAGTAATGGAGAAATCACTCACGCGTGGATCATTGATATTTTCACGCAGCATGACAGCAATTTCACGATGTATTTGCTCAGCAATACGTAATGAACGAGGATAATCTCTAGGCATTATCAATCAATTGTCCGTGCCACTTCTGTACGCTCGTAAACCTCTATCTGATCTCCCGCCTTCACATCATTATAGTTTTTAACTGCGATACCGCATTCTGTACCGGAGCGAACTTCATTAACATCATCCTTGTGTCTACGTAGCGATTCTAACTCCCCTTCATAGACAACGACATTATCACGCAGCACTCTGATTGGATTGCCCTTTTTCACCGCACCATCGACTACCATACACCCGGCCACAGCCCCTAATGCTGATGATTTAAATACATCTTTCACTTCAGCAATACCAACAATCTCTTCACGGAGCTCTGGTGACAATAACCCACTCATCGCATCTTTAACGTCATCGATGGCTTCATAAATCACACTGTAGTAACGCAAATCGACACCGGTATCGTCCAGAGCTCGCCGCGCACTGGCATCAGCGCGCACATTAAAGCCAATAACAATAGCTTTAGAAGCCGCAGCGAGGTTGATATCAGATTCAGTAATCCCGCCCACTCCAGAACTCACTATAGTAACTTTAACCTCTTCAGTTGAGAGTTTTGCTAAAGAATCTTTTAGTGCCTCAGCACTACCTTGGACATCGGCCTTAATCAGAATATTTACACTGACTACTTCGCCATCTTGCATTTGATTGAAAATATTCTCGAGCTTCGCGGCTTGTTGAGCCGCCAACTTAGAATCTCGTGTCTTACCACGACGTAATTCAGCCACCTCACGCGCTTTACGATCGCTCTCAACGACAATAGCATCCTCACCCGCATTGACCGTGCCGGAAATACCCAGCACCACAACAGGCAGTGATGGGCCAGCAGATTCTATTGCCTCACCCTGCTCATCAAACATAGCGCGAACACGCCCATATTCCTCTCCACATAATAAAATATCGCCGCGATTGAGTTGTCCTTCCTGCACCAAAATAGTCGACACTGGACCACGTCCTTTATCTAATGAGGATTCAACTACGATGCCAGATGCAGGACCTGTGGGTACACCTTTTAATTCCATAATTTCAGCTTGCAGACTGAGCGCACTCAAAAGTTCGTCAATACCCTCACCCGTTTTTGCGGAGACGTTAACAAACTGCACATCCCCTCCCCAATCTTCTGGTATTACATTCAATGCAGACAGATCATTGCGGACTCGGTCTGGATCGGCTTCAGGCTTGTCCACTTTATTCACGGCTACGACTATGGGTACCCCAGCAGCACGCGAATGCTCAACCGCCTCGGCCGTCTGTGGCATGACGCCATCATCGGCTGACACCACTAAAATGACAATATCAGTTAGCTGCGCACCTCGAGCACGCATAGCAGTAAAGGCCGCGTGTCCGGGAGTATCCAAGAATGTAATCACACCATTTGGCGTATCAACATGATAAGCTCCAATATGTTGAGTGATGCCACCGGCCTCACCCGCCGCCACACGAGAGTGGCGAATATAATCAAGTAGTGAAGTCTTACCATGATCCACATGTCCCATCACAGTCACTATCGGCGGTCTTACTACCGATGCTGCACTGTCGTACTCAGGCTTGATTAAGTCAGTTTCAACATCATTATCTTCATATGGCTTAGCGACATGACCCAACTCCTCAACGACTAACACGGCTGTATCTTGATCAATCACTTGATTGATAGTGGCCATCACACCCATATTCATCATTACTTTAATCACTTCAGCCGCTTTGATCGCCATTTTTTGCGCTAGATCTGCCACTGAGATGCTATCTGGGATCATCACCTCATGCACAACAGGTGCTATAGGTTTTTCAAAACCATGCTTAGAAGTACTCTCAACTTTTTGTGGTCGTACCTTAGCTTTAGTTTTGCGCTTACCACGCTTGTCGGTGGACACATGCAGTTCAGCACGCTTACCTTGATCTTCTGATTTATCACGCTTGCGGGTAGAACTCTTTCTTTCTTTGGTGGGTGACTCTTTGACTGGCTCAGCCTGAGCAGCTTTTTGTTGAGCTTCCTGCAGTGCCTGTTGTTCCGCTACACGTTGAGCTTCTTCAGCTGCTTGTTTCTCTCTCTCAATTCGCTCTTGTTCTTCTCGCTGTTTTTCCTCAGCTATACGTTGAGCCTCTTTTTCTGCCTCAACACGTTCTTGTTCGGCACGCTTTTGCTTTTCAGCTTCCTCTTGTCGTTTCTTTTCTTCTTCCTGTTCTATCAACTCACTACGTTTTACATATGTTCTTTTCTTGCGTACTTCTACATTGACCGTTTTTGTAGCAGATGCACGGCCTTGCCCACCCGATACTTTGAGCTGAGATGTGCTTTTTCTTCGCAAGGTGATTTTCTTTCCATCACCCGAGCCTTCTAGTTTAGAACCTTTACTTTGACGCAGATATTCAAGCAACTGAAGCTTCTCACTATCAGAAATTTCATCGTCGGGTGCTGTGAAGCTTAAGCCAGCATCTTGAAGCTGCTGTAGCAGTTTATCGACAGGAGTTCCAACGACTTCCGCAAGTTGTTTTACAGTGACCTTTGCCATGTATCCTCTGTTTATTTAGTTATTCTTCTGCAAACCATGGAGCACGCGCTTGCATGATCAATTCACCTGCCCTGTCATCATCCAACCCTTCGATATCCGCAATATCATCGATAGATTGTTCAGCCAGGTCTTCCATAGTAATAATTTTACGTGCAGCCAGTTCAAAAGCTAAATCACGATCCATACCTTCCATATTTAGAAGATCTTCAGCCGGCTCTGCCAACTCATCTGATTCACCAGAAATCGCTTGTGTCAGCAGGGCATCTCTGGCCCGACCACGCAGCTCATCGACGATTTGCTCATCAAACTCTTCCACTTCAAGTAGTTCCTTCGGTGGCACATAAGCAATTTCATCCACCGTTGAAAAACCCTCTTGAACAAGGATTGCGGCGACTTCTTCATCAACATCAAGTTTCTCCATGAATAGTTCTTGGAGTACTCGCATTTCACCTTCACTCTTCTCTTCAGCCTGACTTTCAGTCATAACATTGAGCGTCCAACCAGTCAGCTCACTGGCCAGCTTAACATTCTGACCACCACGCCCAATCGCTTGCGAGAGTTTATCCTCCTCCACTGCAATATCCATACTATTGGATTCTTCATCTAAGACTATCGACAGAGTCACAGCAGGCGACATTGCATTAATTACAAACTGTGCCGGGTTCTCATCCCATAGAATAATATCAATACGCTCACCCGCCAGCTCATTTGAAACTGACTGAACACGCGAGCCACGCATACCCACACAAGCACCAACAGGGTCTAATCGAGGATCAGATGAACGCACAGCAATTTTAGCGCGCAAGCCTGGATCACGGGCAGCACCTAGTACATCAATGACATTCTGACCCACTTCAGGCACTTCAAGTTTAAATAATTCAATCAGAAATTCTGACGCTGTTCGTGTAAGAAATAATTGAGGACCTTTCATTTCAGAGCGCACTTCTTTCAAGTAAGCACGGACTCGATCACCAGGGCGAATAGATTCACGTGGAATCATATCCTCACGAGGAATAAAACCTTCAGCATTCCCTCCCAAGTCAATATATATGCCATTATGCTCTGTGCGCTTGGCGACCCCCATCACTAATTCACCGACACGATTACTATAAGCATCTACGATAAGGGCTCTTTCAGCCTCACGGACTTTTTGCACGATCACTTGCTTAGCCGTATGCGCAGCAATTCGTCCAAATGAAACCGACTCGATGTCTTCTTCTATGTAGTCACCTACTTCAGCATCCGCTTTTTTCTGAATAGCGTAGCTGTAAAGTATTTGCTTTTCCGGTGACTCAAATTCTGGATCTTCATCATCTACCACCAACCAGCGACGGTAAGTATTGTAATCACCAGACTCACGATCAATTTCCACACGAACCTCAATATCCTGCGTATATCTTTTACGAGTGGCTGTGGCTAAGGCTGCCTCTATTGCTTGAAAAATTACTTCCTGATCAACCCCTTTTTCATTTGAGACTGTTTCAGCAACCATTAAAATTTCTTTATTCATACCTGCATATTCCTACTCTTAGCTAATCCTGAGAATGTATTCTTAGAGATAAATCAAATGTGCTCTTTTTACTGCATCTATGGAAAAACTCACCTCAAGCCCATCTACCATCATGATGATGTTATCTGACTCAATTCCAATGAGTTCTCCTTTAAAATTCTTACGTCCTTCCAACGCCCAAGCCAGTCTTACCTTAATTTCAAAACCCAAATAACGCTGATAATGCGCCAACTTCAATAATGGACGTTCAACACCTGGTGATGACACCTCTAAAGTGTATGGCACCGCAATTGGATCTTCCACATCGAGCACTGCGCTCACTTGATGACTGACCTCTGAGCAATGATCCAGTGTGACTCCATCCTCATGATCAATATATATTTTTATGAGTGCATGTCTCTGCGAACTGCGGTATTCAAGTCCCCACAGCTGATAACCAAGACCAGTAATAATCGGATCAAATAAAGATTCTAAAGTTTGCGAATCGACCCTCAAAACCAATCTCCTCAAAATGCCAGTCGTTTTTAACCAGACAACAAAAAAGCCCCATGCGGGGCTTTAAAAAATTCTTTACTGATCGTGTATAT
>CAYPHQ010000047.1:0-9182 GCA_964410595.1 uncultured Thiotrichales bacterium
CAAGACGGTGAAGTGTCGGTGCACGGTTCAGCATAACTGGATGCTCACGGATAACCTCTTCTAGGATATCCCAAACCTCGGCGCCTTCGCGCTCAACAGTCTTCTTACAAGCTTTAATAGTTGGCGCCAAACCTCTCAACATCAATTTACTGAATACGAATGGCTTGAATAACTCCAATGCCATCTTCTTCGGTAGACCACATTGATGCAAACGCAGAGTTGGACCACATACAATGACTGAACGTCCTGAATAATCTACACGCTTACCTAATAAGTTTTGACGGAATCGACCCTGCTTACCTTTGATCATGTCTGCCAGCGACTTCAAAGGACGCTTGTTAGTGCCGGTAATAGCACGACCACGGCGACCATTATCCAGTAAAGCATCCACTGATTCTTGCAGCATACGCTTCTCATTGCGCACAATAATGTCAGGAGCATTCAACTCTAACAGTCGCTTCAAACGATTATTTCTATTAATGACACGACGATACAAGTCATTCAAATCGGATGTAGCGAAACGACCACCATCAAGTGGAACCAATGGACGCAAGTCTGGTGGTAACACTGGCAATACAGTAAGAATCATCCATTCTGGCTTATTGCCTGACTCCAGAAGATTCTCAACCAATTTTAGGCGTTTAGAAAAACGTTTTAATTTAGCCTCTGAACGAGTGTTTTCAATCTCTTCACGGAGCTCAACCACCTGCGACTTAAGATCAACTTGTAACATCAGCTCATAAATCGCCTCAGCACCCATGACCGCACGGAACTCGTCACCATAAGTTTCTAATGCTTCTAGATAAGCTTCTTCAGATAACAGCTGCTTAGTCTCTAAGGTAGTCATGCCAGGATCAACGACCACGAACGCTTCAAAATACAGAATGCGCTCAATCTCACGTAGGGTCATATCCAATAACAAACCTATACGTGATGGAAGTGATTTCAAAAACCAAATATGCGCAACTGGACAAGCCAATTCAATGTGACCCATGCGCTCTCTACGCACTTTAGTTTGGGTAACTTCTACACCACACTTCTCACAGACAACACCGCGGTGCTTGAGTCTTTTGTATTTACCACATAAACATTCATAATCTTTAATTGGACCGAAGATCTTGGCGCAAAATAAACCATCTCTCTCAGGTTTAAATGTTCGATAGTTGATAGTCTCTGGCTTTTTAACCTCACCAAATGACCATGAACGGATCATATCTGGTGATGCTAATCCAATTTTGATTGAATCAAAATCTTCAACTTGCCCTTGCTGTTTGAGTAAATTCAGTAAGTCTTTCATCGTGTTGCGTCTCCTAGTGAAACGTCATCTAATTTTTTTTAATTGCTCTTAAAATCAGTCATCAAATGAATGACTAATCTTTCTGCTCTAACTCGATATTAATACCAAGAGAACGGATCTCCTTCATCAATACATTGAAGGATTCTGGCATTCCTGCCTCCATTTTCTGATCATTATCGACGATGTTTTTATACATCTTGTTACGTCCAGCCACATCATCAGATTTAACCGTGAGCATTTCCTGCAATGTATGCGCTGCACCATAAGCTTCCAGTGCCCACACTTCCATCTCACCGAAGCGCTGACCACCAAATTGAGCCTTACCGCCCAATGGTTGCTGAGTAACTAGACTGTATGGCCCGGTTGAACGAGCATGCATCTTGTCATCAATTAAGTGATTGAGTTTAAGCATGTGCATATAACCTACAGTCACACGACGCTCAAATTGATCACCTGTTCTTCCATCAATCAACTCGGTTTGACCGTCTTCATCTAAATCAGCAAGCCTCAACATGCGTTTAATCTCACTCTCATCAGCGCCATCAAATACTGGTGTTGCCATTGGTACACCATCCTTGAGGTTATGAGATAAAGTCATGATTTCATCATCTGAGAACTGCTTAAGGTCAACCTTAGCACCATCATCTTGGTTATATATTTGGTCTAAGAAATCGCGCAGCTCGGCTGGCTTACCGTTGGCATCAAGCATACCCTGAATCTTCAAGCCCAAGCCTCTTGCAGCGGCACCCAAATGCACTTCAAGTACCTGCCCCACATTCATACGCGACGGTACACCCAGCGGATTAAGCAAGATGTCTACCGGCGTACCATTGGGCATATAAGGCATATCTTCGACCGGTACGATCATTGAGACCACACCCTTGTTACCGTGACGGCCAGCCATCTTATCACCCGGTTGCATGCGACGCTTAACCGCTAGGTAAACTTTGACCATCTTGAGCACACCAGGCACTAAATCATCACCCGCAGTAATTTTCTCTTTCTGTTCTGCTAGCTTACTTTCAGTCGCTTCACGCTGAGTTTCAATACTCTGAGCCAATTGCTCAAGGTTATTATTCACAGCCTCCTCACGCATACGAATCTCGAACCAACGCTCTTTTGCTAGAGACTGCAAATATGCTGCAGTGACTTTATCACCTGCTTTAAGTCCCTCAGGACCCCCTTCACAAACTTTGTTGGTGATTAATCGCTCGACACGACTATAGATATCCTCTTCATAAATGCGTAATTGATCACGTAAGTTTTTCTTAACCTGTTCAATTTCTGCTTCTTCAATCTGCAGTGCACGGCGATCTTTTTCAACACCATCACGAGTGAATACACGAACATCAATTACCGTGCCTTCCATACCTGATGGCACACGCAAGGAGGTGTCTTTGACGTCAGACGCTTTCTCACCAAAAATAGCGCGCAAAAGTTTCTCTTCTGGAGTGAGTTGAGTTTCGCCTTTTGGCGTTACTTTACCAACCAAAATATCACCCGGTTTGACTTCAGCACCAACATAGACAATACCTGAGTCATCGAGCTTAGCTAATAAACCCTCACTAACGTTTGGTATATCAGCAGTGATCTCTTCAGCGCCCAGCTTAGTATCACGCGCAACACAACTGAGTTCTTCGATATGTATGGTGGTAAACCTATCTTCTTCTACCACTCGCTCTGAAAGGAGAATTGAATCCTCAAAGTTGTAACCATTCCATGGCATGAACGCGATCATCATATTCTGACCAAGAGCCAACTCACCCATATCTGTAGAAGGGCCATCAGCCAGCACATCACCGCGTGCAATAACATCGCCTGGTCTAACCAAAGGTTTTTGGTTGATACATGTATTTTGATTTGAACGCATATACTTTGTGAGTGTGTAGATATCCACACCCGCTTCACCCGCTTGTGTTTCATCATCACTGACTCGCACAACAACACGGCCTGCATCCACACTATCGACTGTACCACCGCGCTTAGCAACCACTGAGGCACCCGAATCAATAGCTAGAGCTCGCTCAATACCTGTACCAACAAGAGGCTTATCAGCTCGTAAAGTGGGGACCGCTTGACGTTGCATGTTGGAGCCCATCAATGCGCGGTTTGCATCGTCGTGCTCTAAGAACGGAATCAATGAAGACGCCACCGAAACAATCTGTTTAGGTGAAACATCCATATAGTCCACTTTATCAGGCGTGGACAATTCAAACTCGTTGAGATGTCGACATGACACTAATTCATCCGTCAGCTTGCCTTTTTCATCCAGACTCGCATTAGCCTGAGCAATTACATATTGACTTTCTTCAATGGCTGACAAGTAATCAATTTCAGCAGTAGCTTTGCCATTAATGACTTTGCGATATGGCGTCTCCAAGAAACCATAATCATTAGTCTGAGCATATATTGCTAAAGAGTTGATCAAACCAATATTTGGACCCTCTGGCGTTTCAATTGGACACAATCTACCGTAATGTGTCGGATGCACATCACGCACCTCAAATCCAGCACGTTCACGCGTCAACCCCCCTGGCCCTAATGCTGATATGCGACGCTTATGAGTCACCTCTGATAATGGATTATTTTGATCCATGAACTGAGACAACTGACTGGACCCAAAGAATTCTTTAATCGCAGCAGCAACGGGTTTAGCATTAATCATTTCTTGAGGCATTAAACCTTCCGACTCGGCCAATGTAAGGCGCTCTTTAACTGCACGCTCTACTCTAACTAAGCCCACGCGGAAAACGTTCTCAGCCATTTCACCAACACAACGTATGCGACGATTTCCTAGATGGTCAATATCATCAACTATGCCTTCACCATTGCGAATATCAATCAACGCTCTCATTACCGAGAGAATGTCATCCACCTTCATCGCAGCATCTAATTGTTCCGCGCTGTTAACCTCATCAGTAGACAGAATTTCGGCTTTTTGTAATGCCTGCTTACCAGAGATAAGCGTGCCACTACCTGTAGTTTCTTCTCGACCCAAGCGACGATTGAATTTCATTCGTCCAACTGGCGATAAATCATAACGATCTTCCGAGAAGAATAAGTTATTAAACAACGATTGTGCCGCTTCTTTAGTTGGCGGCTCACCTGGGCGCATCATGCGATATATTTCTACCTGAGCTTCCAATTCAGTAGTGGTAGCGTCGATAGCGAGGGTCTGAGAAATGTATGGCCCCCGATCTATCTCGTTGGTATACAAAATTTCAAACTTCTTGATGCCATTGTCTTCAATTTTGTGAATATTTTCTTCAGACAACTCTTCGTTAGCAGTAAATATTAACTCACCAGTCTGCTCATCAATAATGTCATGCGCCATCACTTTACCGATGAAATATTCCTGCGGCACAGTGAGCTTCTTAATCTTATTGCTCTCCATTTCACGAATGTGGCGCATAGTGATACGACGCCCAGTCTCAACCAGAACTTCACCTTTGACTTCGATGTCAAATGCTGCAATTTCACCACGCAAATCTTTAGGCTCTAATGCAAGCTCATAGCCCTTACGAGAAACAGTAATCTTGTGCGTATCAAAAAACATAGAGAGTATCTCTTGTGTTTCATAACCCAAGGCACGCAACAAAATAGTCGCAGGTAGTTTTCTTCTTCGATCGATACGCACAAATAAGCAGTCTTTAGGATCAAACTCCATATCTAACCATGATCCACGATATGGAATAATGCGAGCAGAATAAAGCAACTTACCCGATGAGTGGGTCTTACCTTTATCATGATCAAAAAAGACACCGGGTGAACGGTGCAACTGAGAAACGATAACACGTTCGGTACCATTGATAACAAAGGTGCCCGTATCCGTCATAAGCGGAAGCTCACCCATATACACTTCTTGTTCTTTGACATCTTTAACTTTCTTCTGACTGACAGGAGCTTCCTTGTCATAGATCACTAAGCGCACAGTCACTCTCAAAGGAGCAGCATAGGTCAAGCCACGCATCTGACATTCTTTGACATCAAACACTGGCTTATCAAGACGATAACTTACGTATTCAAGAATGACATTACCTGAATAGCTTTCTATAGGAAATACAGTAGAGAAAGCACCATGTAAGCCAACATCGGCACGGTTTTCTGGCGCTGCATCCACTTGCAAGAATTGGCGGAATGATTCCAACTGAACCTGAAGCATATATGGCACTTCAAGTATCTGTGGGCGCTTACCGAAATCTTTACGGACTCTTTTCTTTTCGGTGAAACTGTATTGCATTTAGCCTCCTAAGTTTACGGGCTTGGAACTGAATATTTGAAAAGCATAATAAACATGTTTGCATCACTATGCTTTTCATCTATCTAATAGTTCAATGGTCAATCCTGATTAAATCGAAATTTTTTAAATCAACGGGTACAGACACACGCTGCGAGCCTCCTCACAGTGTGTGTCTTTGCTAAAATAGCACCCAACTAAAGTAAAACTACTTAAGTTCGATTTGAGCACCAGCTTCTTCAAGCTGCTTTTTGATATCTTCTGCTTCGTCTTTTGATGCGGCCTCTTTAACGGTTGAAGGTGCGCCTTCGACCATTTCTTTAGCTTCTTTAAGACCTAGACCAGTAACCGCGCGTACGACCTTAATGACAGCAACTTTGTTGCCACCAAAACTAGACATTACAACATCAAACTCGTCTTTTTCTGCTGCTGCGCCGCCTGCGTCACCCGCTGCTGCTGGTGCTGCTGCGACTGCCGCTGCTGCAGATACTCCAAATTTTTCTTCCATAGCGGAAATCAAGTCAACGACTTCCATTACTGTCATATTGGAAATAGTTTCCAAAATTTCTTCTTGTGATACAGCCATTTCTAAATACTCCTAAAAAATATAAACCGTTAGTGACTAAAATTAAGATTGCTTTTGGTCGCGTATAGCAGCAACAGTGCGCACCATCTTCCCGTGCGGCTCGGCCAATGTTCGAACAAACTTCTCGACTGGCGCTTTCATTACTGCCATCAACATACTGATTGCTTGATCCTTCGTCGGTAGGCTTGCTAATCGCTCCAGCTCTGTCGCTTCCAACAGCTGGCCTCCAATAGAAAGCATTTTGACTTTAAGCAAATCATTATCTGCGCTGAATTCCTTTATAACCCTGGCAGCAGAACCCGGATCTTCTTGCGAAAAAGCAAGAATCAACGGGCCAACTAAGCCATCTTTCATGCACTCGAATTCAGTCCCATCTAGTGCGCGTTTTGCCAGTGTATTTTTAACAACACGAACATAAACACCACCCTGACGCGCTTTTACACGCAAATCAGTTAGTTCCTCAACACCGAGTCCACGATATTCAGCAGCAATTGCCGAATGGGCTTCAGCAGCAACCGCAGCAACCTCTGAGACAACTTGTTTTTTGCTCTCAAGGTTTAATGCCACAGTATGGTCCTCCTAAGTTGTTCCGAAATATTGATAATCTCTTGAAAGATTAGCTCATTACGGAGTTACAATTTTGTTGGAATTAACTCCCAACAGTGTTTCAGTGTTCCAACTTAGGTATTACCTATTTTGGAGCCACCGCCTACGCAGGCTGCCTTTGCAATTAAACAGATCACTCTGCACCTACGGTCTTTGACGGCCGTCTAAATAGTTGTATTTAGAACAGCCCAAAGTCTTTACATTTGTCTGTTAAGTTAATGCACCTTGGTCTATTTGCACCCCGACACCCATAGTGGATGACACAGTGACTTTCTTAACATAGACACCTTTAGCTGATGCCGGCTTAGCCTTGATCAAGTCAGACATTAAGGCTTGCAAGTTCTCGACTAGTTTACCTGCATCAAAATCAACTTTTCCAATGCTGCAATGGACAATACCGGTCTTGTCCGCACGATAGCGAACCTGACCCGCCTTGGCATTGGTTACAGCACTCTCAACATCCGGGGTAACTGTTCCTACTTTAGGGTTTGGCATAAGCCCACGTGGCCCTAGAATCTGACCTAGTTGGCCAACTATGCGCATGGCATCTGGTGTGGCAATCACCACATCAAAGTCCATTTCACCCTTTTTAACTGTTTCTGCTAAATCTTCGAAGCCAACAATGTCTGCTCCTGCGGCTTCTGCGGCTTTGGCCTGATCGCCCTGTGCGAATACTGCTACACGCACTACCTTACCCGTACCATTGGGCAATACTGTTGAACCACGAACAACTTGATCTGATTTTTTAGGATCTACACCCAGATTGATCGCCACATCAATTGATTCGACAAATTTTGCGCGTGCGTTATCAATAACTAGTTGCATGGCTTGTAAGGGCTCATAAGCCATCCCGATTTCAACATTCTCACGTGCTGCTCTGATGTTTTTGCTTACCTTAGCCATAACTATACTCCCTCAACTTCTAGACCCATGCTGCGTGCACTACCCGCAATCGTCCTAACAGCAGCATCTAAATCAGCAGCTGTAAGATCTGGTTCTTTAGTTTTAGCAATTTCTTCTAGTTGAGCACGTGTTACTTTACCAACCTTGTTGGTATTTGGTGTACCACTGCCTTTCTGCAAACCCGCCGCTTTTTTCAATAATATTGAAGCTGGCGGTGTTTTCATTATGAATGTGAAGCTACGGTCATTATAAACCGTGATCACAACTGGCACAGGCATACCTTTTTCGAGATTCTGGGTCTGAGCGTTAAACGCTTTACAGAACTCCATGATATTCACACCATGCTGACCTAATGCAGGTCCAACGGGAGGGCTCGGATTTGCATCCTGAGCGGGGACTTGAAGCTTAATGTAAGCTTCTATTTTCTTAGCCATATTGCTACTCCTTACGGGTGCCAGCGCATAGATTAAACTTACCTATGCTCCCCGTGTTGATTTAAAGAAGAATCTCCCCAGATATATAAAACTCAGGAGTTTCAAAATTCTCTACTTAACCCTTCTCTACCTGCCCAAACTCCAATTCAACAGGTGTTGAGCGTCCGAAAATCTGCACCGCCACTAACATACGGCTCTTATCATAATTCACTTCCTCTACAACGCCATTAAAGTCATTGAAAGGACCATCAATTACACGCACCACCTCACCTGGCTCGAACAGAACTTTAGGCTTAGGCTTATCCACCCCATCTTGAATACGCTGCAGAATCGAATCCGCTTCACGATCTGTAATGGGTGCGGGCTTGTCTGATGTACCGCCTATAAAGCCAAGCACTTTTGGCACATCTTTAACCAAGTGCCATGATTCATCATCCATTTCCATTTGTACTAATACGTAACCGGGGAAAAACTTTCGCTCACTGCGCTTTTTTTGCCCTTCGCGCATTTCGACTACTTCCTCCATTGGCACCAGAATTTCACCAAACTTTTCCTGCATTCCATTACGCTCAACTCGCTCTATCAAGTATTTTTTCACTTGATTTTCGAATCCAGAATAAGCGTGCACCACATACCATCTTAAGGCCATTTAAACTGCTCCTCGCTTAACCGATAATCATTTTCATGATCCATCCTAGAAACATGTCTAGCAACCATAAGAATATAGCAACAACAAACACCATAACTAAAACAATCATAGTCGTTTGTACCGTCTCCACACGAGTTGGCCAAACCATCTTGCGCATTTCAGTCTTGGAAGCCTGTAAAAACGCCGTCAAATTACGCCCTTTACTGGTAGTCAGAGCAATTCCACTTGCGATCACTACGAACGCAACCAATCCGAGCACGCGATATAAAATCGCCTGTTCAGCAAAATAATAAAAACCAATGATACCTGCAGCGAGTACCGCCACTGACAATCCTAGCTTCACTGTATCTATCGCATTATTCTGTTCAGCCGCTTCGGCCATGTTGTTATCCTTATATATCTACTCTGCCAGCAACTGGCAGGCCAGGAGGGACTTGAACCCCCAACCTACGGTTTTGGAGACCGTCGCT
>CAYPHQ010000048.1:0-8780 GCA_964410595.1 uncultured Thiotrichales bacterium
AAGGTGGCCGTACTGTAGGTGCGGGCGTGGTTGCAAAAATTATCGAATAAGCAACATTAGAAAATAAAGAGAAAATCAATGTCAGAAAGTCAGTGTATTCGAATTAGATTAAAAGCGTTTGATCATCGATTGATAGATCGTTCAGCGAGTGAGATTGTGCAAACTGCAAAACGCACAGGTGCACGAGTCAAGGGACCTATTCCATTACCTACTCGGAAAGAGCGTTTTACCCTATTGGTATCTCCGCATGTTGATAAGAATGCGCGAGATCAGTATGAGATCCGTACTCATAAACGCATCATGGATATCGTCGACCCTACCGATAAAACGGTTGATGCATTAATGAAGTTAGATCTTGCTGCTGGTGTTGATGTTCAGATCAAGCTGAACTAAGCGTTTAATTGGTTGTAGGTCTTTGAACCCCTGATTTTTCGGGGGTTTGTTATTTTTGAAATAGAATGCTTAAAGCCGGTCGAACTTGGCTTAGAAATAGCACGGAAACTGCTGATTTTTCCTGACTTGTTAAAAATCAGACGGATCGAGTGATTATTGTTCGATAATTTGGATTATTTCTGAAATAAATGCGCAAAAGCAGTTTTAATACAGGTTAAATTCTGCAATAATTCGCCGCTTCCCGTGACCTCCTTGTAGTAAGTAGAGACACTGGGTGCACAGCGTGATTTAAGATGAATAATCGCGCGAAACGCTGATAAATAGCGATTGAATAAGCACAAACACTTTATCTCAAACATAAGGTGGGGTGTCTTATTATTGTCTAGTTTCTGCGTAAAAATGCTCGGCCTACATGCTTGTGAGTTTCAGTTGTCGGTTAGGTTTACAAAAGATTTTGCGAGATTTGCTAAAAACTGGTAGCCAATAAGGCTAAGCCGTTAGTTAGCACACAAGAGCGTAGTTTTAGAGCCGCTCATAAAAATATTACATATAAAGAGATAAAACGATGCCCTTAGGTGTAGTTGGAAAAAAAGTGGGTATGACCCGTGTGTTCACAGAAGATGGAGTTTCAGTGCCTGTCACTGTGCTGCATGTGGATAGTAATTGCGTTACCCAATTGAAAGATCAAGAGACTGATGGCTATCGCGCAGTTCAGGTCGCTTACGGAAGCCGTAAGCCATCTAGAGTGAATAAAGCGCTATCTGGTCATTATGCAAAAGCCAGCGTGGCATCAGGTGAAGGTATGCATGAATTCCGTCTAGAGAATGCTGAAGAAGTTGAATTGGCGGTGGGTGCTGAAATCAAAGCCGATCTATTTGCAGAGGGCCAAAAAGTGCAAGTGACTGGCATCTCTAAAGGTAAAGGTTTCGCTGGAACTATCAAGCGTCATAACTTCCGCGGTCAAGATGCGACTCACGGTAACTCGATCTCTCACCGTGTCCCTGGTTCTACTGGCCAATGTCAGACGCCTGGACGAGTATTCAAGGGTAAGAAGATGTGTGGTCATATGGGTAGCGAGCAGGTGAGCACAAAGAACCTCACGGTTGTGCGTGTTGATGCTGATAAAGATTTAATCTTAATTAAAGGTGCGGTACCGGGTGCTAAAGGCGGCGTAGTCGTCGTTAATCCCATTGGTACGGCTTAGTCATTCCATAAAGAATCTGAATAATCATGAAACTTGAAGTCACTAATGGTAGCTCAGTAGATGTATCTGACGATACTTTCGGCCGTGAGTACAACGAAACATTAGTCCACCAGGCTGTCACTGCTTATTTAGCAGGCGGTCGTGCTGGAACTAAAGCTCAAAAAAATCGCTCGGCAGTGAGCGGAGGTGGAGCTAAACCATGGCGTCAAAAAGGTACTGGCCGAGCGCGTGCTGGTACTTCACGTGGCCCACTCTGGCGATCTGGTGGTAAAACATTCGCAGCATCACCGCGTGATTACTCGCAGAAAATCAACAAGAAAATGTTGCGCGCAGCTTATGCCTCAATTTTTTCTGAGCTTATACGCTCAGAGAGACTTCGTGTGGTTGACAGTTTTGAAATGACACAAGCTAAAACTAAAGATGCAATATCTAAACTGTCAGAGCTTGGCGTTGAGTCCGCATATATTATCGTTGGTACAGACAAAGCAGATGAAAATTTATTCTTGTCCTTACGCAATCTATCTTATGTGGATGTCGATGAAATTGGTGGTATCAATCTGATTAGTCTAATTAAATTTGAGCATGTCATTATCACTGAAGATGCAATTAAAGAAGTGGAGCAGTGGCTACAATGAGTATTGAAAGACTTTCACAGGTGCTAGTTGCACCTCACGTCTCTGAAAAAGCCGCACTGCTGGCTGATGGTAAAAACCAGCATGTGTTTAAGGTTCTACCTGATGCAAAAAAAGAAGAGATTAAAAATGCTGTAGAGCAAATGTTCCAAGTTAAAGTGGCTACGGTTAGAACAGTGAATGTTAACGGTAAGCAAAAGCGCTTCGGCAGAACATTTGGTAAGCGCAAAGATTGGAAAAAAGCCTATGTCCGTCTTGAGCAGGGTCATGATATCGACCTCTCAGGCATGGAATAGTTTTAAGCAAGGATAATCGGGAAATACAATGGCCGTAGTTAAAGCAAAACCTACCTCCCCGGGCAGACGATTTCAGGTACGTGTTGTATCAGAAGGTCTATATACTGGTGAACCGATCAAGGCATTAGTTGAAAAGAAGACTAAGTCTGGTGGTCGTAACAATGCAGGGCGTATCACCACACGTCACAGAGGTGGCGGTCATAAGCAGCGTTACAGAACGGTAGATTTCAAGCGTAACAAGGACGGTATTCCAGCAGTGGTAGAGCGCTTGGAATATGATCCAAATAGAACAGCTAACTTAGCATTGTTGAAATATGCTGATGGTGAGCGACGTTACATAATAGCACCACGTGGAACTAAAGCCGGTGATGCCATCATGTCAGGATCGCAATCACCGATTAAGCCCGGTAATACACTATCACTCAGAAGTATTCCAGTTGGTACAGTGGTTCACTGTGTCGAGTTGAAGCCTGGGAAGGGTGCACAGATCGGACGTAGTGCAGGTGCGGCTATCCAGTTGGTTGCAAGAGAAGGTGCACATGCCACCCTACGATTGCGTTCAGGTGAGATGCGTAAAGTGTTATCAGAGTGTCGTGCCACTATTGGTGAAGTCGGTAATACAGAGCATAACTTGCGTAAACTTGGTAAAGCGGGCGCAAAACGTTGGAGAGGTGTTAAGCCAACCGTACGTGGTGTTGCGATGAACCCAATTGATCATCCACATGGTGGTGGTGAAGGCCGCACTTCGGGTGGTCGTCATCCGGTATCACCATGGGGTATGCCAACAAAAGGCTTTAAAACACGTAAGAATAAACGTACAGATAACATGATTGTACGTCGTAGAAATAAAAAATAATTGAGTTATTAGGACGAGGACAGAGCGTTGCCAAGATCACTACGAAAAGGCCCACATATTGATCATCATTTGGTCAAGAAAGTAGAGGTGGCCATTGAGAATAAAGATCGTAAGCCCATTAAGACATGGTCGCGTCGATCAATGGTTTTTCCTGACATGGTGGGATTGACTATCGCAATACATAATGGCCGTCAGCATGTACCGGTATTGATTTCCGAAAATATGGTGGGTCATAAATTAGGTGAGTTTGCAGGTACGCGAACTTTCAAAGGACATGCTGGAGATAAAAAAGCTAAATAGCTTCAGAGAATAATTATGCAAGTATCAGCCAAATTAAAGCACATTAGTATTTCAGCGCAGAAATGCAGACTCGTTGCAGATCAGATACGTGGTCTGAGTGTCAGCCGCGCTGTAGAAATATTGGAGTTCAGCCCAAAGAAGGCCTCATTGATAGTCAAAAAGGTCTTGAATTCAGCTATTGCTAATGCTGAACATAATGAAGGCGCTGATATTGACGAATTGAAAGTGACTACTATTTTCGTGGATGAGGGACGCACCATGAGAAGACATCAACCACGTGCTAAAGGACGTGCTTGTAAAATTCTCAAGCGTACCAGCCATTTAACTGTAACTGTAGGTGATGGCCGCTAGGCTCTCGCATACATCAAGAACAAACTGAGATAACGATGGGTCAAAAAGTACATCCAACCGGATTTAGACTAGGTATCGCAACAGACTGGACGTCTAAGTGGTATGCCGAGGGTACAGATTATGCGAAGTTTCTTAATAGTGATTTAGAGATTCGCAAATATCTTAAAGACAAACTATCACAGGCATCAGTGAGTCGAATTCAAATTGATAGACCTGCACGAGCAGCATTTGTTGTTATTCATACAGCACGTCCAGGAATCGTTATCGGTAAAAAAGGTGAAGATGTAGAAGCGCTTCGTAAAGAAATTGCCAAGCGCATGGATCTAAACATTAATAACGTCAAAATTAACATTGAAGAAATACGTAAGCCAGAAATCGATGCGCAGCTAGTGTCTGAGAGTGTGGCACAGCAATTAGAGCGTCGCATAATGTTCAGAAGAGCCATGAAGCGTGCGGTGAGTAATGCCATGCGTCTAGGCGCTCTAGGCGTGAAGATTAATGTTGCAGGCCGTTTAAATGGTGCTGAGATTGCGCGTGCGGAATGGTACAGAGAAGGACGTGTTCCTCTCCATACTTTGCGTGCTGATATCGATTACGGTTTTGCTGAAGCCGAGACTACATACGGTATTATTGGAATTAAAACTTGGATCTTTAAAGGCGAAGTATTCGACCTAGAAAGTAAGAACCAAGGCGAAAAGTCAACTGAAGCAAAAAGAGCTACCAGCTAAATCTAAGGGATAAGTAACCGTGTTACAGCCAAAGAAAACAAAATTTCGCAAGCAGCAGAAAGGTAGAAACCGCGGGCTTGCACTAAACGGGAACAAAGTCAGCTTCGGTGATTTTGGTCTTAAAGCCGTTGGACGTGGACGTCTAACAGCAAGACAAATCGAAGCAGCACGTCGTGCTATGACACGTCATGTTAAGCGTGGTGGTAAAATTTGGATTCGTGTATTCCCAGATGTGCCTGTCACTAAGAAGCCATTAGAAGTAAGACAAGGTAAAGGTAAGGGTAACGTCGAGTATTGGGTAGCCAAGATTCAACCTGGCAAAATGCTATACGAGATGGAAGGGGTAACTGAAGAATTAGCACGTGAAGCATTTAAATTGGCGAGCGCTAAATTGCCAATCAAAACAGCATTTGTAAACAGGACAATAATGTAATGAAGGCGACAGAATTGCGTGAGAAAGACGAACAGTCTCTCAAAACTGAACTCATAGAATTGCGTAAAGAGCAATTTAAATTACGTATGCAGTATTCAATGGGCCAGTCTACGCGTAACCACGATTTTTCTCGTATTCGTAAAGATATAGCGCGCATTAAAACTGTGTTGAATGAAAAATCAGGCGCATAACTGTAGATAAAGATAATGGATAATAAAGAGCAAAAAATACGAACTGTCAGAGGTAAGGTGGTTAGCAACAAGATGGACAAATCCATAGTTGTGCTCACTGAACGACGTGTAAAGCATGCTTTGTATGGAAAGTATGTTACAAAATCCACCAAAATTCATGCGCATGATGAGGACAATCAATGTTCTATAGGTGATGTGGTGACCATTCGTGAATGTCGTCCTGTATCGAAAACTAAATCATGGACACTGGTTGCAGTGGTCGAACAAGCCGTAGCGGGATAAGGGAAAACTTATGATTCAAATGCAATCAAATCTTGATGTGGCTGATAACAGCGGTGCACGCAGAATACAATGTATTAAGGTATTGGGTGGTTCACACCGACGTTATGCAGGTATTGGTGATGTTATTAAGGTCAGTGTGAAAGATGCAATTCCGCGTGGCAAAGTTAAAAAGGGTGAGGTTTACAACGCCGTAGTTGTTCGCACTGCTAAGGGTGTGAGACGTCCGGACGGCTCGCTCATACGCTTTGATGGTAATGCAGCCGTGTTGTTGAATGCGCAATTACAGCCTATTGGTACACGTATCTTTGGGCCTGTTACACGCGAATTACGCTCAGAGAAGTTCATGAAAATCATTTCACTTGCACCAGAAGTGCTATAGGAATCGGGTCAGCTCTATGAACAAGATAAAAAAAGGTGATGAGGTTATTGTTATCACTGGTAAAGACAAAGGCCGTCGTGGCACTGTTGTCAATATTCATGACAACGGTAAAGTATTGGTTGAAAACATTAATATGGTCAAGAAGGCTCAGAAACCCAATCCTAACTTAGGTATTACTGGTGGCATTATTGATAAAGAAATGCCGATAGAGATATCTAATGTGATGTTATTTAACCCTGCAACAGGTAAAGGTGACAAGGTGGGAATTAAAACTTTAGAGGACAGCACTAAAGTTCGTTACTTTAAATCAAACGGTGAAGTGGTGGATATCTAAATGGCTAGGTTGCAAGAATTTTACAGAGATACAGTGCGTGGCCAGTTAATGGAGCAATTTAAGTATGACAACGTCATGCAGATTCCGCGCATCGAGAAAATCACATTAAATATGGGTCTTGGTGAAGCGACTAAAGATAAAAAAGTTATTGAAAATGCGATCAGTGATATGGAGAAAATTGCTGGGCAAAAAGCTGTAGTGACTCTATCTAAAAAATCAATTGCGGGCTTTAATATCCGTGATGATTGGCCGATCGGCTGTAAAGTAACGCTAAGACGTGAGCGTATGTATGAGTTTTTAGATCGCTTAATTAATATTGCCATTCCGCGAATTCGAGATTTTCGTGGTGTGAACGGCCGCTCCTTTGATGGTCGTGGTAACTACAGCATGGGTGTGAAAGAGCAGATCATTTTCCCTGAAATCGATTACGACAAAATCGATTCTTTAAGAGGAATGGATATTTGTATCACTACAAGTGCTACCAACAACGAAGAAGCTAAAGCCTTGCTAGCGGCATTTAGTTTTCCATTTAAGAACTGAGGCTGAACACATGGCAAAGTCATCAATGGTCGAACGCGAATCTAAGCGTACTCGTACAGTTAAGAAATTTAGTCAAAAGCGTGCAGAGCTAAAAGCGATTATCAAAAGTGCATCTGCAAGCTATGAAGAACGTGAAGCTGCCTCGTTAGAACTTCAGAAGCAGCCACGTAATGCATCGAAAGTTAGACAGCGTAATCGTTGTAATATCACAGGACGTCCACACGGGTTTTACAGAAAATTCGGATTGGGCAGAAACAAATTACGCGAAGCTGCCATGCGTGGAGATATTCCAGGCTTGGTTAAGGCGAGTTGGTAAAAGGATAGTAATATGAGTATGAGTGATCCGATCGCGGACATGTTAACGCGTATCAGAAATGGTCAAAGCGCTGATAAAGTGAGTGTTTTGATGCCTTTTTCAAAATTCAAAGCTTCAATTGCGCAAGTGCTTAAGGACGAAGGTTACATCAAAGATTTTTCTGTTGAAGGTGAAGGTGTGAAGAAAAATCTCAGTATAGAGTTGAAGTACTACATGGGTAAGCCTGTGATCGACAAGGTGAAAAAAATAAGTCGTCCTGGTTTGCGTATTTACAAAAGCGCAGAAGAACTCCCACGTGTTATTGGAGGTCTAGGTATCGCGATCATCTCTACATCGAAAGGTGTGATGACAGATAAAACTGCACGTGAAAATGGTCAAGGTGGCGAAGTCATCTGTACCGTCGAATAAATAGTTGAGAAAAAATGTCTAGAATTGCAAACAAACCTGTTGAATTACCCTCTGGCGTAGACATCAAGCTGGATGGGCAAAACATTACTGCTAAAGGCTCTATTGGTGAGATGGTGATGGCCGTGCATCCTTCGGTAAGAGTAGAGCAGGAAGATAAAACATTGACAGTTCATGCTATTTCACCTGCAGATGTGCCAATGGCGGGAACGATGCGATCACTTTTAAACAACTTGGTTATGGGTGTATCTAAAGGTTTTGAAAAGAAACTAGAGTTAGTGGGTGTTGGCTACCGTGCGCAAGCAAAGGGTGAAAGTCTGAATTTGTCTCTAGGGTTTTCACATCCAGTGGATTATCCAGTGCCAGAAGGTATTTCGATAGAGACACCTTCTCAAACTGAGATAGTAATCAAGGGATATGATAAGCAACGTGTGGGTCAGGTTGCAGCAGAGATTAGAGCTTATCGTCCACCTGAGCCTTATAAAGGCAAGGGAGTTAAATACTCGGATGAACGCATTATTCGTAAAGAAGCTAAGAAGAAATAGGTTAATCAAAACACTGTTATGGACAAAAAAACATCAAGAATACGTCGTGGTAAAAAAACACGTTTTAAGATTCGTGCTAAAGGTGCGACACGTCTCTGTGTCAACCGTACTCCACGCCATATTTATGCACAGATCATAGATGATAATACAGCACAGGTATTAACTAGCGTGTCTTCACTCGACGGTGACGTGAAGAACAATGTCAAATATACCGGCAATGTAGAGACTGCTAAGTTAGTAGGAAAACTTGTTGCAGAACGCGCTAAAGATAAGGGCGTTACCAAGGTTGCCTTCGATAGGTCAGGTTTTAAGTATCATGGCCGTGTTCAGGCATTAGCAGATGCAGCTCGTGAAGCTGGGTTAGAGTTTTAAGTTAGCAGGATTTTAAAGGGTAAATTATGGCTGGAGCAGAAGTCACTACTAAAAGCGCAGATGGGTTGCAAGAAAAATTGGTTGCAGTCAATCGTGTGGCAAAAGTGGTAAAGGGTGGTCGTCAATTTGGCTTCACAGCACTGACTGTGGTTGGTGATGGTGAAGGTAAAATAGGCTTTGGTTATGGTAAGGCTAAAGAAGTCCCTATCGCAATTCAAAAAGC
>CAYPHQ010000049.1:0-8642 GCA_964410595.1 uncultured Thiotrichales bacterium
AGGATAGCATATGCCTCATTAATGGTGAGTAAAGCTGAAGTGTTTGTACTGTCTGCTTGTTGCTCAGTGTGTGAGTTTTTTTGGCCGCGAAATGTATTGACTGTACGTTTTAGCATTGGTAGGTAAGCAAGCAAACCGAATAGCCTTCTGACTATAGGTAACATCGCACCAACTAGGGCATATAACCAATGCATACGCCCAGTCGCTACCAGCCCAAGAAGAATTATGCCAATGACAATCATGGCTATCTGCCAGCGTTTATTCGTAGGTTGTTGTTTGAACCATCGTAAAGCAAACATCATTACGATGACGGCTGCTAATATGAGAATGATACGTATCATGAAGTTTGCATAGGCCTATTTATTTTATGGTCCAGATTTAGAGTATAGATTATGTGATGAATAGGGTAAGCTCCAAACCACTGAAACTAACGCCTGTATTATAGTTGGATTATACCAAGCATTAGCAGTGCAATAAAAAGCTTTCCATCTGGCATGGTTAGTGTATCAATACAATTTAATGACACTGAAGAGGAGCAAAAGTGATCCATGTTCAATGCAAGATTGCTTGATTGGTGTTTCCTATTAGCACTGGTAGTAATGTTTGGTTCAGCTTTCTTGTTGACTAAAATTGCTGTGCAAGACATACCCCCTGTGCTTGTGGTGGCGGGAAGAATTGTAATTGGTGCATTGATATTGTGCATGTTGGCTATGTGGCAGGGTCAGTCATTTTCATCACTAATCGCTTATTGGAAAATCATTATTGTTTTGGCTCTTACGGGTAATTGCGTCCCTTTCTTTTTAATTACATGGGGACAACAATATGTGGATAGTGGGTTGGCAGGAATTTTAATGGCGATGATGCCTCTGAGCACTATTTTACTGGCGCATTTTTTTGTCAGTGGTGAAGCCATCACTACAAATAAATTAATTGGCTTTGTGGTGGGTTTTGTAGGTGTCGTGATATTGATGCTCCCACAGATCAACGCTGACACACAATATCAGTGGTTACATTTATTGGCTATGCTGTCTATATTGTGTGGTGCTATCAGTTATGCCATTAATTCAGTGATAGCGCATCAGCTTCCTATATCAGCCTCACACTATTATCATCAGGGGTGTTGATGGCCGCCTCAGTATTAATATTACCCATATCGATATGGTCCTCCTATGGGTGGATACCAGACGTGAGTAATAGTGCTCTACTCGCACTATTGATTTTAGGGTTATTCCCGAGTGGGATTGCAACGATTGTCTATTTCAGCCTAATTCGGAGTGCAGGTGCAGCCTTCATGTCACAAACAAATTATCTTATCCCTCTGTGGGCTGTGTTTATAGGGGTAGTGTTTGGCCATGAGTATATTAGTTTGAATGCCATGATTGCTCTAGCGGTGATTTTATCTGGGATAGCGTTGGCTCAACGAAAATCTCATATCGATAATTCGTGATTTTTTAGATAAAAAAGTATAAACCTGATGTATTGCTATGGTTGTACGCCACCCACGCGTACATAGATTAAGCAGCCTTGTCTTGAAAAGGGTGTATGTGTGCTCATGTGTGGGGCGCGTATCCAAGTGCCAGCCGGATATTCTCCATGTTCGTCCTCGAAGGTGCCTTCAAGAACCAAGATTTCTTCCCCCCCTGGGTGAGTATGGCGAGAGAAATAGGTTTCAGGCTGCCATTTAACTAATGCCATACTTTCCGGATGATCTGCTTGAGAGTACAAGGGAAGCACTGTCAATCCCTCTACCATGCCTTGTAGCCATGAACTTTGGTGCGTATTGATTCTGACTTGTGGGCGGTTAGTGCCCTCGTATTGTCTGAGACGAACGAAGATAGTACAGCCACTATCTGAGTAAGGAGCGTGTTGACTGCCATCAGGATTGAGCAAATAGCTGCCTTTAGGATAGCGTCCATGTTCATCACAGAATTCACCATCCAACACCAGAATTTCCTCTCCTTGAGGATGTTGATGAGTTCTGAATTTTCCACCAGCATCATAGCGAACAATACTCGTTACTGGGCCGAACTCACCACCTTCTCGATATAAAGGCTTGCGCCAAACGGTCTGACTGGGGCTGCTTTGCCAATCTATTTCTTCACTATTGACAACAACGCGCTGGCTAAGATCGCTATTAACGTTCTCAATCGAGTTCATACTCTTAGTCCTCAACAAGCATTAATAATGCGTCGAGATCAATTCTGCTTTCATGTTCAGCAATCATATTATTCGTGTGATCATAGAGTAGATAAGAGGGCGTTCCAAGAAGGTTTTTGCCCGCAACACTAGAATGATAAATGTTAGCAGCATCAAAATTAGTCAGTATATGGGCATAATTGAGTTGATTTTCTTGAATTAGGCGCTCCGTAAGCTTGGGGTTCTCTTCACCATCAATCACTACGCCTATAATAGTCATGTGAATATCTGGGTATTCTTGCATGAGTTGTGCAATTTTTTTGAAATCTCTTTTACATGGCTCACAAAACGTTGCCCAAAACATAACTAAATCGTATCTATCTTGTACTAGATGTTGTTGAACGAATGATTCAACGTTTTTACTGTCATTGTTTAAAGTGTAGGGTGTGGCACCTGCAGAACTTAAAAGAGCTAGAGTCGATAGTATCGCAAGTATCAAGTTTAATTTTCGCATGATGGATTGCTTGAAAGTGATTAACTTAAGTGATGTGTAATTTTTTCTCATCGTAAGGTTTTATTGAGTTTGTTTAATTGTCGATATAGAGTTTATAACAAGCCGACTGTATGTGTCGGGCAGCCAGCTCGCTGTTGATATCTCTGCCATGGTGAGCGGTGCATTCCTTGGCAGTTTTTACACCAAACCTGGGAGATTCTTTGCTTATCCATATACGAGTATAAAAGGGATAACGGTCTTTGCATTGATTAATTAGTTCTTGTGCGATTGTATCACTTTGCACATCCTCTAATTTTTTCAGCAGACAATGCCAATACGTTTTTTTATTAAACCAATCGCCCTGTGCATGCAGTGGAATCATGAACAGTGCAATGGCAGTATATTTCACGACTATGTTCATTAGATTGTAATCATCATTTTTAGTTTATATGCCATCATAAAGCTAGCGCGGGCTTGAATACTGTATAGGTGAGAGCAGTGATGAGACACACCCCGATTAAATTTAGCCAGATACCAGCCTTACACATATTTGGAATTGATAAATGACCCGAGCCAAAAACAATTGCATTCGGTGGTGTGGCAATCGGCATCATGAATGCGAAGCTAGCCGCGAATGTAGCTGGAAAAATGATCAAATAGGGATGAATACCCATCCCAATCGCGATACTGGATAGGATTGGCACAAGCGTGGCCGTCGTAGCCGTGTTGGAGGTTAGTTCTGTCAAAAGTATGACCGTACCACAGATGATAAATATGAATACGTATTCAGGTAGGGCAGGCAAAAATAAACTCTGTGCGGCAATAAATTCAGCGACACCATTGTTTTTAATGGCTTGTGCTAATGTCAGTCCACCGCCAAATAGTATAAATATACCCCATGGCAATTTTTTTGCGGTTGGCCAATCCATTACAAAATCACGCTGCTTCAAATTGACCGGTATCACGAATAACATCAGGGCACAGAGCATAGCTATGCCTGAGTCACTCAGTCCTTTAAAAGGTTGAACATAACCACCGCCTGAAGGCAAGGTTAAGGTCTGTAACCAAGGCCTCGACATCCATAAGGCGATGGTGATGATAAATATTACTAGCGTAGCACGCTCACCTTTGGTCATGCCTTGTTGAGAGCGTTCATGCAGAGTTTGTAGAGAAGGATTGAGAAGATTTGCTCGTTCAAAAGGAAATATCCAATGGGTAAGCAGATACCAGATGATGGGAAGAAAGATGATAATTAAAGGCGCTGCCATTTGCGTCCATTGGGCAAAACTAATTTGGGTCTGATATTGATCTTTAATCGCTGTTTCTAAAAATCCTGTCAATACGAGGTTAGGTGCAGTGCCTATTATTGTGCCGGTTCCTCCGACTGAGGCCGCATAAGCGATGCCTAATAATAAACAACGTGCAAAATTATGTTGATCAGGATGTGCAAATTTTTGGTCAGTTATGCATGTGAATATGGCAATAATGCTCAGTCCCATAGGCAGCATCAACGCTGTAGTTGCCGTATTAGAAATGAAGCCGCTCAAAAGTGCTGTTGCAATCATGAATCCGCCAATAATCATTATGGGATTGCTACCAGTACGCGCTAATATGGCACCAGCCAAGCGTTGATCTAGTCTCCAGCGCTGCATAGACAACGCAATGAGGAATCCCCCCATGAATAAAAAAATTAAATGTGAGGCATAGGGGGCCGTCGTGGTCTTGATGTCGGCAATGCCTAATAAGGGGAATATTGCTATTGGTAGTAATGCTGTAATGCTGATATCTAATGCTTCACTTAGCCACCATATTGCCATCCATAGTGTGACACTAAGTGTGGCTTTTGCTGAAAAATCCAGCGGAATTAACGCTTTCTGGGTATCGACATAGTGATCGGGTAAGGATAAGAATAACGCTAAGGCGGCCAGTGGCCCTAAGAACAAACCTAACTTTTGTAGCGATTGAAACATAGTTGAATTGAAAATGACTGAGTTAATGGATAAATATCAGCGAAATATGCGCGATCTGAGGATATCGGTCACAGACCGGTGCAACTTCAGATGCACTTATTGTATGCCAAAACAGGTATTTAATTCACAATATCAGTTTTTAGTACGTGACGATTTGCTGTCCTTTGAAGAAATCACCCGTCTGGCACGTTTATTTGCTGCCCAAGGAGTCAAAAAACTACGTTTGACTGGGGGTGAACCATTACTGAGAAAAAATTTAGATGTTTTAGTGAGGGAATTAAATAAGATCGTTGGTATTGAAGACATTGCGCTTACTACTAATGCGTCAATACTCACTAAAGAAAAAGCACAACAATTGAAAGCCGCAGGGCTAAATAGGATTACGGTCAGTTTGGATGCTATTCAGCGCGACGTTTTCATGCGTATGAATGACATGCAAGTATCGGTTGATAGAGTGTTAGAAGGTATTGAGAATGCGCGCCAAGTTGGATTTGATTCTCTAAAAGTGAATATGGTGGTTCAAAAAGGTGTGAATGACGATAATATTCTTCCAATGGCTGAATATTTTAAGGGCTCCGATATTATTCTGCGCTTTATTGAGTTCATGGATGTTGGCAACACCAATGGATGGAATATGGATCAAGTGCTCTCTGGAGCAGAAATCGCAGATGTTATTCATTCAACTTTTCCAATTGAACCTCTAGATCCCAATTATACAGGAGAGGTGGCCAAGCGTTGGCGATATCAAGATGGGGAAGGAGAGATAGGCCTAATTACCTCTGTGACTGACGCATTTTGTGGCGATTGCAATCGCATGCGATTATCTGCAGAGGGCAGTTTGTATACTTGTTTGTTTGCATCAAAAGGTACAGATCTTAGGCGTTTACTGCGTGAAAATGCCTCTGATGAATACATTAATGAGGTTATCAGCGAGTTGTGGAAGAAACGGGATGATCGATACTCTGAACTTCGTGGTATGACAGAAATGCCTCTTAATAAAGTTGAGATGTCTTATATTGGTGGTTGATAAAGCAACATTTTATGAGCGTATTGGAGGCCGTGCGGGAGTCCGCTCTCTAACAAATCGTTTCTATGACATTATGCAAGCAGAAACTTTTAGCCAACCCATTCTCAAAATGCATCCCAATGATCTCACTCGTTCACGAAAACAACTTGAGCGATATTTATGCGAGTTGATGGGTGGGCCCAAACTATTTGGTGAACCATATATGTCGCCGGAATGGATTAAGAAACGTCATAAACATCTAGAAATAGGTTTTGATGAACGTGACCAGTGGGTCACGTGTATGACTCAAGCTGTTCAGGGGTTAGAGATAGATAAAAGTGTTAAACATGAACTTAATACGCTGTTTTACCAAGTTGCGGGCTATATTAGGAATCGTAGCTAGCTATATAGCGCCTATCTAACATTTTATTTCTCCAATAAGCGTGGTATTAACTCCACTAAATTGCATGGACGATGACGATAATCTAGTTGTTCATGGATTAACTTATCCCAAGCGTCTGCGCATGCGCCTGATGACCCTGGTAGGCAAAATATATATGTCCCATTAGCGACACCTGCAGTGGCACGAGATTGTAGTGTTGATGTGCGGATTGATTCAAACGACAATACCCGAAACATCTCACCAAACCCCTCTATTTCCTTATCCAGCAGAGGTTTTATGGCCTCGGGAGTGCCGTCGCGTCCAGTCACACCAGTGCCACCGGTAGTGATTACCACTTGAGGTTTGGTATCAGCAATCCACTGTGAAACCTGTGCACGGATTTGGTAGATGTCATCTTTAACGATTGTTTTTTCATGTAATTGATGTCCAGCCTCTTGCAGTCTTTGCTGTATTAGTTTGCCGGATTTATCATCAGCCTCTGTACGAGTATCAGATATGGTGAGTATGCTGATAGATAGGGGAATAAAATTTCTGGATTGGTCAATCATACAAACTGGTTCTAAAAGAGGTATTAGTGTTCTCACTATGGATGATTGTTTGCTAAGTATCAAATTTTTCAATAGGGCGAGATCATTTAGCAGTAAGGAAGTTGAGGGTGTCCTTACTTATTATGAATAGCACTTGTTTTATATAGGTCATCCCTGATTGTTACTCGCAGAAAATCATGCCCAGGAAGCTCACTGGTAGCACCGTGAAGAGACGCGCCAAGGATTGAACGCTCAATCCCCTCAGAGTTGAGTAGGTTTTTAAGCAGCTGAGCCTCTATTTAAGTCTTGTGTATGGTGAGGGGTTTTCACTGTATTTTGATCTGTTGAATGTTTACTATAGGGTTATAATAAATCTTCACGTGAAGACTATGAAAATAGAGATCTTTAAAAACTCATACAACCCATGGCAATGGGTTGAGCAATATCAATCAGAGTATCTCTCCAAACAGCATAATTTTGGTGCCGCTACAATCTTTGTTGGCACCATGCGTGATTTTAATGAAGGTAATGAAGTGCGAGGTATGACTTTAGAGCACTATCCAGAGATGACTCACAAATACCTTCAAGCACTAGCTCAAAAAGCGATTAAACGTTGGGGACTGGTTGATTTAGCTATAGCTCATCGCGTCGGTGAAATTGAGCCGGGGGAGAGTATAGTCTGTGTGGCGGTATGGTCATCGCATCGCAAAGCGGCCTACGAAGCAAATCGTATGATTATGGAGGAGCTGAAGAATCAAGCACCCTTTTGGAAAAAAGAGCGCTTAATTAGCGGCACACGTTGGGTAGAAAAAAATACACCTGGGTTCTGATCTGGCGTCATAAATATTGATCATGCCCTATATTATATCCGCTTCGCTTAATTTTTTATGGGCAAATTTGAACAGGCAAACATCTACATTCTCATTGCAAATGTATCCGCATGAAAATTTTTCATCGATGGATCTAGCGGACATCGTCCGATGGGAACTTTCAAACATGGTTGCTAGTCGAATTTGCGGATTTATATTTAACTAAACGTGAAAGTTATTTTAGTTAAGATTTAGCTTTCTTAAGGGGAATCATGCTAACTTGCACCTGTGCTATCACTTTGGTAAAAAAGCATATCAATGAACTATCAGTCTCTATGACCGTATTCGTAAAAGCATGTAAGAGCATGATTGATAGGTAGCCCTTTAGATAATTTAGAATAATCAAGTGTACAGCGATAAATTAGTACTCAGAATTACAATGAACTCCCACTTATGATTGAAATAAAACATTTAGTTAAGACCTTTGGCTTATTAACAGCGGTCGATAATCTATCTTTTAAGGTTGAGTCAGGCGAAGTGCTTGGTTTTCTGGGGCCCAATGGGGCAGGAAAATCTACAACTATGAAAATGATCACTGGATTTCTTGCGCCTACTTCAGGAACTATCAGTGTATGCGGACACCCAGTTGAAGGTGATGCACGCGAGGCTAAACAACATATAGGCTATTTGCCTGAGGGTGCTCCGAGTTACGGCGAGATGACACCCAAACAATTTTTATCTTTTATTGCTGATGTAAGACAACTTTCTGGAGCACACAGGAGTCAACGCATTGATACAGTGATACAGCAATTACATCTAGAAAAAGTCATTAATCGCCCTATTGAGACTCTGTCGAAGGGCTTCAAACGCCGAGTTGGTTTGGCTCAGGCAATTTTGCACGACCCACAGGTTTTGATCTTGGATGAGCCAACAGATGGTCTTGATCCCAATCAAAAATATGAAGTGCGTGAACTGATCAAGGGTATGGCTAAGGATAAAATTGTGATTATTTCAACTCATATATTGGAAGAAGTTGATGTGATTTGTTCGCGAGCCATTATTATCGCAAACGGACGCATTCTTGTGGATGATACTCCACAGGCTCTGCTGTCACGATCACCAAGTGGTCGTTTGGATGAGGTATTCCGAGAAGTCACGCAAGCGGGGAATCTATCATGAAAAATTTTGCTATAAAAAATGTTGGGGTAATTTTCAAACGTGAACTTCAAAGTTATTTTGCTACGCCTGTGGCCTATGTTTTCATTGTTATTTTTTTGGTACTGAGTGGGGCAATGACT
>CAYPHQ010000050.1:0-8554 GCA_964410595.1 uncultured Thiotrichales bacterium
TATTAGTCAGGGTTTGTCTTATAACATTGCCGGGAAGACCGGCACTGCACAAGTATTCAGTATTGCTCAAGATGCCATGTATGACAAAGAAAATGTGCCAGAAAATTTGCGTGATCATTCTTTATTTGTGGCTTTTGCGCCGGCCGAGAATCCACAAATTGCGCTTGCTGTGATTGTAGAAAATGGTGGAAGTGGTAGTGCTACCGCTGCTCCTATATCACGTCAATTGATTGATACTTATCTTAATAAAGGACAAATCGTTGTCAGTCATTAAGTCAGATTTTCGTGAGCATCCGCTTCGTATCATCTATGATTTTCTCAAGATTGATGCCATGTTGTTTATGGCTTTGGTGCTACTGAGTTTGTCTGGACTAATGGTTTTATACAGTGCCAGTGGGGGTAATATTGATTTGGTACAACGTCAATGTTTGCGTCTATTAATTGGTTTTGCAGGATTGTTGGTGTTTGCGCAAATACCAGTGGAACAGTTACGTAAGTGGTCTTTATGGTTGTATTTGTTGGGGATTATTTTGCTGCTTTTGGTGTTAGCGATCGGTGATATGAGCAAGGGAGCACAGCGTTGGTTGGATCTAGGATTTGTTCGTTTTCAACCTTCTGAGTTGATGAAGATCTGCCTACCGATGATGGTTGCTTGGTATTTTTCTGGTATTACATTACCGCCGAGCACCAAAAGTATTGTTATCGCTTTTGCCATTGTCATTTTGCCCATAATCCTGATCATTCGTCAGCCAGATCTAGGCACAGCTATATTGGTCACAGGGACTGGTTTATTTGTCATATTTTTAGCTGGCATTAGCTATCGCCTTATCGCAATATTACTTGGATTGATGATGGCAGCTACACCGATATTTTGGAATTATTTATTACATGATTACCAACGTGGCAGAATACTGACATTGTTGAATCCAGAGAGAGATCCGTTGGGTGCGGGTTATCACATTATTCAATCAAAGATTGCGATAGGCTCGGGAGGAGTATACGGACGTGGTTGGTTTGATGGAACCCAGTCACACTTAGACTTTGTCCCCGAGCGCTCCACAGACTTTATATTCTCGGTGTTTAGTGAAGAATTTGGCTTCATCGGTGCATCCATATTGATTCTGTTGTATCTAATTATTATTGTGCGTGGGTTGGTTATCGCTGCCAATGCACAAAGCAGCTATGCTAGATTGCTTGGAGGGGCTATTAGTTTGTCATTTTTTTCTTATGTATTTGTTAATATTGGCATGGTGTCAGGTTTATTGCCGGTAGTGGGTGTGCCACTGCCATTGATTAGCTACGGGGGGACCTCTATGGTAACGTTGCTAGCTATGTTTGGAGTACTTATGTCAATTCATTCTCACAAAAAGTTATTGGGCCATTGAAACTATTTATATTGATTAATCTTATGGTTTTATTGTTAACCAATGCATGGGCGGGCTCCTATTTTGAGCGCAAAGATGTCAAAGCATTCATCCATACAATGGTTGAGGAACATGATTATCCGGGTGCTGAGTTAGAGGCGCTATTTAGAAGTGTCAAGCAACAAAAACAGGTAGCCAAGGCCATTAAGGCGCCTGCAGAGCGCAAGAAACAATGGCATCAGTATCGACCTATTTTCATTACTCAATCACGCATTGAAAATGGTGTGAAATTTTGGAATCAGTATGCGGCTATTTTAGCTGAAGCAGAACAACAGTTTGGTGTGCCCGCTGAAATCATTGTGGCCATTATTGGTGTTGAAACATACTTTGGTAAGCATACGGGCAAACATCCAGTATTCGACAGTTTAGTGACTCTGGGTTTTGGTCCCACTCGATCTGAATTTTTTCGTTCAGAGCTCAAGCATTATTTATTACTGTGTCGTGAAGAAGGCTTAGATCCAAGTGCTTTGCATGGTTCTTACGCGGGTGCTATGGGGTTAAGTCAATTTATTTCCAGTAGTTATCGTCATTATTCGGTGGATGGCGATGGTGATGGTCGGCGTGATCTTTGGAATAGTCCTAGAGATATAATTTTTAGTGTGGCCAATTATTTTAAACAGCATGGTTGGAAACATGGGCAAACAGTGACTCAGCGTATGGAGTTCTCAGGTGATGCAACCCAATTGGACGTGAATAATAAGCTCAAGCCATCTTACACGAGTGAGGCTCTTCAAAAGCTTGGTTTTCATGTCAGCACCGATTCCAAGGATTTAGTTTCATTGATTGTTCTTAATCAAAAAAATACCCAAGAGTATTGGATGGGTGAACATAATTTTTATGTTATCACTCGTTATAATCATAGTCATATGTATGCCATGGCTGTATATCAACTTAGTAAGGAAATTATGGGACGATGGAGTTCATCTCAAGTCGATCAATAGTAACAAACACTGTTCGAACTGTAGTTGTGGCTGGGGTTTCTTTGCTGCTACTGAATGCCTGCTCAACTAAAATCTCGAAACAGACCGCTGTAGTTGAACCTGCGCCAGAAATGGTAGACACACATGGCAAGGTAATTCCAAAGAACGAACCTAAAAGTAAATATGGTAATCCAACCTCTTACGAGGTGTTCGGAAAGCGTTATTATGTACTGCCCAGTGTGAAAGGTTATGTCGAAGAAGGTATTGCATCTTGGTATGGTCCTAAATTTCACGGCAAGCGAACTTCCAGTGGTGAAACCTATGATATGTATAAAATCACTGCTGCACATAAAACCTTGCCGATTCCATGTTATGCGCGCGTAACCAATAAAAAAAATGGACGCTCAATTATTGTAAGAATTAATGATCGAGGACCATTTCATGATAATCGAATAATTGATTTATCTTATACAGCCGCCACGCAGTTGGGTATTGTATCGCGTGGAACTGGTTTGGTTGAAGTGAGGGCTATAGATCCAACCACAAGCCCTATAGCGATTGAAGAGACCAAATCTGCTGGTTTGGACAATATTGGAGCAGAAACACAACAAGACAATGTGACACAAGCCAACGACCTTAAGATTTTTGTTCAGGTGGGTGCGTTTAGTGTACAAAGTAATGCTCAGGCTTTGGTGCAGAAGTTGCGTTCGTTAGAGATAGGAGCTGTCGACGTGCATCCGTTTTCAAATGCAGAGAGTGTTATACATAAAGTTTGGATAGGCCCGCTAGAGACAGTTGTAGAAGCGGACTCGACAGTATTAAAACTCAATGAAATTGAACATCAAGATTATAAGATTGTTTTTTCACAACCGCTTGATTAAATAAAAGTAATCACAAATCTCTATTAGCAGATGCGTGATTACAAACAACAGTATAAAAATAATAAACATATGATGAATATAAACAAAACTATGATTATGGTGCTGCTGGCTTGCATGGGTGGCCTGAGTTGGGCCGCTTCCATACCTACACCTAAGCCGCCGAGTACCAATGCCAAAAGCTATATTTTGGTTGATCATCATACCAATCATGTGATTGCTGAAAAAAATGCTGATGAACGTAATGATCCTGCTAGCATCACAAAATTAATGACGGCCTATATTGTTTATAAGGCGCTAGCTCAGGGCAGTATTGAATTGACCGACCAGGTTTTAGTTAGTGAAAAAGCTTGGCGTGCACCTGGTTCTAGGATGTTTATTGAGGTGGGAACCCATGTGAGTATCGAGCAGCTTTTACAAGGTTTGATTGTACAATCTGGTAATGATGCCAGTATTGCTTTGGCCGAGCATATTGCAGGGAGTGAATCAGCCTTTGCAGACTTAATGAATGCGCAGGCTCAAGCGTTAGGTTTGAATAATTCACATTTTATGAATGCCACCGGACTGACTGACAAGGAACATTATACGACAGCGCGTGATATCGCGACGCTAAGTCGCGCCATCATTCATGACTTCCCGCAGCAGTATAAGCGCTACTCTATGCGAGAATTTACTTATAATAATATTACGCAAAAAAATCGTAATCGTTTGTTATGGCGAGATCAGTCTGTGGATGGTTTGAAGACGGGTCATACTGACGCGGCTAAATATTGTTTGGCTTCCTCAGCGCAACGCAATGGGATGCGTTTGATATCTGTAATTTTAGGTGCGCCTTCTAATGATGCGCGAGTTACTCAATCACAGTCTTTGCTGAATTATGGGTTCAGATTCTTTGAGACACACCGTCTCTATGAAGCGCAACAATCTTTGATGACTCAACGTGTATGGTATGGGGAAGAAAAAAATATTCAGCTTGGTGTGGCGCAAGATGTTGTGATTACACTCGCCCGAGGACGTTATAAAGATATTAAGCCACATTTAGAATTGCCGGCTCGATTAGAGGCGCCAATACAAAAGGGCCAGCAGATAGGTAAAGTGATTATCGCAGTGTCAGAGGATGACAGTATTGAATATGACTTGATCGCATTACAAGATATTCAGGAAGCTGGTTTTCTTAGCAAGCTGAGAGATTATGTGATGGGTTATTTTGAATGAGTCTGGCTTATCTTAACGGGGACTTTAAAGCGCTTGAAGAATGCCAAGTTTCGGTGTTGGATCGAGGGTTTATTTTTGGCGATGCAGTATACGAGCTGATTCCCGTCTATAACAACAAACCTTTCCAATTAGCTAGGCATTTAAAAAGGTTAGCACGTAGCTTGAATGAAATCGCTATTCAAACACCCCATGATGATCAACAATGGCAAGGCATTATCCAGTCACTGATCGATCATTATGAGCAAGAGCAATGTTCAATCTATATTCAAATAACGCGTGGTGTTGCTGCACGTGACCATGCTTATCCAAAATCAGTTGCTCCAACAGTATTCGTGATGGTAAATCCATGGCCAACAGCCTCAGATACATATCTTACTCAGGGGTTAAGTGCAGTTACACGTGAGGACATACGTTGGGATCGCTGTGACATTAAAGTGACTAGCTTGTTGGCTAATGTCATGATGAAGCAACAGGCAGTTAACCAACAGGCACATGAAACGCTATTAGTACGTGATGGGGTCGTGCTGGAGGGTTCATCATCGAATGTTTTTGTAGTGCAAGCAGGACAAGTATTTACTGCCGAAAAAAATCATTTAATATTGCCTGGGATTACACGTGATGTGGTTATTGATCTATTGCAACAGTGTTCGATTCGATTGATCGAGAGGGCGGTCAGTATTGAAGATCTGAAGTGTGCAGATGAAATATGGATTACAAGTTCAACAAAAGAATGTCTGCCCATCACGCTGCTGAATGGGCAAGCCGTTGGTGATGCGCGGCCAGGCAAATACTGGCGTCAAGTGTATGACGCTTTTCAAACCATGAAGTCGTTATAAGCCATGTCAAAGTTAGATGATAATTCACAAAAGCCTCTTACAGATGAAGTGGAGGAACTGCAAGGTCTCGTTTATCCCTGTGAGTTTCCTCTGAAAATGTTTGGTAAAAATGAACAGAGTTTTATCGCGGCTGTTGAAGCGACTATAGAGCAATGGGTTCCACGCTCTGATTGGGCTTCAAGTAAACAAACACCTAGTAAGAATGCCACTTACGTAAGTTATGAGATTGTCATCATTGCTCAGAATCGCACTCAACTCGATGGTGTATGTGCAGCGGTTACAGCTTGTCCTTCTGTGATTATGGCACTATAAAGATCTATTATTTTGTCGAATCTAGTGTTGTTTAATAAGCCATTTGATGTGCTGTGTCAGTTTACTGATGATGATAGGCGATCAACGCTGGCGGATTATGTAGACATAAAACATGTTTATCCTGCTGGACGTTTAGATAAAGAAAGTGAAGGTTTGTTGCTATTAACAGATAATGGTGCTTTGCAACATCGGATTACCCACCCTAAACAAAAGCTTGCCAAGGTATATTGGGTGCAAGTTGACAATGAGATCAGCGATCAAGCTATTAAGCATTTAACTCGTGGTGTGCACTTGAAAGATGGCATCACACGTCCAGCTAAGGTGAAGCGCATTTCACAACCGCCCAATCTCTGGGAGCGCATACCACCAATACGTGTACGACAATCTATTCCAACTTCTTGGATAGAGATTGCAATCACAGAGGGTAAGAATCGTCAGATTCGCAGAATGACAGCTGCAGTTGGTTTTCCAACTTTGCGTCTTATACGACATAGAATTGGTGATTGGAGTTTGAAAGATCTGCAACCTGGGGAATACCAATGTATAGACGTGTCATTTTAAATCGGTCTATTTAACATTGATGGTTCATGATGTGTTGTGGGTAGCAAAAGGCTATAGCCTCACTTGAAAACTTAATCTGAGAGTTAATTTTATGAGTAGTGAAAAATTTCCATACATTGCGATAGCGTTAGGCGTGATGTTCTATATCGCACTATTTTTAGGCGGTCAAACGCATGCAGACGGATCAACACATTTGCCATTGTTGACATTGTTGCTGGTGAGTGAATTTGGTTTTATCAGTCACTTGGCTGCGCTCTATATTGTGATAAAAAAATGTCTGCGTATTGGTATTAATGTTGAGCTGTTAGTTACGGCCTCTTGTTGCATTATTTTTATCGGCTACTTTCTGATTGCAGGCTTAAAGTTTTGGCCCAGTTAATGTTACAAAAGTTTTCCGGGTAAACTATGCTATCCAGATATTGCTATTTGATTCCAAGCGCATTGCGATGAGCTGCGTGTAATCGACTGGCTGTCCCGACATCAAACCAAGTTCCTTGAAAGATTTGTGCACTTATCCGTTGTTGTTGGATAGCACGATTAAATACCTCTAATAATGGGTAAGCTCTTTTATCATGTGTAAAAATCTGTGGGTTCAGATAAGCGACACCGCTGTAGGTGTAACGTTGTGAGTTGTCATTAATGCCCAACTCTGTTGCGCTAAAATCACCTCGTAAATGATGCGGCGGATTGTCAACCATCATTAGGTGGCAATCTTGATTAAGTGTGAAATTGCTATCAAAGGGCATATCGGTGTAAATATCTGCACTAATACATAAAAACGGTGACTCCCCTAGGAAATTTTTTGCATAAGCAATACCACCACCTGTTTCTAATGCTTGCTCTCCTTCATGCGAATACTTCAGTTCAATACCATAGCGCTCTCCATCGCCTAATGTGGTCTCAATCATATGCCCGAGGTAGGCAGTGTTGATCACGATTGCCTCAAAGCCGGCTGCAGCACATTTCATAATATGGTGTTCAATGAGGCGTTGGTGGCCTACTTTTAGTAGAGGTTTTGGACAATGTTGTGTGAGTGGGCGTAGGCGCATGCCGCGACCAGCTGCTAGTATCATGGCTTTCATTGGGTAGATGCCTGTGACAAAACCTGAGAGGGTAATGACTTCAAAAAGTCATGAAATTCTTTCAATGAGGGATAACAGGCAGATACTTGCAACATATAATTGAGTGTTCGAGGAATGTCATTGAGATAGGTCGCTTTATTGTCTCGATAGTTGAGTCGGCAAAAAATACCCACGGCTTTGAGGTGGCGCTGCAAACCCATGAGATCAAACCAATGCTTGAATTGATCTAACTCGATCGAATGAGATAAGTGGATTTGCTTATGGAAGTGGCTTATCCATCGATCAATTTTGTTCTGTGGCCAGTCGATGTAGCAATCACGTAACAAGGAGACTAAATCATAAGTAATAGGACCGCAAACCGCATCTTGATAATCGATTACGCCAATTTGTTGATTCTGTAAAATCATTAAGTTTCTAGAATGAAAATCACGGTGAACAAAGGTCTGAGGTTGTGCAAGAGCGTTATCGATGAGTAATTGATAAGTGTTATCTAAGCAAGCTTGAATAGATTCATGCCATTGAAGTTGATGATGACGCTGTAAAAACCATTCTGTAAATAACAGCATTTCTTGTTGTAATTTCTCTGCGCTATATTTAGGCAAGTGCTTAGTTGGCACGGCTTGCAAGTTAATCAAACTATCTATAGCGGCGCAATAATATCTATCTGCGTTCTGTGAACTGAGCTGTTGGAGCAATAAATCGTCACCAAAATCTGAGAGTACAAAAAATCCTTGTTGTGGAGAGTAATGATGAATAACCGGGACGCAAATTGAGTGTTTTTTCAATAGCAAGCTAGTATCGATAAAAGCTTGATTGTTCTCGTGAGTCGGTGGTGAATCCACTGCAATTAACGACACATCATTCGCGCTATTGCACAATGGATCCTGAGTGGCATCAGTGGCATTGATAGATATAGAACTGGTTTTGAAGCGATAGTACTTGCGGAAGCTAGCATCGCCTGAAACGCTCTCCAGTGACTGGATATCGTCACTATAGCATTGTTTTAACCAATGGATGAGTTGTTGTTCACGTGTGCTCATAAAACTAGATTATAGTCGATACTGCCTATGTTTGTGATGTACGTAGATGGGTTGGAGAAGCATCTGTAGTATGGACATTATATACTCATGCTAAAATTACTAATGCATGTTTTTTGAAATTTCATTTACGCCTGGAGGGCTCAGTGAAAGCAGCAGAATTATTCATACAATGCTTAGAAAATGAAGGGGTTGAATACATTTTTGGTATCCCGGGAGAAGAGAACTTAGATGTCATGGATGCTCTGCTGGATAGCAAGATAAAATTCATTACCACTCGTCATGAGCA
>CAYPHQ010000051.1:0-7413 GCA_964410595.1 uncultured Thiotrichales bacterium
AAAAATAAAAACATAAAACTATTCTTAAAACTCAAACCAAGCGATATCCCTGACAACACCTCATTCTGTCGAGATGTCTCCTCCATAGGCCACTACGGCACGGGAGATGTTGAATTTACAGTTTCTTCAGAATCAGAGTTTAACAACATCAAACATTTCATCACACTGGCATACAACAAGGTGGGGGGGATGAACTCTAAACCACCGTAAAGCCAGCATATACGCTGGCTTTACTGAGTAATTTTAAATGCTTGGTACTCTAGACGGGTCAATTAATCGGTGCGACTGGTAACTTCTAATAAATGATAACCGAACTGGGTTTTCACCGGGCCTTGCACTTCGTTGAGTGGGGCACTGAAGACCACTTCATCAAATTCTCTCACCATCATACCTGGGCTAAATTCACCGAGTTCACCTCCCGAGGCACCTGAAGGGCAGCTGGAGTGTTGTTGTGCGACGTCGGCAAAATCTGCTCCGTCGGCAATTTGTTGTTTGAGTGTATTACATTGGTCTTCTGTATCAACCAAGATGTGTCGTGCCGAGGCTTTGGCCATGATGTTCCCCTTTAGTTTGTTGCGTATTGTCTTGTGATTGGTTTATGCGGCTTACTCTTTGGCTTCGTTGGTTGCGTCATCAGCTGCAGCTTCAGCACTGTCTTCCGCCGGAGCTTCTTCTGTCGCTTCTTCAGCGGCGGCTTCTACCGGCTCTTCAGCAGGCTTGGGCAGAGTAATTTCTACTAAACCAGCATCTAATAAGATTTTTGCTTTGTCATCACCATTAACATATTTTTTGTCAGCGCCTTTAACAGCATAGCGACCCGATTTTTTTTGATAAATCGTATATTCACCTGCGGTTTGAACTTCTTTCATACCTAATTTCCTGTGTTGGTTTTAAGATGTGATCATAAATAGTGCGCAGAGTGTACCTGATTGTGCGCTTTTTTATAGTGCCTAAAGGGGTTTATACGTTTACAGTGCAACCCCTAGCGCTTTTTGCATGAAAAACTGTTTGAGAGCGGCTTGGCTATCTGCCAGATTCACGCCGATGTGTCGCAAGCTACGCATAATTTGATCATCACTTCTGAATAAGTGGTCGATGCCCTCCAGCACTTTTTGCATAACCGCATTATCGGCTTTACGCGCCATTTCATATTGTCTCAGCACTCTGGCCGAGCCCAGTGGCCGATCAGACTGTCGAATACATTCAGTCAAGCTGATGACATCCGCAAGACCCAGATTCAATCCTAATCCTGCCAGCGGATGAACAATATGGGCGGCATCGCCTAATAGTGCCAGCCGCCGACCGATATAATGTTGAGCTTGCGCGCCACGCAATGGAAAACTTTGACGAGCGGAAACCACACGTAGGTCGCCTAATTTGTGCTCAAAAGCATTGGTCAGTTGCTGGTTAAATTCATCATCTGATGAAGCTTCTAATTGCTGACAGACGCTGTCAGGCACGCTCCATACGATAGAACACTGTTCAGGGGTGATGGGCAGTAAGGCCAAAGGCCCATGAGTACCAAAACACTGCCATGCCGTGTCTTGATGAAACTGGTCGGATTCAATGATAGCGACCACACCACGCTGATGATAATCGGTGAGGATAAAATCACTTTGCATGATTTCACGCACAACAGAATTTTGTCCATCTGCACCCAATACCAAGGGGGCCGTCAGTTTACTACCATCATCACATTCGACTAGTACGGTTTGTTCGCTAATAGCCGTGCAAGTTTGCAAACTGCCCACATAGCGTGTGATAAGAGGCTGTTCACCTATCACTTGGTTAAGTGCCGTGAGTAATACATGATTCTCAACAATTACGCCTAGATGAGGATGACTGGTTTCATTGGCATTGAAATCAATACGTGCACCCCCTCCCTGCTCCCAAACGCGCATAGCATGATAAGGATACGCACGCATAGCGACCACTCGTGGCCACACATCAAGTTGTGTGAGAAATTCAATGGAAGCGAGATTCAGCGCGGTAACACGCCCATTAAGCGCATCTTGTGGTGTCCATTGTAGCGCCTGTTGTTGATCGATCAATGCGACCTTATGACCGGCCTGAGCGAGACTGCACGCGGCAGCTGAACCCACATTGCCACCGCCAACCACAATGCAATCATATTCATTCACACTTTGAATCATAAACTTCTCATTAAATAATAACCTTTTCTAAACACAAGCTGCTGTTACAAGTAGCGCAATCCGAAATTGCGACGCAAGACAGTGCGTTGCGCCAATGGCAGGTTGGCGATCATACGCAAACCCATACTTCGCAACGCTTTAATCGGTGTCGCTTGTGGTGCGAATAAACGGGTCAAGTTATCTGTGAGCTTGATGACATGATCACGATCTTTTTGTCGCGCTAATCGATAATCTTTTAACAAAACATTCATATCTGTTTGACTGGGATCCGATGAGCCTATGTGATTAACAAGCGTTTGCACATCACGCAGGCCTAAGTTAAATCCTTGTGCAGCGACGGGATGGACAGATTGTGCAGCATTACCAATCAATACCGCATCAGCTTCTGTAATTGCATGACTGACGGTAAGAGACAGTGGATAAGCGCTACGCTGGCCCACCGCTTGAAAGCGCCCTAAACGATAACCAAAAGCTTTCTGTAGGGCACACAAGAAACTTGCATCATCCATGTCTAAATAGTACTGACTAGCATGCGTGGGTTGCGTCCATATCAGTGCACAACATTGTTCTTGCACCGGCAACACGGCCAACGGTCCATGAGCAGTAAAACGCTCATAAGCAATATTAGTATGCGCCTTTTCTGGTCGAACGATACTGATGATAGCCGTTTGTTGATAATCTTTATGATCGAAACCCATGTGTAATAAATTTCTCACTTGTGAGCGTGCACCATCAGCACCGACCAGTAGGCCAGCCTGCACTGTTCGCTGTTGGCCATCAATATGCAATATTAACTCATAGCCACGTTCGCGCTTATTTAAAGCCGTTAATTTAGCTGGTGACCACACAGTTAAGTTTTCCTGTGTGGCCACGTGCTGACTCAATATCGACATCAGCTTATCATTTGGCATCATGTAACCAATGGGCGATAGTTGATGTTCATTAGCATCAATTCTAGCGCCCCCAAAATTTCCCTGTTCAGAGATATCCAGGCGTTCTATAGGCGTGACATAGGGTTTGATAGCTTCCCACAAACCCGCTTGAGTGAGCACCTTTTCTGAGCTACGCGTTAACCCTGTAGTGCGCAAATCAAGCACATTGTTATGAACTGGCGCGGCGTTGTTTTGCTCGAGTAAAAGAATTTTATAAGCGCTATCGGCCAACGCAGATGCCAGCGACATACCCACCAAACCGCCGCCAACGATAACACAATCAAAAGTTTCCTCAGCCATGATTATTTTGTACCGCTGGCCATTAGCTGTTCGATATCAATCATTTCTTTGACAATGCCGCTAGTTAACACTTCATGACCGGTACGTGTGACTCTGACATCATCTTCAATTCTAATGCCAGTGTTCCAATAACGCTTAGGCACGCCACGTGACCTGTCGGGAATATAAATCCCCGGCTCAACGGTGAGCACCATGCCGGGTTCAAATAAACGCCATTGCTCCGCGACTTTATAATCGCCAACATCATGCACATCTAAACCTAACCAGTGCCCTGTTCTGTGCATATAAAATTGACGATATGCACCGTCTTTGATGAGTTGTGCTGGGCGCCCTTTTAAGATGCCTAACCTAACCATACCTTTAGTCAACACTTTTACCGCAGCCATATGCGGATCATCCCAATGATTGCCAGGTTGCACGGCTTCAATGGCTGCGTATTGCGAATCCAACACCAACTGATACAACTCTGCTTGCGCCTCACTGAATGTGCCATTCACAGGAAAAGTGCGAGTAATATCACTGGCATAACCTTGATATTCAGCACCCGCATCAATTAATAATAGGTCGCCATCATTGAGGACTTGATTATTCTCTGTGTAATGCAAAATACAGCCATTTTTACCGCCACCAACAATTGACGGATAAGCGGTACCACATCCGGCTTTCTTGAATTCGTAAAGTAATTCTGCTTCAACTTCATACTCATACATACCGGGTTGGCAACGTTGCATGGCACGTTTGTGTCCAGCAATTGCTGCTTTAGCCGCTTTTTTCATTTGCGTGATTTCATACCCTGACTTAAATAAACGCAAATCATGTAACAGATGTTCAAGGGCGACAAATTCATGGGGTGCATGAGCGCCACCTCGGCCTCTACCACGTATCTTATTGACCCAAGCGATGATTTTGTCATCAAAGGCTTTATTCACCCCCATGGTATAGAACACTCGTGACCTTTGTTCGAGTATACCGGGCAAGATCTCATTCATGTCGCTGATCGGAAAAGCATCGTCTGCGTCATAGTCATCACGTGCACCTTGTTGACCAGCACGTCGACCATTCCAAGTTTCCATCTCCATATCACGCTCACGACAAAATAGGATGTACTGCCCATGTGGGCGACCAGGAGCAATCACTGCCACAGATTCCGGCTCGTTAAATCCGGTGAGATACATAAAATCACTGTCCTGACGATAATCATACTCTACGTCGCGATTACGCGTTTTAACCGTTGCTGCAGGCACGATAGCAATGGCCTCATTGCCCATCATTCTCATCAGACTTTTGCGTCGCTTGGCGAACTCTTTATGCATTTACTGGATCTCCGTGGTCATTTTGATGGGTTGCAATTCTTCCGCGACCAGTAACACAGCCATGCGAACATATTCCATCAACTCCACATAGGATAGCTCTTCTTCCTCCTCACCAGTATCGGCGCCATCCAGTTGTGCTATACGCGATAAGTCTTGAACAATTTCTAATGTATCCTGAGGCAACTGGGAGGCATCTCGCAAGCCCGCATTGGCCAAACCATATAGATAACAATCACACCATGCAGCCAGTGCATTCACTCGCGTGCTCAGGTCTATATCTTCATCGTCAGGGATCATGAGGGTTAACTGCAGCTGCGGATCTGTCATTTGCGATTTCACATGCTCATAAAAAGCATTCAACTGCGCATTTAATGTCTCTGACAATACGACATTTTCATAATCGGGAGCTAACACTGCGATAGAGTTGTGTAAAGGATAACTGATATCGATACTCAGTACGCCACATAAAAATCCATGCAATTCAGGCGTAGTAATAGCAAATTCCTCGGTTTGAAGTGCTGCTTGCGTTTGCTCAAATAAGCTTGTGTCAGTCATAAATACTTTTAAATTGTCCAGTAGAAACCCAAATAAATAGTGCCACGATGGTCAAACATTCTATTCAGGGAGAGTTTTTTTCTGCTATATTGAGTGTTTGTTTTAACACACGCGCTATACCAATGACTGATGATAACAAAACAAATATGGCATCAGAAGAAGAACTCAAAAGACTCAGCCATCAAATTAATGAATTAATCGCTGCCTGTAATATGCTCAAGAGTGAAAATACACAACTCAAAGCACAGCAGTCTTCTTTCAACGATGAGAAGTCTAAATGGGTGGATTACCAGAACGAAGTGAAAGCGCGTGTACAACTGATGGTGCAGCGTCTCAAAACACTCGAGCAGAGTAATTAAATTTTATCTGAAGACCAATTCTAACAATGAGCAACGACAAGCCAATTACCATCACTATACTTGATAACGAGTACCGTATTGCCTGTCCTGCCGGTGAAGAAAATGCATTACGCCAATCAGCGACGCTCCTTAATCAACGCATTCATGAAGTACGAAACAAAGGCAAGGTTATTAGTCCAGAACGCGCAGCCGTCATGGCCGCTCTCAATATTATTTCTGAGTTTTACAGCGAATTGCGTGATCGAGACCAACAAAATGAGCGTATCGACAACACGCTTCGTAATTTACATGAACGTGTTGAAGAAGCTATCCATTCGGCAAAACAATTGGAATTATAGATAACAAGTCGTACACTGTAACTCAAGTCTCTGTGATATTCGTGAGCTTGTTGTTAATACCCTTGAGCCTATTTAAACATCCCGGGGCCGCTCGTTAGGTAGTTGTGTGCAAGCCCGCGCAGGGTAGCCTAAAGTTATTTACAGCGAACCCACTTGAACCTTTGGTTCAAGGTAAACGACCTCCACGGTATCACGGAGCGCTATATTTTCCTCCAACCTCTCAATAATTACCCAAAATCTAGTGAGAATTTTATGCAATATTGGCTAATGAAATCAGAACCCAGTGAATATGGTATCGAAGATTTAAAACGTGATAAGACGGAACATTGGGATGGAGTAAGGAACTATCAAGCAAGAAACATGATGCGCGATCAAATGAAAAAAAATGATCTTGCCTTTTTATATCACTCAAATTGTGATGATATCGGCATCGTTGGTTTAATGACAATTCATAGAGAAGGTTATCCCGACCACACAGCTTTCGATAAAAAAGATAAACATTATGATCCAAAAAGTGACCCTGATAATCCACGCTGGATCATGGTTGACGTAAAATACAAACGCAAATTGAAACGTACTATTACACTGCAAGAATTAAAGACACATAAAAAACTTCAAGGTATGCAGTTACTTCAAAAAGGAAATCGTTTATCTATCATGCCGGTCTCCGAGGAACATTGGGAATACATACTTTCGTTAGAATGAATAACGCAAAATCACCAATATCACTGTATTTAAAAACAATAAAAACAAGCACTAATTATCATCACTAACATTAGAAGCATGATGCTAAATTCTTAGAGGCATCATGTCTCGATTAAGCATAAATAAGCGTTAACCGATCATTAACTTTAGAATTAATACTACGTAAAACACTCATCAATTAAAAAATACAATCAAAAATAAATTTTTTTTAACAATAATTAAAATATCCCTACACAAACTTTCTCGCTCACATTAGAGAGCACTACCTCATAAAAAAAGTTTTGGATTGTGAAAAAATTAATAGAAATTGCAGCATGTAATATGCGTGAAACGGCGACTAGAATAGCGTTTTTAAGAGTTTCTAAAGTTATAAAAAAATTAACACATACTCATGTAAACAATATACATCAGTTAGCTTATATCAATAATTAATGTATATTTTTACAAAAAATATTTAATAGTAATTTAAAAAATAATAAATCAATAAAAAATAAACTAGTAATTTTTATTTCTTTGTTTATACTCGGCAATGTCAAAAAAACTAAACGTAATAGTTTGGAGGAATTTCTAGATGGCCATCAAGCGCACTACTAAGAAACGTAAAGCACCAGCAAAGCGTAAAGCAGTGAAAAAAACAACAACTGCAAAGCGTAAAACTACCACTTCAAAAGCTAAAGCAGCACCTAAGCGCAAGACTGCAAAGAAAGCAGCACCTAAGCGCAAGACTGCAAAGAAAGCAGCACCTAAGCGCAAGACTG
>CAYPHQ010000051.1:7513-8372 GCA_964410595.1 uncultured Thiotrichales bacterium
CAAAGAAAGCAGCACCTAAGCGTAAGACTGCTAAGAAGCGATAGTCAAAAGCTTTTCAGTAAAAACCTAAAAGGCCCATATTTATGGGCCTTTTTTTATGCATCTAAAATTTAATTAGCTATGAACTTATGAAATTTATTAGGACGAACTTTGTTTATAGTCACTCCATACCATCGACTAATGAAAAGTGTCGACATGAATATCGTTAGACTTACTTCAAAAACAAATCGTAAACAGGATTTTGTGTTTCATCATAATAAATGAAGCCTAATTCATCTAAAAAACATCTGAAACTCTCACGCTCATCTATCGGAACTTGAATCCCAGCAAGCACTCGACCATATGCTGCTCCGTGATTACGATAATGAAACAAACTAATATTCCATTGCGCTCCCATGTAAGACAGAAACTTCAATAATGCACCCGGTCGCTCAGGAAATTCAAAACGATAGATCATCTCATCATTCAGTTCTGGCGAACGACCACCCACCATGTGTCTTAAATGCAGAATGGCCATTTCATTATTAGACAAGTCATTCACCACATAACCACCACGGGATAATTTATCCATTAATAAAGGTTTTTGTGTTGCCGCTTCATCAAATTTAACACCCACAAAAATATGTGCTTCCTCATCATCAGAATAGCGATAATTAAACTCACTAATACTATGCGCACTAACAATTTCACAGAATTTTTGGAAGCTTCCCTTAGTTTCAGGAATAGTCACGGCAAACAAGGCTTCAGCACCCTCACCTAACTCAGTCCTTTCTGTGACATGTCGCAGACGATCAAAATTGATATTTGCGCCGCTATTAATCGCCACCAAAGTTTGCTCTTTAACTTGTTCACGCTGAAT
>CAYPHQ010000052.1:0-8361 GCA_964410595.1 uncultured Thiotrichales bacterium
ACATCGATTGGCAAATTGAGGAGCCAAAACTAAGGTAGAGAATTATTTCCGCACTGGATAAAACCTTATTACCCAATCTCACACAACATATTCGTGCACCTTTTTCGATGACCCCAGATGATTTTGCCGAGGATTATCTTAGCTATCAGGGCGCTGGATTTTCGGTTGCACCATTACTGACTCAATCTGCTTGGTTTCGTTTCCATAACAAAGCAGAGGGCTTTGAAAATCTATTTCTAGCTGGTGCAGGCACTCATCCAGGTGCAGGTATGCCGGGCGTGATTTCATCCGCTAAAGTCGTTGAGACACTTGTAAAACGCTTACTCAAGGCCAAGGCTGCCTAACTCAAATAAGGCTGAGCCAATGAGTCAGAAACTACTAAAGAAATATGGAACAACTTTTCACTTTGCCAGTCAATTTTTATCCCCAACACAAATAGATGCATGTGCAGAGCTATATGGGATATGTCGCGAAATAGATGACATCGCTGATCTCAATGAAGATTCATTGCAAGCTCACCAAACACTATCAGAGCTTAAACAAGCATTAAAAACACATGACTTGAAGCACCCACTAGCATGTCGCGCACTTGCAATATCACCCATGATCAACATGGACGTACTCGTAGAATTAATTGAAGGGGTAATGCAAGATATCCACGAAGTTAATTTACAAAATGAAGCCGAATTGATGCAGTATTGCTATCGAGTAGCCGGTACAGTTGGTCTCATGATGTGCGATATTTTTGATGTCCATGACCCACAAGCTCGGCATCATGCAATTGATCTAGGTATAGCCATGCAACTCACTAATATTTCGCGAGATGTATGTGAAGATGCCAACATGGGTCGTCGTTATCTCCCTGCTAGTTTAGTTGGCTCACTCAGCCCTGAACAGATTCTCAATCCTGACCCTAAACAAGCTAAACGCATTCAAAATGCATTGAAATATTTATTAAAGCAAGCAGATTTACGCTATCAATCAGGATTTCTAGGATTAGCCTTTTTACCCATACGCGCTCGTTTCGCTATTTTGATAGCTGGGTTAATCTACCGTGATATCGGAATAATCATTAAACACCGCAACTACAATGTATGGCTACCAAGAGCGTATACCAGTAAGCTGCGTAAAATCTGCACTTCATTGAAAGGAATGGCTGCATTGATAAGTTTCAAAAAATATCATCATTATCAAGGGCATCATAATGCAGCTCTGCACCGCGGGCTAAATCATAGTCCCGGGGTACACTGGGCATAATAACTCATGAAACCTTGGGTACACATTATCGGTGGTGGTCTCAGTGGCTTATCACTTGCTCGCGCCTTAGCCCAGCATCCACAGCTCCCAGGCCCAGTGATCATCTCAGAGCCACAAGCAAAGATAGCCAATGATAAAACCTATAGCTTTTGGTTTGATGAATTCCAACGTACTCTACTGGCGCCTGAAGTTGAATATCGTCATTGGAGTCTGTCTACATCATCAAAACATATCGAACATAATGGTGACCGTATGCGATATGGTTCGCGTAGTGCTTTATCGGTGTATAAAGAAGCACACACAAGCATTCAACGACACTCACAAATCACACTTAATGATGTTGAACTCAAGCAAGCTCCCGAGGCAGAACATATATTCGATAGCCGTCCACCTACAATAGATGAATTTCGAATTATTCAGAGTTTTGTTGGTACAGAAGTACAATGCTCAAAACCACATGGCATCACCACAGTAAGCCTGATGGATAACCTGCGAGCCATTGATACTGGTGTTGAATTTTTGTATGTTTTGCCATTGACCTCATCAAGACTACTGGTCGAGCACACCCAATTCACCACCCAAGCCGCTAATTTAGATTATCTACAGCAACTCAATGAACAGTGGCTACAACAATCATTCAAGCAGCCCTTCCAAGTAGTTCGCGAAGAAAAAGCGCATATACCGATGGGTTTTGAATCCACCTCGAACCATTGGGGCATACCGATTGGTACTCGTGCCGGCATGACGCGTGATAGTACAGGGTACGGTTACAGTACTATCAAACAATGGTGTCATCATGCTGCTCATACATTGGTGCAAGACAATCAGTGTCAACCCTACCAATCATCAAAGTTACACGATTGGATGGATTCACTTTTGCTCAACTTGATTCAACATCGACCTGATTCAGTGCCAGGTATAATCATGGCAATAGCACAAGGTTTAGATGCAGATACGTTCGCAAGTTTTATGATGAAAACAGAACCTCTTGATGCCATAAAAGTCATGCAGCACGCCCCAAGCAAACCATTTATATGCGCTTTATTTAATAAGTATCAATGGATTTGAATATCATAATAGCCAGTCTCATCATTGCTGTCATGGGCATACCTCATGGCGCCTTAGACCCAGTGATTGCTCACCGTTATGGCTTAATTCATAGCAAATTTTCTGGCTTTTTATTCATCCTAATTTATCTCATTCCCACTTTTGCAGTCATCATCAGTTGGCTGGCCTTTCCACAATTGACACTTATGCTTTTTTTATTAATTTCAGCATTACATTTTGGTCGTGACTGGCAATCATCACTTGGTTTTGGCGGATTTGGTTATGGAGCCCTAGTGGTTGGTTTACCTGTTATTGCACACAAAGACCAGGTATTGGAGATATTTAATTTTCTTTTAATTGAACATCATTCACCCTATCCCAACCTATTGCTGTACGCACTAACAGTGACTGGAGGTATATTGCTAGCGCCTTACGCTAGAAAATTCAAAACCAAACAAATAATTGAACTTGCATTAATTATTACAGCAGGCCTATTGCTATCACCATTATGGTATTTTGTCTTTTTCTTTTGTTGCCTGCATAGCCCTAGACATTTGTATTCAGAATTCAATCATATCACTGCACCTCAGCGACCAACCGCATTGGTGATTATGACAGTCATTACACTCATCACTGGCGCGATCGCATTTATATTTATTTACAGCCAAATGGCACAAGCAGTTTTACTCAACCAACTTATCTATCAGGTGTTGTTCATAGGACTTGCCGCACTCACCGTACCACATATGTGCCTATTGGAATGGGTGGGCAAACATAAAAATTAATTCTACGCATACATCGCTTGATAGTTAACACTTTCCACATATCATATTTGCCCCCCAATAGATTGAGATACTACTAGGGCAAAAAGGGAATTTTTAAAAGACCTACATATACTATTCCCAAAGCATGTGACTGATATATTTTTATTATTTGAAATGCTCAATCATTGTTGAAAATCTTTCACACTATGGCACTTCTAAAAAAATATCTTTATTCATGAAACACAAGATCATAAAAATACACTTGAACTACTCAAGAAAAAATCTTTACTTTGCGTCAGAATCAGAGAAACTAGTCATTAAGATGTATTGATATCAAAATTCAAACATACCACCTACGATCAGCAGTGCTAACACAGCCAGATTAGCTAAAAATATCCATGTCAGTCGTTTATGTAGCATAAGTTGCTTATGGTGCAATAAGTTGCAATATTTTTCAGTTTTTTTCTGACTTATCAATAGCGCCTTAAGAATCTCTCCGTCGCGTGTGGCTTGTGCGCCCAATCTCTCAGAAATAATTCCAAGGTAACGCACTGTCCCCGTCATGGTATCTAATTTTTCTTTAAGTACTTTGTCATCCACAGTGGTCCTCCAGAGTCAATAATACCTGAATCATTGGTTACTAGTTGTAGATTGTCCATTACTAACGATATATCTAGCTTTTCACTGTTAAAATAGCGTTTGTGGATAATTAAAAATTCCATTATCGTTTGATTATTGCCTTACATAGAAGTCCACATAAACCTTGCACTCACTCAATCACATTCCATATCCGCAAGAGATCGATAGCAGAATTAATTGATGAAAATAGAAAGCATCCAAGTCGGCACACCCACTGATTATTTCCAAAACCAGCAATCTTCCATCAACAAACAACCGGTAGACGGTCCAATTTATGTGGGAGTTGATAATCTAGCTGGCGATAAGCAAGCTGACTTAGCCGTGCATGGTGGCCGTGATAAGGCTGTGTATGTTTACCCCAAAGAGCATTACTCATACTGGCAACAATCCACTGGACTGTTGAGAACACCTCGCCTTAAATTACCTAAAAACCCTCACGGAAGCTTTGGCGAAAATCTCACCCTTTCAGGATTAATCGAAGATATGGTATACATTGGCGATGTATTTGCTTGTGGAGAAGTCGTATTGCAAGTCACTCAACCTCGTGAACCTTGCTGGAAACTAGCATTCAAGTTCAAACAAAAAAAACTTCCCATGTGGGTGATTACTAGCGGACGGACTGGCTGGTATATGCGGGTCCTGCAGGAGGGCACAATTGAAAGTGGCATGACTATCACACAAGTTGAACAGGGTTGTCAGGATTGGTCTGTATTGACTTGCAATCAACTTTATCATGGCAGAACTGTAAATCCAGACAAACTCAAATCACTAGTAGATTGCGCTGCATTACCTCAGTCATGGCGTAATAGCTTTGAACGACGTCTTAACGTGTCAATGCAACGCCGTAAATTATAACAATGTGCAAAGTCAATTTGTTCTGTCACCATAAAATTTTAGGCACATTAAATTAAGACAAGAAGTGAGAATATACGTAACGGATTAATTACATGGTGGCTATGGGTGGACTTGAACCACCGACCCCAGCATTATGAATGCTGTGCTCTAACCAGCTGAGCTACATAGCCATTTTTGAGGTAAGGCGTGGAATTTAAACCAGCTAGTATTAGCTGTCAAATTTAAACGTTAAATCTGAAATGAACCACATCGCCCTCTTGCATGATGTAGTCTTTTCCCTCTAAGCGCCATTTGCCTGCGTTTTTCGCCCCCGCCTCACCCTGATGCTCAATATAATCATCAAATCCAACCACCTCAGCGCGGATAAAGCCTTTTTCAAAATCTGTATGAATACGTCCAGCGGCCTGAGGGGCGCTGGCACCTTTTAGTACCGTCCAAGCACGCGTTTCTTTTGGTCCAGAAGTGAAGAAAGTCTGCAGATCCAATAGGTTATACCCTGCGCGTATGACGCGATTCAAACCCGGTTCTTCTAAGCCCAGATCAGTCAAAAATTCATCTCTTTCTTCATCTTCTAATAAGGCGATCTCCGCTTCAATTTGAGCACATACCGTCACCATTTGAGCTTGCTCTTGTTGAGCATACTCTTGTAAACGTGCAGCTAACTCATTGTTTTCCAGCCCATCTTCATTCACATTCGCAATATACATCATGGGCTTGCGTGTAATCATACATAAAGAGCGTATAAAGGCACTTTGTTCGTCGACCACTGAGAATAAGCGAGCCGCTTTACCCTCCCCTAAATGTTCAATTAAGTCTTGTAAGCATTTGCATTGTGCTAATGCCTCTTTATTCCCTGACTTGGCTGTCCGTTCTATACGCGCTTTCGCCTTTTCAGCCGTATCCAAGTCAGCCAACACCAATTCAGTATTGATGGTCTCAACATCGCTAAGCGGATCAACTTTACCGTCCACATGCACTACATCATCATCCTCAAAACAACGGACCACTTGGGCAATCGCGTCTGTTTCACGAATATTGGCTAAAAACTGATTCCCTAATCCCTCACCCTTAGATGCACCTGCCACTAAACCCGCAATATCAACAAATTCCATCACGGTAGGAATTACTTTTTCAGAATTCACTATCGCCACCAATTGATCAATGCGTGAATCAGGCACTGGCACCATGCCGACGTTAGGCTCAATGGTGCAAAATGGATAGTTTTCTGCTGCAATTTCAGCTCGAGTAAGCGCATTGAATAGAGTCGATTTACCGACATTCGGCAATCCCACGATGCCACATTTAAATCCCATAGTTGATCCTAGGCAGGTTCATTGTTTGTTATGTAAGAGCCGCATGGCCGCTTCCATATCACCTGCATATGCATCTTGCATGGCTTCTATTGCGATATCTAGCGACTGGTCTATTAATTGTTGTTCTTGCTTGCTGGCCGCATTGAGTACAAAGGACAACACTTGGTCTTTGTGCCCAGGATGACCCACGCCTACTCGTAAACGCCAAAAATCTTTAGCATAGTGCTTGAAGATATCTCGCAAGCCATTGTGTCCTCCATGGCCTCCACCTAATTTAAAACGTGAGGTGCCTGGAGGCAAATCTAATTCATCATGCACTACCAGCGTGTGCTTGGGATCAATTTGATAATATTTAGCAAGAGGTGCTAATGACTCACCACTTAAATTCATAAATGTACTGGGCTTTAGCAACCAAATCTTGTTGCCCTGATAATCAAATGACGCCACTTCACCTTTGAACTTACTGTCTTGGCGAAAACTAGCTTGATAGTGATAGGCGAGTTGATCAAGAAACCAAAACCCGGCGTTGTGCCGGGTCTTAGCATATTTTTCACCAGGATTACCTAGGCCAACAACCAGTTGAATCGGAGTATTTTCCGCCACCGTAATGCCTATAAAATCCTAAGCTGTAGTACTACTTTTCCGAGTCAGCTGCCGGCTCATCATCTTCAGCCGCCGCACCATCATCTGCGATCGTATCTTCCTCGACTGCAACCTTGGTAGCATGGCAGTTTGCCACCTGTTGGTCATGGTCTTCACCATGCGTGAGTGCAGTAAGTGTGACACCTTCTGGCATTTTCAACTCAGATAAGTGAACTGAGTCTCCGATCTTCATCTCAGACATGTCCACTTCAATGAATTCGGGGATATCTTTCGGATAACAAGTAATCTCAACTTCGATCATTTGATGGCTCACCTGACCGCCCTCTGACTTAACACCAGGACAAACGTCATCTCCAATAAAGTGCAAAGGCACGTGCATATTGATGGTGTGCTTGTCATCGACCCGCTGAAAATCAACATGCAAGATGACTGGCTTAGCAGGATGGCGCTGCACATCACGAAGAATTACTTTTTGTTTCTCTCCCGCAACATTGAGTGTCAAGATATGTGAGTAAACAGCTTCTTCCTGCAAGCTATTAAAAATCTTATTATGTTGTAAAGAAATACTTTGAGGTTGTTTTTCACCACCATATAAAATGGCAGGAACACGACCCGTAAGACGAAGGCGGCGGCTCGCACCTTTCCCTTCGTCTGTACGTGGTTCGGCATCTATGGAAAAGTCGATGCTCATATTGTTTCTCCTTATTGTTGCTTCATTTTAAAAATCATAGGCAAACTTGCGACCGATTGGCCTATGGGTTGGTTAAATTAATTTTGTGTGTCGAAATAAATTATTTCCATCAATCCATGAATAAGGTACTCACAGATTCATCAAAACTGATACGACGAATAGTTTCTGCAAGTAAGCCAGATACTGTTAACTGACGGATACGTGAACATGATTGTATTCTTTCGTCCAATGGCACTGTGTCTGTCACGACCAGTTCATCAAGCACAGATGCTTCAATATTCTTGAGTGCATTACCTGATAGCACTGGGTGTGTTGCATAGGCAATGACTGACTTTGCACCATGTTCTTTAAGTGCTTGCGCGGCCTTACATAAGGTGCCAGCGGTATCGACCAAATCATCAACAATTATGCATGTTCTATCTTTAACTTCACCGATGATGTGCATGACTTGCGCTTCGTTTGCCTGTGGACGGCGTTTGTCGATAATCGCCAAATCGGCATCGTCCAATTGTTTAGCCACAGCTCGTGCTCTTACCACGCCTCCGACATCAGGTGAGACGACCATCAAATCTGAATACTTTTGCTTATAGATATCCCCCAACAGTACGGGAGAGGCGTATACGTTATCCACCGGCACATCAAAAAAGCCTTGAATTTGATCTGCATGCAAATCCACTGTAAGCATACGATCTGCTCCAATGTTTGAAATCATATTCGCCACTACCTTAGCTGAAATGGGTACACGCATAGAGCGGACTCGTCGATCTTGGCGCGAATAACCAAAGTAAGGGATTACGGCTGTAATACGATAAGCTGACGCACGTCTAAGCGCATCAATCATAATCATCAATTCCATGATGTTATCGTTCGTTGGACGTCCAGTGGGCTGGATAACAAATACATCACGTCCTCGCACATTCTCTTGAATTTCCACCTGGATTTCGCCATCGCTGAACGAACCCACCAAAGCTTTACCCAGAGGAATATTTAATTTTTCGACAATGTCACGCGCGAGCTGTGGGTGAGCATTACCCGCAAACACCATCAAACGGCTTTCTTCATAAGTGGAATGAGATTTAGTCACGTGCTTTCCGTTTTAGTCAAAAAATATGCCAGAGAATATGGCTGGGCCGGTAGGGATCGAACCTACGAATGCGGGGATCAAAACCCCGTGCCTTACCACTTGGCGACG
>CAYPHQ010000053.1:0-6206 GCA_964410595.1 uncultured Thiotrichales bacterium
AAGAAATGGATACAGTTCCGGCTTCAGCACCATTCAAATAGTGCACGACTGAGCCAGCTGACAATTGTTTGTAACTGAGAGAAGCCGCACTGCTAGCAGCTTCTAATGTGATTGTGGTATCCTCACCAGTCATTGAGACTAAGCTATTTCCAAGTGCATCAGTTTGCACTGTATAATCTTCCAATGCATATCCTTTGAGGTTTAACGTATCCACGCCGGCCTGAAAATCTATTATCGTATCATTGCCGAACCCTGTAAAATCTTCGTAGCCCAAATCATCTGGTCGTGGCTTGGTGAATATAAATTCGTCCGCTCCTGCAAGGCCTGAATAAATCTCATTTTCAGATGTTGACGTAAACTTATCTGAGCCATCAGTACCGTATTTTTCAATGCCCTCAAATTCAGTGAAAACGTACAAATCATAATCAATACCCAACGTCTGATCGACAGAAACTAAATTTGAGGCTAGACTCGTGAATGCAATAGATCCACCCCTTGGTGATACAGATGCGTTGATGACAATATTGTCCGCTTGCACATTGTTATTTGAAACAACCTCATAACTAAAGTCTGTAACTGACACTTTTACAATTTGATCCACGCCAGGAGTACCACCAAGTTCTTCACTGCTCGTTTTTAAATATACTGATCTCCCACTTTTATTTGCACCAACGAAGTCTGCTCCGCCCAATAATTCATCAATGCCAGACAATTCAATTCGTTGAATACCGTTACTACTTGAAATGAATACGTCTTTAGAATTGTTATTGTCACCAGAAACTAAGGAAACAGCTTCGCTTGAAAAGTATATACCACTGTCAGTGATTTTTGGTGAAGAGTCAGTATCTTTATCAACAAAACCAGTTGCATAGCCATCTGCATCAACCGATAAAAGTTCAAAATTAAATTCAGATACTGTTCCATCAACACTTAAATCTGCACTTGCAATGTAAAGATCATTTCTACTATCGATAGAACTGTTTGGGTCAACTTCTATTGAATTTTTATCGTAAGTTGAAAAATATTGATCAGTGACAAATGCGACATTTAATTTTGAACCTTGCTTACTAATATCAGCCAAATAAACCGCGTCATCTTTCCCAATTCCACCTTGAAAGCTCACCCTTGTAACTTTTCCGGTCTCTCTATCCAACAGATAGATATCACTAGACTGATTTACATCATCGCTTGCATTGACTGCGAGAAGATCGCTGGACGTCTGAACAGCAAGATATCGTCCATCATCAGTTGCCTGAAAACTTTCCACTTCGATTTCTGATGACGATGTTAGGTGTGTTAAGCCTGTCGCCTCAGCAACTAGGAGATTGCTAACAACCTCTCCTGTACTGGAATAAGATTTTAGGATCGTTGAGTTTGCGTTCATCACGTCTACGTTTGCGATGACCTCCCACGATGCTTTCACCCCAACAATATATGCATCTTTCACTTGAGTTACAGAAGCATCTGGGCCTAGAAGATCGTTCAAACTTGCGATGTATTGACCTTCAGTCAGATCATATACAAAAGTAGCGTATTTCGAAAAGAGTGTTGGTTCGCCGTCATCTGTGAAAGAGATTTTGACAAGTAAAAGCTTCCCGTCAGCACTAAACCCTAGCGCTTGCATTGACTCAAATGTTGCTGTTCCAAGCCCTAACCCAGTTAGATTTGGAGGAGCTAGTTGAAAAAAATCATCCACTTAAATGTCGCTCAAATCCTTTTAAATTGCAACGTAGAGGTCTGCCGCTGTCAGTGAACTAGATTGATCATCAATATAAATGGTCGCGACATCGTATGCATCGACGGCGCCACTTCCATCATAATCAAACTTTAGAATGCCCTGGGCCGTATCGAAGATAAAGTGATCATCTGCATCTAGTGCCTGCGCACCCGCTCTTGCAACAAAACTTGACGCACTAGCTAATCCAGAACCTGCAAGGCCTAGCCCCTCTACGTCCACACCAAATGAACCTAAATCAATGATTAGTAGATCCTCACCGGAAGCAAAATCTGTAATCACATCCGCATCAAGCCCATCGCCATTATAAGACAAGACAAAGCTATCTGCTCCCATACCGCCGGTTAAGATATCCACTCCACCTTTGCCATCTAAAGTGTTATTTCCTAAATTACCCACCAAAATATTGTCGACTGAAGTTCCATTTGCGTTGGTATTGAGAATGCCAACCAACTCAGCGTTTTCAATACCTGCCAATAAATTGATATCAAGAACCGATCGAATGGTATCGATACCACCGGTATCAATAATTGTATCTTTGTCATCGCTCAGGACATATGTATCGTCGCCTAGGCCACCTTCAAGTATATCTTCTCCCAATCCACCAGCGAGAACATTGTTTCCATCATTGCCCACTAAACGATTGTCTAATGAGTTACCTCCTGCGGATAAGTCTCCATCACCTGTGAGGAAGAGGTTTTCTAAATTCGAATATAGGGTATAGCTTGAAGAGGCATAAACCGTGTCAACGCCTTGGTTCGCTAGTTCAACAATACGATCGCTTCTTGAATCCACAAAGTAGGTGTCATCACCTTCACCGCCAACCAAACGATCGACACCTAACCCGCCATTTAGAAGATCATCACCACCTAAACCAAGTAGAATATCTCGCCCTTCTTGACCTAGTAGCTCATTACTCTCAGCGTTGCCCAATAGGATATTGTCAAGCGTGTTGCCGGTCAGATTTATCACCACATCATCCGCTGCTGTGAGTGCTTCTATATTATCTGGCGCAGTAAAGCTCACTGATGTGACCACAAGATCGTCGCCTCCAGCACCACCTCCAATGATTTCTTTCACCAAGTCATTTGAGGAATCAACAATGTATGTATCGTTCCCTGGACCACCCGCCAATAAGTCAGCACCAGAGCCACCATCTAAGTAGTCGTTACCGGCCGAACCATCTAACTTGTCGTTGTCACTGCCGCCAATTAATGTGTCATCACCTAACCCACCATACAACTTATCCGCGCCAGCATTACCTACTAAGTAGTCATCTCCTCCTTTGCCATACAAAAGGTCGATAGCTACGCTACCGTAGATCTCATCATCTCCCTGTGTTCCAACAGCTTGACCATCTGCGTTTTGAATCACTATGTTAAGTGCCCAATTCGTGGCCAGACCTTCTTCATCAACTGCCTGGATTGTAACCGCACCAACTGGACCATTCACATTTTCACTTAAAGAGTAATTTAGTCGATCCAACTGATCAAATGTCAGCACATCATTAACCTTAATTATGTTTCCATCCAACAAGACTTCGCCCATCTCAGGAAGGCCAACGAGTGTTACTACAGAGATAGTGCTCTCAGGATCAGTTGGTTTTGCAATATCCAACGCCGAAAACGTTTGCTCTGGATAGTTGACAGTTAATTGACTAAAGGCCGTTGCGAACCTTGGCGCATCGTTGACCGGCTCGACAAAGATGTGTACCCCACTTCTGGCCGATACACCGTCCTCATCCGAAGCTGTAAACCGGAAATAGCCAGCATCGCCGTAGCGGTCGGGTGCTGTATCAAAATATAGCTCGGTCAACTCGTCAGCGGTTAGCGTTGAACCCACCGCCAGGGCCGTACCTGTCTTATCCAGAATGACACCAAAACTTGGAAGTTCATTGACGGTAATCGTGACTTCCGCACCCTCTGGATCATAAGGCAGCGAAAGCGATAACGCAGCCAAGTCGCCATCTTCGTTAAGTGAAATTTCTTTCACTGCATCAATGACAGGAGCCTGATTATCACCAAATTGCAGTGTCAAATCATCGGAAACTGACACACCGAACTCATCGGTTGCCGTGACCAATAGTTTGAGCTGCCCCTGGTAGTCCTCAGGAGGGACACCCGTGAATTGACCAGTCTCCTCATCAAACGTTAACCAATCTGGTAATTCGCCACCCGCAGGGTCCGAAATTGACAAAACCAACTCTGTATTTGCATCGCCATCAGCATCACTGAATGCATCTTCGGGCAATGCAAAATCAACACCCATACCTTTCGATATCAACACAGGCGAGTCGAAGAAGGTGGTATTTGCTACAGGCGCTCGATTGCCTACTGTCGCCCCTAAGCTCATTTCTGCATCTGCGAAAATCAACCGTTCAATACCAGATAAGGTATCGACGCCCTCATCACCATCTGTGGAGTATACGTCTGCTACAGTAATTGTTTCAGTATTAGGGTTCCATGCCACAGTGTAGTGAGCTTTAACATCATTATATACAGCTACGTCAGAACCAGAACCACCTGTGATTACATCATTACCTGCACCACCTTCAAATTGGTCATCACCTGAATTACCAACCAAAATATTGTCAGCGTCATTACCCACTAATCGATCATCTCCGGCACCGGTTACCGCGTTTTCAATGGTCGTCCAGTCAGCAATTGAGTGGCCTGTCGCATTAGCTGCAATTACACCGGCGGTAAGATCGACATAGAGATCGTGACGCACGGGTGCTGCATTAACTGTATCCGTACCGGTTTCATCTTCGAGCACTTTACCAACTTGGTGCTGGAACCCCTCGTCAGTAAACACATAAATGTCATTGCCTCGATTATTTTCACCATAAATACGCAATGACAGGCTCTGTAACGTCCCCTTTTCTTCTGCACGCACATCTTCAACTTGAATGGTCCAAGTACCGGTAGCATCTTCGCCCCAGAATTGAACGCTTGAGAAATCCCAGAGTAAATGTGTAGGTACCCCGCTGTCCGTGCCGCTAAGACCAAAGGGACGCTCTGCATTCACGGTTGAACGATCCATCAATGTTGAAACGGTTCCATTCGGTGAAATCAATTTAATGATCAAATCACCTAAACGTTCATGGCGAAGATCCACGCCCAGCTCAACATGCTCAACTGACATGGACGAGTCTATTTCAAAAGTCTTGGTGTACAGTTCGCCGTTACCATCAGGAATAGCTTCGGTCATACCAAACTTTCGCGCTGAAGCGGAGACTTCATTAATTGCAGTATTTTGCGCCGTCCAAGTCTTCGCTAATTGTACGGCCGCATAGGCATCTACTGCCCCAAAACCTGACTTGTCATTAAACAACAAACCGCCCAAGTTAAAGTCAGACGCCCCATTGACCTTCCAATCTTGTACATCGGGATGTGAAGAGGAATAGGCCAAGATTTTTTGAATATCGCGATAACCCAAATTTGGATTAGCTTCCAACATCATCGCGACAATACCTGACAGCAAAGGTGCTGCCGCGGATGTCCCGCCAAAGGTTGTGTAGTCACCTAACGTTGCCTTATTGTATCCCCAACCCGGCTGGTGACGGTCCGTTGTGAGCATGTCTACACCGTAGGTTGCCACAAGGACATTTGCGCCCGGTGTCGAAAATCCCGCGGCTGTATCATCCTGAGCCAATGCGCCAACGGCTATGACTTCGCGGGCATTTTGAAAGTTATGGTAATTTGTGTTATCCCCTAAACCAGCTTGGTTACCTGCTGAGAAGACAAATACAGTACCCTTACCATCACGCCCATCTTCAACGCCCTTACGCAGGCCCATCCACGCAAAGGTCAAATTGGTGTTGTTAAAATTATCGCTAAAGGGGTCAATCGCACCCCAACTGTTATTGCTCACATCAAAATTAAATTGATCATTGAGCGCTTGGGTCATGTCGGCCCATGACCATTTAACACGGGTGGAAACGAGTTCAGCATCGTAGGCGGCACCTTGAATCCCAGTTTCGTTATTGGCTACGGCACCAATAATACCCGCTACAGCGGTGCCGTGATCATCGGGTGGACCAATCAACTTGGGATACTTTGGTGTCCCATCTTGTGAGTCAAATTGTGTATCCAGAGCATACCGGAAGCTATAGTTTTCTGCCAAATCAGGGTGCGAAGAATCTATGCCATCATCTACGACAGCCACTGTCACACCAGCTCCCGTATATTTATTATCTAACTCATTAATATGTGTTGCGTCTAAATACCATTGAGCCGCACGCAATGGGTCCGCGACGCCACTGTACAACTCACGCACGCGCAACGTATATGTTCCCACAGCATCACGATTAGAACCCACATCTAAAAAATAAGTCCCAGATGCACTTGCCGTAAATTGAATATGCGAGTCCAAACCTGCGCCTGTATCATCATCAAAGGCAAGTTGGTTACCGTCACTATCCAACAGACGCAGGGTTGAGTCTGGTAAGGTCCCACCAGCACCGTCGCCA
>CAYPHQ010000053.1:6216-8335 GCA_964410595.1 uncultured Thiotrichales bacterium
CAAACACGTAGACTTTACCCGCCTCTAGCGAAACAGCTGCCCAGTCACTATCACCCGCAATCTCAATTTCACCCGTAATTGGTTCTCCAGGTCCAACAGTTATAGCTGTGCCAGCATCAGAGGCATAATCATCGTTGGTATTTTCAACGGCACCGCGATCACGCGTATCAAGCACATAGGTGCCTGTATTACCCGGAAGATCAATCGCTGAGACTTCTACAAAATACTGACCATTTTCAAAGACAGAAACCGATAACTCAGTACGTCCAGTCGTGACATCATACTTGCCACTCGATACTAATTGGCCGTCTGAATTAATTAGTCGAAGTGCTGCCTTACCCAAAGTGCCTAAGCCATCAAAATAGCTCTTGACCGAAAAATCATAAATATTGTCTGTGGTTAAGTTAACTGCAAAAAGGTCTTTATCGCCAATCTCGTTAATTTTGCCGTTACCACTTTCGTTGATCGCAAGCACGTCTCCAGTAAAGTCACTGACAAGATCCGCATGATCATCATTAGTCGATGTGCCTAAATCAATAACGCGTACCTGGTATTTTCCAGTTTGGGTTTTCTCTACAGGCGCAACAGTAATTTCTAATGTACCGTTACCCTCTGCAGTAAATGCACCCTCTTCGAACGCAGAGGGTGAACCCTGCTGGAAATTCGCTTCAATCGAGCGCTCGTCAAAAGTGACCTCATTAACAACAGCTGCTGACGCATCTGCAGCAACGCCCGATACTGGGTCAGCAAACAAAAGCTCTGCAATTGGCTCTGAACCACTTATATCAAAATTATCAGGATAGAAAAATGCCTCGAGAGCAACGGATGTACCATCGCTCGCTTCATCAACATCACCAAAAGCATTCGTCGAATAACTTGCACCTTGGAAGTCACCCAATACGGATTGGTCTATAGTGACGTTGGCGGTGAAGGCCTTCAAGCCATCAACCAGCCAATCTGCGGCAGCAGTTTTGTCCACAAACAATTTTAAAGTATGTGTTCCATCACCGTTATTGACCCATTCTTTGGTTAACACACTATTATTTTGAATACCTGATCCATCAGGTTTCCAAAGCATATTAAGTGTTGCTGTACCTAAAGGTGCTGTACTGCCATCACGAATAGCGGCTGTTTCAACACGATAATGATGACCATCCAGCAAATTTATTGAATAGGTGTCTTCATCGCCCGCCAGCCCAATCACACCAATCGCGGTACTTTGAATGATTGAGCCATCATCTACAAAAGCAATCGACTTTGGACCACTTGCATCTTCATCAGACGCATCACCGATCACTACGGACAAGATATATTCGCCGGTTGCACCGGCACCATCAATGACGCGCGCGTAGTACTTGCCTGAATTGTTTGCTAGAAAGGTTGCGGCTGCAAGACCGTTATCGGTTTCCAAACCATCGCCAATCGCCAGAGTGCGTCCGGTCAAGTCAACCACCTCAACCAGTGGACGGCTTAACGCTGAACCATCTGAAATTTGAACTTGTACGGTGATGACATCATCTGCGCTCGCATTGAACGCAAACCAGTCCTCGTCAAAGTCAGTGGCCAAGCCGATTGAGTCATAGGCGCGTACACCGAACTCACCATCGTTATATTGGATGGCTCCGGTCACAATTTCATTCAAGGAAACATCAGTTGCCCGTCCTTGTGCATTCGAATGATCATCTGGCGCTCGAGTAACCAATGTATAGCTGCCCGTATCCTCTTGACCGTTAGCCGCTTTAACAACCAAATAAAACTTGCCTGAAGCTGCCGGTGTGTATGGCATGCCTGGCTCTTGCGTGGTCAACATGTCTGAACCCGCAACCGATTTTAGCACTTGCCCATTTGCATCACGCAACTCGAGTACCGGTTCTCCCAAGGAACCACTGCCGCTTGCACTCGCTTTTGCGCGGAAGACGTAGTTTTCTCCTTTAACCAGATTGATCGCAAACCAGTCTTGATCGTTCGATGTTAGTAAGGTGCCGGCAAAATTATCACCGGGGGTTAAAGTGATATTCGTGGAGAGATCATCAGCCACATCATCAGGTGGTAAGTTGCGTTCATATACATTCAATGTGTATGTACCCAAACCTTTATCCTTGTTGGATGAAGCTTCGAT
>CAYPHQ010000054.1:0-8169 GCA_964410595.1 uncultured Thiotrichales bacterium
ATGTGACATGCTTGCGTTTCTATCAAGGCTCGCGTTTAATTTGATCATGAATTTTCATCAAAAAATGGTGAGGTTGTAAATGTTTGCCATAGCAAAAAAGTTTTTTTATTTCAGTCTGGCTTACGCTGCATTGGCTTCCTTCACTTTCGCTGACTATGTAGAAGTGACTTTGTTGGGCACAGGCACGCCCAGACCGTCAATAGAACGATTTGGCTCTGCGACCTTGATTGAAGCGGGTGGCCAATATTTCTTATTTGATGCCGGACGTGGTGCTACGATTCGTCTGCAACAGGCAGGCATTACCCCTAATCAAATTCAAAAAGTATTTTTGACCCATTTGCATTCAGATCACATCAGTGGTTTGGATGATTTATGGATTACAGGTTGGATATATCAGCGTGAGGGGGACTTGACCATACGTGGGCCTCTGGGTACGCAAAATATGGTTGATTCGATGCGCAGTATGTATCAAGAAGATATTGGCTATCGAACGGCGAATGTTGGTCATAAAAATGCCTATTTGCAAGCAATAGAGGTGACACCTGGCATCGTCTACAAAGACGCTCAAGTAAAAGTGACCGCATTTGAGGTGAATCATCAACCAGTGGAGCCGACATTGGCTTATCGCTTAGATTTTGGTGATCGTTCGGTTGTTATTTCAGGAGATACGACATATTCCAGTAATCTGATTGATCATGCTAAAAATGTGGATGTCTTGATTCATGAAATTACTGATGCGCAAGCTAAATTAGTCAAGCGCAATCCCAGATTATCTAAAATCATGGCTTACCATACGACTCCACAGCAAATGGCTCAGATACTCACTGAAACCCGTCCACGGGTGACAGTGTTAAATCATGTCTTGCTGTTTGGTGTCTCTGAGAACACTGTGTTAACTAAGATACAGCAAGCTTATCAGGGTAGGGTACAGTTTGGTGCTGACTTGATGCGTATACAAGTGGGCGAAAATATTAATATACTCACGCCTTAATTAAGCGCAACGAATAATTGATATAAGACTATGAGCACGTTATTAACAAAAAAAGGCCCATTAATCATGGGCATTCTCAATGTCACACCTGATAGCTTCTCAGATGGTGGTATGTACTCTAGTACGCGAGATGCGGTCGCTAGGGGATTAAATATGGTTGAAGAAGGTGCAGATATTATTGACATTGGCGGCGAGTCGACTCGTCCCGGTTCACAGCGTGTGGATGCCACGGAGCAAAAGCGTCGCATACTCGACGTGATTGCAGCTTTATCTAAAGAGCTTCCTAAAGATAGGTTGATCAGTGTAGATACAACTTTGCGTTCTGTGGCAGAAGCGGCATTAGATGCAGGTGCAGGCTTTGTTAATGATGTCACTGGTGGCACGGACGACGAGGAGATGATCTCATTAGTCGCCGAGCGAAATGTGCCTTACTGTATTATGCATATGCAAGGTCGGCCCGGAGATATGCAAGATAATCCTCGTTATGACAACGTAGGTAAGGAGGTATCTGATTTCTTGTTGCAACAGGCGGATAAAGCCATTGCCGCAGGTGTGAGTAAAAATAATATTGTGTTGGACCCAGGCATCGGTTTTGGTAAGCGTACAGAGCATAATCTTGCTTTGTGTAATCAGTTAAGTGCGCTGACTCAGCAGGGCTATGAAGTATTATTAGGTACCAGTCGTAAGCGTTTCATGGGAGAGATATGTCAAGCAGATGACCCTGCGGCACGCATGCCGGCTACCTGTGCAACCACGGCCTTGGGTGTGCAAGCGGGAGTGAAAATTTTTAGGGTGCATGATGTTTGGCAAAACCGACAAGCTGCTGATGTTAGTTATGCAATTTGCCATGCATGAATTTTATTTACTCGATGCTTTAATGTGATTGTTTGATTTAAACATGAATTCGTTCAGCTGATAAAAAAAGGCCGTTGATAAAAAAAATCACCGGCCTTTTTGTTTGGTGCGACTGAGATGATTATGCGTTTTCTGCAGCTTCTACTTTAATAGCACAGAACTTGAACTCAGGAATTTTAGCAAATGGGTCTAAAGCATCCGTAGTGAGCAAGTTGGCGGCGGCTTCGTGATAACAGAAAGGCATGAATATTTGACCTTCACGTAAACCATCGTCTGCACGAGCAAAACATTCCACCTCGCCACGGCGTGATTTCAGACGGATCATATCATTTGCCTTGACACCAATTTTTTCTAGATCAGCTGGATTAATACATGCTGTAGGCACGGGTTCGATTGCATCTAGCATAGAAGCTCGACGCGTCATAGAGCCTGTATGCCAGTGTTCTAATTGACGGCCCGTGATAAGAACAAAGTCAAACTCTTCATTGGGTAGTTCATCAGCATTGGTGAATGCCGCTGGGACAATCTTGGCGCGACCACTAACTGTCGGAAAGTCTTCCACAAAGATAATACCTTGACCCGGGTCATCCTCGGTTTCACAAGGGTATGTGACCGAGTGATCTCTTTCGAGTCGTTCCCACGACATGCCTTTAATGGAGTCCATACCTTGGCGCATTTCAGCAAATACATCGCTAGGCCCGTTATATTGCCAATCTAGGCCAAGTCGTCTAGCCATTTCTTGAATGATCCATAGATCTTGTTTGGCCTCACCAGGCGGTTGAACGGCTTGACGACCCAGTTGCACACGGCGGTCAGTATTAGTGAATGTGCCATCTTTTTCAGGAAAAGCCGAAGCCGGTAATATAACATCGGCAAATAAAGCGGTTTCGGTCATAAAGATATCTTGCACGACCAAATGCTTGAGTGAAGCCAGTGCATGGCGAGCGTGATTGAGGTTAGGGTCAGACATGGCTGGATTTTCTCCTTCCACATACAGTCCTTGAATTTCACCGTCCGTGATAGCTTCCATGATCTCCACCACGGTTAAGCCAGGTTTTGGATCTAGCGTGGTTTGCCATAGATTTTCAAAGCGTGCTTGTGCGTCTGGATTATCCACTCTTTGATAATCTGGGAATACCATGGGTATTAGACCAACATCTGATGCTCCTTGGACATTGTTTTGGCCGCGAAGTGGATGTAACCCTGATCCCGGTTTACTGATTTGACCAGTCATTAGTGCTAATGCAATCAGGCAGCGAGCGTTGTCAGTGCCATGTATGTGTTGTGAGACTCCCATACCCCAGAAAATTATCGAGGCTTTGGATGAGGCGTAGACTCGTGCAACTTCATGCAGAGTTTCTGCAGGAATGCCACAGATTTTTTCCATCTGCTCAGGTGAATAGTCCTCTAGATGCTTTTCAAGTTCTTCATAGCCTTCTGTTCGATTGGCAATAAATTCTTTATCGACCAAACCCTGCTTAATAATGGAATGCATAATCGCATTGAGCATGGCTACATCAGTGTCAGGTTTAAACTGTAAAACGTAATCTGCATGGCGTGCAATTTCAGTCCTGCGTGGATCCATCACGATCAATGTTTTGCCATCACGTGAAGCATTTTTTATAAACGTAGCGGCCACTGGATGGTTGACCGTTGGGTTAGACCCGATAATGACAATCACTTCAGAGTCTTTAACTTCGGCCACTTGATTAGAGACTGCTCCCGAACCTATACCCTCGAGCAATGCCACAACTGATGAGGCATGGCATAAGCGTGTGCAGTGATCAACGTTGTTGGTGCCAAAGCCTGTGCGAATCAGCTTTTGGAATAGATAAGCTTCTTCGTTAGAGCCTTTAGCTGATCCAAAACCGGCAAGCGCATTGCCGCCTCGCTCGTCACGAATATTTCGCAAGCCTTTGGCTGCGAAGTCGAGCGCTTCGTCCCAAGTCGCTTCTCTGAACATATTAGCAATATCGGTCTCTGTGAGAGATTCGATGTCAGCCACTTTAGGGGCATCAGGCTTGCGTATGAGTGGCTTGGTTAAGCGTCGGTCATTATGAATATAATCAAAACCATAGCGACCTTTAACACACAGACGGCTCTTATTTGCAGGCCCATCACGACCCTCTACGTAGATGATTTTTTCATCTTTGATGTTGAACGTTAGCAAACAGCCAACACCACAGTATGGACAGGCTGATTCAACTTTACGATCAGGGACTTGTAAGCCAAGTTCTTTGGATGGCATTAAGGCTCCAGTAGGGCAGGCTTGTACGCATTCACCACAACCGACACAGGAGCTATCACCCATGGGGTCAGCGATATCGAATACAATCATTGAGTGTGCCCCGCGTTGTGAATAGCCGATCACATCATTGTTTTGTTCTTCGCGACAAGCACGAACACAGCGTGTACATTGAATGCATGCGTCAAGATTTACAGCAATGGCAGGATGCGATAAATCTTCTTCAGGATTGTGACGTGCTTCAAAACGAGGAAGACCGACATTTAATTTTTGAGACCACTGATCTAGTTCGCTATTTAAAGTGTACTTTTTCTCTGCAATATCGGATTGCAATAGTTCAAGTACCATTTTCTGTGAGTGATTAACTCGTTCATTAGTAGTGTTGACTACCATACCTTCGGTTGGTGTGCGTACACATGATGGTTGTAAGGTGCGCTCACCTTCGATTTCTACTACACAGGCACGGCAGTTTCCATCTGCTCGTAAACCATCTTTGTAGCAAAGGTGGGGAATATCCACACCATTTCTTTTTGCAGCTTGTAGGATGGTTTCATCTTCAAACGCACTAATTGAGATTCCGTTGAGAGAGAATTTAACAGTCTTTAATTCATTTAATTCTTTAGGATTAGCTGCCATTGTTTTACTCCGCTTCCTGTGAGAGTTCTTCAGGGAAATAGTCAAGAACACATTGCATCGGATTGGACGCTGCCTGCCCTAATCCACAGATTGAGGCGTCGCGCATTGTCTGTGAGAGTTCTCCCATAAGCGGCTGGTCCCAGTTCTGTTTGGACATTAATTTGACTGATTTGGATGTGCCTACTCGACATGGTGTACATTTTCCACAAGATTCATGCTCAAAAAATTTCATTGCATTAAGAGCAAGATCTCTTGCTCGATCTTGGTCTGAGAAGATCATGATTGCCGCAGATCCTATGAAGCAGCCATATTCGTTGAGGGTATCGAAATCCAAAGGAATGTTATCCATGCTGGCCGGTAAGATGCCACCAGATGCACCCCCTGGGAAATAGCCATAGAAAGTATGGCCTTTTTGCATGCCTCCACAATATTCTTCAATGAGTTCTCTCACAGTGATGCCAGCCGGTGCAAGATGAACGCCAGGTTTGTTAATGCGCCCACTGACAGAGAATGAACGTAAACCTTTGCGTCCATTGCGTCCATGAGATGTGAACCAATCTGCACCTTTCTCTAGCAGGTCACGCACCCAATAGAGTGTCTCCATGTTATGTTCTAGTGTGGGCCGTCCAAATACACCGACTTGAGCCACAAAAGGAGGGCGTAAACGAGGCATGCCACGTTTGCCTTCTATAGACTCAATCATGGCTGATTCTTCACCACAGATGTATGCACCTGCACCACGACGAAGTTCTATATGAGGTAGGTCGGCTGGAGGATTAGCATGCAATTTATCCAATTCTTCCGTCATTGCCTTGCGTATGCCCGCATATTCATCGCGAAGGTAAATATAGATAGCATCAGTACCAACTACATTGGCAGCGATCAGCATGCCTTCGAAGAAACGATGTGGATCACGTTCTAGATAGTATCGATCTTTAAACGTACCGGGCTCACCCTCATCAATGTTTACCGCCATGATGCGTGGAGCAGGTTGGCTACCAACAATGCGCCATTTTCTGCCGGCAGGGAAACCTGCACCGCCAAGACCGCGAAGATTTGAATCTTCCAGAGTGGTAATCACGTCTTCTTTATCTAAGCTGCCATCAGTGAGTTTCTTTAGTAGTGCATAGCCACCAGTTTTTTGATATTCATCATAGCGAATACAATCTGGTGCCTCAGCATGTCGTTGGTTGTTGTCCACCGCTGTGGTAATTTTATCAAGATCGGCGTGAGGAATAGGGTTGGTTCCAACAACAGCCACAGGTGCTTGCTCACAACGACCAATGCATGGAACAGGTTGGATTCTTATTTTGCCCTCATATTTACCCTCAAGGGCTTTGATAATTCCTTTGGCATCATTAAGCTCACAAGTGACAGAGTCGCATACGCGAATAGTGAGTTCAGGTGGAGCATGGTGTCCTTCTTTCACAAGATCAAAGTGATGGTAGAACGAAGCCACTTCATAGACTTCTGTCGTTGCTAGTTTCATTTCACTGGCTAATGCTGTCATATGTTCAGCTGAAATATGGCCGAACTCATCTTGGATGAGATGAAGATGTTCAATGAGCAGATCTCGTCTTCTAGGTTTATCGCCCAGTAGGTCTAGTACTTGTTGTAAAGCAACGGCATCAACGCTTCTACCGCGTTGTTGGCCGCGCATCTTATTTCGCTTGCGCGTGACGGCTATGTCCATGGTCTCGCTTCATCCCTATCTTGTGATTGTTGAATTGCAATAGAAAAGTTATTTTACGTGAATTCTCATCGAATGCGTATATTATCCGTGTACATATTCGGATTAAAAAACACATTTTGTTTATCTTTTGAAAAGGAATCGCTATGTCTAAGTGGCGCGATATTAAAGCAGAGCAAGTTTACAATGAAGATCAGATACAAGCACGTCTCCAGGAGGAACTACCCAATTGGTACTATGAAAATGGTTGGATACGAAGAAAATATAAAACCAACAGTTGGAAAGGCACGCTGATGGTGGTTAATACTATTGGTCATTTAGCCGAGGTTGCTTGGCATCATCCTGATTTGACAGTGTCGTATGCTTTTGTGATCGTAAAGTTAACTAATCACGCCGCTAAGGGCGTTACTAACAAAGATTTTGCTCTTGCTCACAAGATAGAGCAGGTCGTGCAATGGAATCCTGCTCAGACGGAGCCAGATTTCGACGGGGTACCAGATGATCAAAGATTTGCCTATATTAAGTATGATTGATCAATCTATGGTCGGTTATTAGGTGTGGAATTTTTGAGACATTTAGGAATAATTGATCAACCCAATAGTGATATTAATTTCAGGGCGATGGGCTGGGTTGATCAATGAGTTTAGTGACTTGTTGTTGCAGCACTGAGAATGGCGTGCGCGGTAAAATAATACTTCCGATTTTTCCTTGTTTATCAATTAGAAATAAATTGGCATTGTGCTCAACTTGATAGTTGTTACTGGCAAGATCACCTTTGAAAGAGACCGTCGCATTATATTGTTCCAATACTTTAGCTATGTCTGCGCTAGTGCCCGTTAATCCTATCATGTTTTTGTTGAAATAATGCACATAACCCTCTAATTTTTCTGGTGTATCACGTCGTGGATCAACACTGATAAAGAGCACTTTCACTTCATGTTCTCGGTCTTTCAAGCGCACTAACAAGCGCTGGATATCCATTAGTGTGTTGGGGCACACATCTGGACAATGAGTAAAACCAAAAAATATCACACCTACATAGCCTCGGATGTCACTAAGATTGAATATTTCGCCTGTATGTTTTGTTAAGGTGAAATCTCCTCCCAGTGATCCTGCTTGTGTTGGCCAAGTTGACAATGACGCTAAGATAGAGAGGCTAAAAACTGTAGCTTTGAGTGTTAATAGAAGTCTATTCATATTGGAAAAATTCCACGCAGTTAATCCGCGAATAATTTGGTGCTGTTCCGTCTTTTTTGGTTTTGATCAGGTCTGTTGTTCATTGGTTCCATCTGTGAACGACGTGAGCTGAGTATCACATTATTAGCTCATTTCTACATAGGTGCATGCACAATATATTATTTGAGATTTTATTGGTATTGATTCGGTTCGTTCAATCGATTGATGAGGTGATTGATAATTCAGTCATTTCAATTTAGCTTTATCAGTATAATTGTTAAACAATTTAGTGTTTTTGGTGCTTGTATTGCTCTTTCAGTTTGCAATGGCTAAGACTGGTCTGGGATTGATGACACTAGGGTGGTGTTGGTGTTTTGAGGTGCAGTTTTTGCAAAAATCAACCTAATTTAATTATTAAGGACAGGTTTTGTTTAAACCCATAAGAAAAGTGCTGAAAACGGGCATTGGGATCTAGCAATTTAATACTTGAACCTAGGTCTAGATGCGTCATAATGTCGCACACTACACTACGTTTTGGGTCATTATGTGAGCGCCTTGGGATGAGAATTATATTTT
>CAYPHQ010000055.1:0-8087 GCA_964410595.1 uncultured Thiotrichales bacterium
TCCCCGATCCTGAGCGTAATATTGAGGAATATCCTCATCAGCTCTCTGGTGGGATGCAACAACGTGTAATGATTGCAATTGCATTAGCTTCAGATCCTGAATTACTAATTGCTGATGAACCCACGACAGCGCTGGATGTGACTATTCAAGCGCAAGTGCTTAAGCTACTTAAGTCACTTCAATCAGAACGTAATATGGGCATGGTATTTATCACTCATGATCTAGGTGTGGTCCAGCAAATCGCTGATCGTGTGGTTGTTATGCAAGCAGGAGTAGTGGTTGAAGAGGCGTGTGCAAAAGATTTTTTTGCCGCCCCGCAACATCCTTATAGCCAGCAATTACTGAATGCGCTTCCAAGTATCGAAAAGCGAGGTATCAAACTATCCGGTCAAGCATTGGAAGCGGTTGAACATGTGCAAGTGGCTGACGAGCCAGAACAAGCGACTTTACTCAAAGTGGAGCACTTAAAAGTTTATTTCCCAATTAAAGCGGGGTTGTTCAAAACTACTGTTGGATATGTAAAGGCAGTGAATGATGTTTCGTTTCAACTTCAGCCAGGTAAAACACTGGCGTTGGTAGGAGAATCTGGCTGTGGCAAAACCACTGTGGGTAAAGCTATTTTGCAGTTGATAGCAGCTACCGATGGGCGTATTGAATTCACTGGCGATGATTTATCAACATTGAACGGTGTTGAATTGTTAGAAAAGCGGCGTGATTTACAAATTATTTTTCAAGATCCTTATTCCTCACTCAATCCACGTATGTTGATTGGTAATATTATTGAAGAGGGCATGGTGGCTCTGGGTGAAAGAAGCACCGCACAACAGCGATCCGATGAGATTGATTGTCTATTAGCACAAGTTGGATTACCTGAGGATGCAAAATATCGATATCCTCATGAGTTTTCGGGTGGACAAAGACAACGGATATGTATTGCACGTGCATTGGCAGTAAAACCTCGAGTGATTATCTGTGATGAACCCACCAGTGCGCTAGATGTTTCTGTGCAAGCACAGGTCCTAAATTTGCTGAAGGATTTACAGAATCAGCTGGGAGTGAGTTATCTGTTTATTACCCACGATATGTCGGTGGTAGGTTATCTTGCAGATGAGGTGGCTGTAATGAACTCAGGCGTGATCGTGGAGCAAGGTCCTGCGGAGCAGGTATTTATGCACCCTCAGCACGAATATACTCAAAAATTATTATCAGCGGTTCCTCATGTCAGCGTGGGTTAACAGGTGACATGTTTGATCTGACTGCCATAAAAGCTTGGTATAAAACTGCATCCGGTCAATTGGTTGCAGCGGTTATTGAGAAGCATATGGCTAAAATTAGTGCCTGTATTTTTGGATATGTTGCGGTTGAAGTTGGTCATGCACTCTCGCCTGAAAGCTTACTCAAAAATTGTACAATTCGAAAAAAGATTGTGCTGGATCGTTCTGATAATGCCGATGTCATCGCAAGCCCAACGGCATTTCCGATTGCTACCGACAGTATCGATCTCATTGTGATGACTCATGCCTTGGATTTTACTAGTCAACCGCATGAAATTTTGCGCGAGATGGAACGAAGTTTGGTGGCAGAGGGTCATTTAATTATCATTGGTTTTAATCCGTTTTCTTTCTACGGGCTATGGCGTGTGTTTTTAGCTCGAACTAAGACGACACCTTGGTGTGCTAATTTTTATAGCATTAAAAGATTGCGTGATTGGTGTGGTTTGTTAGGGTTAGAAGAAGTTGAGATTCACTACGCAGGACATTTACCTCCTTTCAAACATTTGCAAGCATGGAAAAAGATGCGGCCAGTAGAAAACTTTTTAAAAAAATATTTTTATCGTTTTGGCGGACTTTACATTCTGGTGGTTCGAAAAAGAGTCGCTCGTTTAACACCATTAATGGACGCATGGTCATCTCCTAGGAGATTATTCCCTAAGGAAGTGCCTGGGTCTTCTGCAAGCTACACAGCTGGACAAAAAAACAATGACTGAATATGTTGAAATTTTTACTGATGGTGCTTGCCGAGGAAATCCTGGCCCCGGTGGGTGGGGAGCGTTGCTGAGATACAAAGACAGTGAGCGAGAATTGAAGGGAAGTGATCCTGATACCACTAATAACAGAATGGAATTGCAAGCGGCTATATCATCTCTGGCAAGCCTATCGCGACCGTGTCGAGTGAGTTTGACGACCGATTCACGTTATGTGATGGATGGAATAGAAAAATGGTTGGATGGCTGGAAGAAAAAAGGCTGGAAGACAGCATCCAAAAAGCCGGTAAAAAATGAAGATTTGTGGCGCCAACTCGATGAGTTGGTGCAGATGCATAATGTAGAGTGGAATTGGGTTAAGGGACACAGTGGTCACATTGAAAATGAAAGAGTAGATAGTTTGGCTAATCAGGCCATAGACGAGATGCAAAATTTTTAAGAGCTAGTGAGAATGAAAAAATGAGACAAGTTGTCTTAGATACTGAAACTACAGGCTTGGAAGTGAGTGATGGTCACAGAGTGATTGAAATCGGTGCGATTGAGATTGTTAACCGAACTGTCACTGAACGCTTTTATCATCAATACCTCAATCCTGAACGTGCCATTGATGCAGGTGCGCAAGAAGTGCATGGGATTAGTATAGAATCGCTCCAGGATAAACCAAAATTTGTTGATATTTGCGATGAATTTATTGAATTTATTAGAGGTAGTCACTTAATAATTCACAATGCGGCTTTTGATGTAGGCTTTCTTGATCACGAGCTGGCGATTGTTGGCCACAGGGTTAAAAATATTCAGCAAATATGTACTGTGACCGATTCCTTACAGGAAGCCCGAAAAATGCATCCTGGTCAGCGTAATAGTTTGGATGCTTTATGCAAGCGCTACGATATTGATAATACTCACCGTGAATTGCATGGTGCTCTCTTGGATGCTCAGATTCTCGCTGATGTTTATATGGCGATGACAGGGGGGCAAGTTACTATGAGTCTAACTGCTGATGATCAAATCAAAAAACAAATACAGTCTGATGAGTCTGTCGATCAGTCTGTGAATTATGAGCTTAAATTGGTCGAGGCGTCACAGCAAGAAATACAAGAGCATGAAAAAATGTTAGAAAATATGGCTAATAGCTGCGATCAAGGCGTGTTGTGGAAAACTTAATATGAGTTTATTGATTATTATCAGTGTTTGAGTATGCGTTCTTTTTGACGTTGCCAGTCTCTATCTTTTTCCGTGGCACGTTTATCATGTTGTTGTTTGCCTTTGGCAACACCAACTTCAACTTTTGCACGGCCTTTCTTCCAGTACATCTTAGTGGCAACTAATGTGTAACCTTTGCGTTCGACCACGCCGATTAATTTGTTGATTTCATGTCGATGCATTAATAATTTGCGAATGCGTGATGGATTGATATTCAAATGTGTAGCTGCCGTTGATAAGGGCGTAATATGCGCCCCCGATATCCAAGCTTCTCCTTGCTTGATGAAGATGTAACTTTCTTTGATTTGGATGCTTTTTTCACGCAGACTCTTTACCTCCCAGCCTTCTAGCGCAAGTCCAGCTTCAATCGTATCTTCGATAAAGTAATCGTGGCGTGCCTTCTTATTTAAGGCAATTGTGCTGTCACCATTGGAGTTTTTGATCTTTTTCATGGCGCTAGTATAAACCGCAACAGAGTTAAGCGCGATTGCGACTTGAGAGTCGTCTCAAAATTCATCAAAATGACCCTTCATCCCTTAATTAGCTACTGCTTATGTCTATCCCAACTGCTTCCATTCATGGTGAATGGTCAACTAGATTAGCTTTTATCCTAGCCGCCACTGGTTCTGCAGTGGGTCTTGGTAATATATGGAAGTTTCCCTACATGGCGGGTGAAAATGGTGGTGGTGCATTTGTCATTATCTATCTTGGATTTATTATATTATTTGGTTTGCCGGTGATGATGGCTGAAGTGTTAATGGGAAGGCGTGGACGTCAGAGTCCGATTAACACTCTGAAGTTGTTATGTCAGCAAGAACAAGCAAGAGCTATATGGGGATTGATTGGCTGGAGTGGCGTTCTGGCCGGTGTGCTGATTCTTTCTTATTACAGTGTGATTGCCGGTTGGTCTTTATCTTATGTATTGGAAAGTGGTGCCGGTCAACTAAAGAACATTGACCAACGTGAGGCTGGAAATTTGTTTAAGCAGCTAATTTCAGACCCTGTTAAATTGGTGGTATGGCACAGTATCTTTATGTTCATGACTATGGTGGTGGTGGCGCGTGGCGTTAATAGTGGCATAGAAGTTGCGGTTAGATATCTTATGCCAGCGTTGTTTTTATTGTTGCTGATATTGATTGGCTACTCATTGACGCATGGTGGATTTGCGCAGGCGGTGGACTTCATGTTCACGCCAGACTTTAGCAAGATTAATCAGGATGTTGTGTTGAGTGCCATGGGTCAGGCATTTTTTTCGCTCAGTTTGGGTATGGGGGCAATCATGATCTATGGTTCTTATCTTAATAAGACTGCCTCAATTGGTAAAACTACATTAGCGGTTGCAATCGCTGATAGCGGTGTAGCGATCCTTGCTGGCTTGGCGATTTTTCCTATTGTATTTTCTAATGGGCTCGAGACAGCTCAAGGGGCAGGTCTGATATTTAACACACTACCCTTAGCGTTTGGTCAGATGTCAGGGGGATTACTTTTTGGCACCTTGTTTTTCATATTGTTGGTTTTTGCTGCATGGACATCATCCATTTCTTTGATTGAGCCTGCGGTAGCCTGGTTGGTAGAAAATAGAGGATTGGCGAGAGTACGGGCCAGTATCTACTGTGGTTTTGCTACCTGGTTAATTGGGCTGGGTACCGTTTTATCGTTTAATTATGGTCAAAATTGGCAGATTTTTGGAAAAACATTCTTTGATTGTCTAGATTATTTAACCTCCAACATCATGTTGCCTTTAGGGGGATTGATGATCGCGTTATTTGTGGGCTGGGTAATGAAGGAAACCTCAGTCAAAGAAGAGCTTGCTATGCAAAACCAAGTGATTTACTCGATATGGCTATTCTTACTCAGATTTGTCACTCCATTGGGTTTGGTATTGGTGTTTCTCAGTGTAATAGAGGTGATTTGATTATGCCCAGTATGAGTCGAAGTGCATTAGTTCCTTACACTGCGGAGCAGATGTATCGAGTTGTCAATGATACGCAAGATTATCCTAGCTTTGTGCCTTGGTGTAATCAAAGTGAATTTAAAATTTTGAGTGATTGTGAAAAACAAGCAACGTTACATTTTGCTAGAGGGGCAATTAAAACTTCATTTACTACGCGAAATACCCTGTCTGAAGGCGAGAGTATAGCTATGGAATTAGTTGATGGTCCGTTTAAGCAATTGCATGGTGTATGGCGTTTTACAGAAATAGAAGATCTAGGTTCGCGAGTCGAATTATCATTGGAATTTGAATTATCTAATCCAGTGTTGAAACTCGCATTGGAGAGTTTCTTTAATCAAATATGTGACCGATTGGTTAGTTCTTTTGTTGGACGTGCTGAGCAAATTTATAATTAAAACACTATGAAAATTGAATTAGTATATGTTCAGGCTGATTGTGAATTTATTCAGCATTTGCAAGTGCAAGCTAATAGCACTATTGAGGATGTTGTCAGATGCAGTGATTTATTAAAGCAGTGTCCTTATCTTTCACTGTCGTCTTTAGATGTAGGGATATACAGCACAGCGGCCAGTTTGCAAACCATTGTCAAAGATGGTGATCGAGTTGAGGTTTATCGTAATTTGCAGATGAATCCCATGGAGACGCGACGCTTACGTGCTCAAGTTTGATACTCAGGAAAACATTAACTGATTTAACTTATTGCGCGGCTATTTCATTGTCGGGCTTAGGCATGTCACCTTTTTGTATTTCTGATACTTTGTCGCCGTCAAAAAATACCGTTAGATGATACCGCTCGGAATCACCATAATCTGGAATCAAATGGAAAACATAGTCCCATCGGTCTGGGTGAAATACGTCAGTAATTAGAGGGCTACCCATTAGGAATTTGACTTGTTCCTTGGTCATACCCACTTTTAATTGTTCAACTTTCTCAGGTTCAATTGCATTGCCTTGTTGCACATCAATTCTATGAACAGTGAACATTCTCCCAGAGCAGCTGCTTAGAATGATGGTGGCACAAATAATATTAATGATAGCTAAGAATTTAATCATGATGACTTTCTTAAATTTGTCGGATTTTTGATAGTGAATTATGAACATTGAAATTATGAACTATGAGGCTGGTTCGTTTGATGAAAATATATTTAACATCTCTTGTGCATGGGAATAAGCATTTTCAGTGAGCTTAACACCCCCGATCATACGCGCAAGCTCTGATACGCGTTGTTGCGAGTCAAGATACTCTATTGCTGATGATGTGTCTTTACTTTCTGCAGTTTTATTGACTCGGTAATGATGATGGGCGCTGGCAGCCACTTGAGCCAGATGAGTAATACACATGACTTGTTTGTGTTCGCCAATATCACGTAAGGCTCTACCTACTACTTCAGCTACAGCGCCTCCGATACCGGAATCTACTTCATCAAAAATTAATATCGGTACTTCAAGATGTTCTACCGCGATCATTTGGATGGCAAGACTAATACGTGACAACTCGCCACCGGAAGCAATTTGAGTTAACGGCAGCATTTTTTGACCAGGATTAGTTTGTATGTTGATGACAATCTTATCTGTGCCATGGTTATTTGCCGGTTGTTGCGATGTGACGGTGAATTCTAACTTGGCTCTTTGCATGCCTAGTTTGCTTAAAGCTTGAGTAATTTGTTGGCTTAATTTTTGGCTAGCTTGAATTCTTTTTTTACTGATCTTATCGGCTAAGGCGATGTATTTTTGTTCGCTTTTTTTGCATTCTTCATTCAATACATCCAGGTCATAATCTGGCTGAGTGAGTGTCTCTAATTCCTGGCTGAGTTGTGAGTGGAGTCGTGTTATTTGCTCTGGAGAAATTTTATGCTTACGAGATATTTGATCGATTAAGCTCATTCGTTCTTCAGTTTCAGCTAGGGATTGAGAGTCAACATTAATTTTTTCTGCATAATGACTAAGTTCGCCAGCCGCTTCATCAATAAGGGTGATAGCTTCCAGTAAGGATTGTTGAGCATTATTGAGTTCTTCATCATTAGCAGCACACTTCTCGATTTGACTCATTACCTCGTTGAGCTGTGAATAAATATCCTGGCTGTCATCATTTTTGAGTTGATGGCTGGCTTGTGAGCTCATCTGTTTAAGATCTTCTGCATTAGACAGACGAATCAGTAATTTCTCTAAATCAGCAAATTCATTTTCTGACAATGAGAGTTGATCTAATTCTTCTACTTGGTAACGTAATAAATCAATTCTTGATGCAATATCGTTAGCATTTTCTGATAAGTTTTGTAGCTGTTGAGTCAGTTTCTGCCAATGCTGATGATATTCAGACAGGGTTTTTAGCTGGTTAGTATTACCTGCAAATTGATCAAGTAGTTGACGTTGAGTAGTCGCTTGCATGAGAGATTGATGTGCGTGTTGACCATAAATATTAATGATCTGTTCGCCCAATTCTCTGAGAGTTTTAAGTGGTACAGGTACGCTATTGATGTAAGCGCGTGACTTACCATCAGCACGCATTACACGTCGTAAAATACACTCTGTATCTGCGCTGAAATCATGCTCTTGCATCCAGTCTAGTATGGCCGAATTTTTAGCTAGCTCAATTACTAAAATAATTTCAGCGGTTTCTTCACCTGCGCGGATTAGGGAGCTGTCAGCACGATCACCTAGTACCAGTCCAATGGCGCCAATGATGATAGATTTGCCCGCACCAGTTTCCCCAGTGAGGGTGCTTAACCCTGCAAAAAATTCTAACTCCAAGTGTTGGATGATGGCGAAGTTATTGATATGTAGCGATTTGAGCATATGCTTAGGGTTGTCGACTCCAGTTCAGCTTCTCACGTAATACATTAAAAAATGAGTAGCCATTAGGCTGGATTAATATTAGCGGTTTGGGTGATTTTTCAATCACTATGCTATCGCCGGGATTCAATTCGCTAATCATCTGCCCATCTA
>CAYPHQ010000056.1:0-7912 GCA_964410595.1 uncultured Thiotrichales bacterium
TGGTTATCGATCTGTATCTATTCCTGAGGATGAATATTTTGTAGCAGCCACTTTTCAATTAGCTGAAAAAAAAGCTCAAGCATCAGCGATATCAATTAAAGAGTTATTAAAGCGTCGTTCACAAAGTCAGCCTATAGGTAAGAAAAATTGTGGTTCTGTATTTAAGAATCCTGATAATGGTTATGCCGCAGAATTGATCGAACGATGTGGACTCAAAGGTTATCGCATTGGTGGCGCAAGTATTTCAGACAAACATGCAAATTTCATCAATAACGATGATCATGCAAGTGCCGATGATATAGAGCAATTGATTAATTTAGCCCAGCAAAAAGTGTTTGAAAATTTTGCTGTCCAATTGGAGCCTGAAGTGAGAATTATTGGCCGAAAGGAGGATTTATGACGGCAAGCGCTGTTAATAAATATGGCAAGGTAGCTGTTCTCATGGGGGGGCTTTCTGGGGAGCGATTTATTTCATTGAAGAGTGGATCGGCTGTTCTAAATGCTCTGCAAGCTAACAATGTTGATGCACATGCTATTGATGTGGGAACAGATATCATCAAGCAATTAATAGCGGGTGATTTTTCACGGGCATTTATTATTTTGCATGGATGTGGCGGTGAAGATGGCACCATGCAGGGAGCTTTGCAGACGATTAATATGCCTTACACCGGCAGTGGAGTAATGGCTTCCAGTATTTGCATGAATAAGATTGTAACTAAGCAATTATGGGCGGCTACAGATATCCCTACTCCAGACTTCGTAGTACTGGATGCAACCATGAACTACAAACAAGTTGCTCAACAGTTGGGCGATGTTTTCATTGTTAAACCTTCACGTGAAGGTTCTAGTCTTGGCATTCATTTGGTACACAACACAGAAGAATTTATTGCTGCAGTTCAGGCAGCACAACAGCACCAAGGGCAGTTGATAGCAGAGCAATGGATAGTAGGTAAGGAATACACGGTAGCAGTTGTAAATGATCAAGCACTGCCAGTGATTCGGCTTAAAACAAAAAATGAATTCTATGATTATGAAGCTAAGTACCAATCAAATGATACTCAATATTTATTGCCATGTGGTTTAGATGTTGATTCAGAAGTAAGTTTGAAAGAGCAAGCACAGCATGCCTTTGTTGCCACAGGTGCGCAAGGATGGGGACGGGTTGATGTCATGATAGATGAACATGGCCAACCTTGGTTTCTTGAGGTCAATACAGTGCCTGGCATGACAGATCATAGTTTAGTACCGATGGCAGCTGCATATGTGGGAATAGATTTTAACGCATTAGTGTTACAAATCTTAGAAACATCATTTTTAGAGCGATACTGATGGTTAGAAAAAATCGAAAACATCACAAAATTACGCAAAGAGAAGAGACGCGTATTGCTTGGTCAGAAATTGGCAAATTATTAGTCAGTGCGGGTGTAGTTGTATTAGGTATTTTCTCCGCGAGAATAATTGATGATATATCTATTGACAGTATTTATGTTGCATCGAGTCTCAACAGAGTGAGTAAACAGGATATAGCACAAGTAGTTAAAGATTATGAGTTAGATGGATTTTTCACATTAAGGCTAAAAGAATTTGAAAATGATTTGAATGAAATAGGGTGGGTATACAAAGCCAATATAAAACGCCAATGGCCATATAAGCTAGTGATTGAAATAGAAGAGCAAATGCCAATATTTAGATGGAATCAAGATTATTTATTGAATAAATATGCACAGCCATTCTCTATACATGGCAATGAAAGCTTTGAAGATAGACCGCTGCTTAAAGGTGAGTATGGTCGTGAGCAAGTGCTGGCGCAACTATATAAGGAATATAACCATGAATTTGGTGCCCTTGGTATTACCATCAAATCATTAGAAGAAGATGCACGCTATGACAAGGTCATGCATTTAAGTAACGGCGTCATAATCAACATGGGTAGAGACAATGTGGAGTTGCAAATGCAACGCTGCTTAAAAATGTTTGCTCTATTGAGTGATGAGGAGCGTGCGGCTATTGCAACTATAGATCTAAGACATAGTCATGGTCTTGCAATCAGTTGGAGTGTGTAACTGGCGATGATAAAGGTTGAATTGAATCACATTATTAATGGTGTAATGAAGTTATGAGTAAGAAACTAGAGCCTGAAATGATTGTTGGGTTGGATATTGGAACATCTAAAATTGTTGCAATAGTTGCAGAAGTTAGCCAGGACAATGAGTTAGAAATTGTTGGCTTTGGTTCACATCCATCGCGCGGTCTTAAAAAGGGTGTGGTCGTCAATATTGAATCCACTGTGCAATCCATACAGCGTGCTGTAGAAGAGGCTGAGCTGATGGCAGGATGCCAAATACATTCTGTATATGCCGGTATTGCGGGCAGTCATGTTAAAAGCATGAATTCACATGGCATTGTTGCTATCAAAGATGGTGAGGTTGTTGAGGGGGATATAGAGCGTGTTATTGATGCCGCGCGTGCTATGGCAATACCTGCTGATCAAAAAATACTTCATGTGCTTCCACAAGAATTCATCATTGATGAGCAAGAAGGAATTCGTGAGCCAATCGGTATGTCCGGTGTACGTATGGAGGCAAAAGTTCATTTGGTTACAGGTGCAGTATCAGCTGCGCAAAATATTATTAAATGTATTGAGCGATGTGGTCTGGAGACAGATGATGTGGTGCTCGAGCAATTAGCTTCAAGTTACTCAGTGTTGACTGAGGATGAAAAAGAGCTAGGTGTTTGTTTGGTTGATATTGGTGGCGGTACAACTGATATTGCAGTGTTTAACGATGGCGCAATCAAACATACAGCAGTAATACCGATCGCGGGTGATCAAGTGACTAATGACATTGCCATTGCAATGCGTACACCCACTCAGTATGCAGAGGAAATAAAAATTAAGTATGCCTGTGCATTACGTCAATTGACTAATCCTGATGAAGTTATTGAAGTGCCCAGTGTAGGTGATCGTCCACCAAGACGTTTAGCACGTCAAACATTAGCTGAAGTTGTGGAGCCTCGGTATGAGGAATTGATGACATTAATCTTGGCAGAATTACGCAGAAGTGGTTATGAAAATTTGATTGCATCCGGTGTGGTGCTGACAGGTGGAAGTTCGAAAATGGAAGGTGTTGTGGAGCTCGCAGAAGAAGTATTTCACATGCCTGTTCGTCTAGGTGAGCCACAACATGTGACAGGCCTCATTGATGTAGTGAGAAATCCTATTCATGCAACTGGAGTCGGCTTGTTAATCTATGGTCATCTGAGCGGACAGTCAAATCAATTAAATAATTTTTCAAGAAATGAAGGACCAACAATGTTTGGTCGAGTAAAAGATTGGATAAAAAGTAATTTTTAATAATTTTAAAAACTCTGAGACAAAACGGGAGAAGAGTTATGTTTGAACTAGTAGACGCATATAGTCAAAGTGCAGTAATTAAAGTCATAGGTGTCGGTGGTGGTGGTGGTAACGCTGTCCAGCACATGGTCAATGCGAATCTTGAAGGTGTAGATTTTATCTGTGCCAATACGGACTCGCAGGCACTTCAGGGCACATCAGCAAAAAGTACGCTTCAATTGGGTGTGGAAATGACCAAAGGTTTAGGTGCAGGTGCGAATCCTGAAGTTGGGCGTCAATCAGCGCTTGAGGATCGCGATAGAATCTATGAAGTCATCTCTGGCACGGACATGTTATTCATTACAGCTGGAATGGGTGGAGGCACTGGCACAGGTGCCGCACCGATCGTAGCTGAAGTAGCGAAAGAATTGGGCATACTGACAGTAGCAGTGGTGACTAAACCGTTCAACTTTGAGGGTAAGAAGCGTAGGGCGATTGCAGATCGTGGGATTGAGGAATTATCTCATCATGTGGACTCTTTAATCACAATTCCTAATGAAAAGCTGCTCACAGTATTAGGCAAAGATATCACTATGGAAGACGCCTTCACCTCTGCTAACGATATTTTATTGGGTGCGGTTCAAGGCATTGCTGAAATTATTACCTGCCCTGGATTGATCAATGTGGATTTTGCCGATGTTAAGACGGTGATGTCAGAAATGGGCTTAGCCATGATGGGTTCCGGGTGTAGCCGTGGCATTGAACGCGCACGCGAAGCTGCTGAATCGGCGATTTCAAGTCCATTGCTTGAAGATATCAATATCACTGGTGCGCGCGGTATTCTTGTTAATGTGACAGCTGGTCCAAGTCTTGGTATCGGGGAGATTGCCGAAATCGGTGACCACATAGAAGAGTTGGCCGCTGAGGATGCTACGGTTGTGGTAGGAACTGTCATTGATGAGTCCATGGGTGATGATTTGCGAGTGACGTTAGTAGCGACAGGGATAGGAGAAGAAAATGTGATGAGATCACAGACGAATCCAGAACCCTCACCTGCAGTGACTGATATTAGCATTAATCGAACTCCATCTGAGGCCGTTCCGTTGGCAGCTACTGGCACGAATGACAGTGCAGGTGAGATTGATAATGGACGCTATGATGAGGCATTGCTGGATGTCCCAGCATTTTTGCGTCGTCAAGCAGATTAGCGCGTAAATGGTAAAACTGAGGAAAAATTAATGAACCTCATATTGTTTATGCGTTATATCGAGATGGGTTAGCCGTGGTCAATTATCAGAGTTATTCAGTGTGTCGAGTATATGTCGGCAGTAGCGTTTGGATAGCTCATGATTAGGGGTATGGAGAGGTTTTTGAGCACGTGATGAAGTATGTTGTGGCGTAATCACCTTAATTTTTACCCGTTTAATTGGGGTGATCAGTTGCGCTGCAAACTCTTCGTTAATTTGTTTAAGTAATTCATGCTGTTGATAGCGCAGTGCAGTCGCGATATCTGCGCTATCGGCGACAATCAGGGCAAGATGGTCCTTGATATCTATCAGCCAGCAGTGAGCATGGAATTTGCTTGGTAGACGGCTATGAATGCTTCGGCTAAGCAATTGAATTTCTTGTGTTTTTTTCAATATGCTGGGCTCAATGAAAGAATTGATTGTGCGCATAAAATTCTATTGTAGTAATAATGTTCCTGATTCAGATGCAGGGTATAATAGTACAATTGTGACCCATTCAGACCAATAATGTTTTAAAATAACAGCATGAAATTTTCTATCCGCCAACGATCTGGTAAGCGTCTTTACAGCGTTCGTCACGTCGGTATTGAACAGCAGCTCTCATGGGGTGTTGCTGCTTTGGGTGTTTTCACCTTAATGATTCTAATTGGTTACGCGTTGGGTGTGAAATACGGTCATCATGACATTGTATTGCGTTGGCAAGAAGATATTCATGATCAGCAAGAGCGCATGAATGCTCTAACCGAACACAGTCAGGCAAATATTGAAGCTTTAACTCAAAAAGTGGCTTACTTTCAGGCACATATCAATCGTCTCAATGCTTTCAGTTACAAACTATCGACCATGGTAGATTTTGACGATAGTGAAATTGACTTCACACATTCACCTGGCTTAGGTGGTGCGCCAAGTTTCATTGAAGATGTAGAAAATAAACAGATACTCGATGGTATGGAAATGGTGCTTGGTGAGCTGACGAAAGAGTTAGAAATCCAAGAGCGTAAATTATTTCTACTCGATGCATTATTAGCCGATAGAAAATTTCATAAAGAGGCTTTTCCTGAGGGTCGGCCAGTAGAGAAAGGTTGGTTATCCTCTGATTATGGTAAGCGCATAGATCCATTCACCGGTAAGCAAGAATTTCACAAGGGTGTTGATTTTGCTGGTAAACAAAACTCAAATGTGATTGCTGTTGCGGCAGGTATTGTTACTCGTGCTGAGAGTGCATCTGGATATGGCAATCTGGTAGAAGTTGATCATGGTAATGGTTATGTCACGCGCTACGGACATAATCACACTATAGAGGTCGAAATTGGACAAGCGATTAAGAAAGGTCAGACCATCGCAAAGATGGGTAGTACCGGCCGTTCTACTGGCCCTCATGTGCACTTTGAGGTATTGAGAGATAATGTCAAAATTAATCCGACAAAATTTATACAAAGTGCTCGAGAGTAAATAAGAGAGCGAACAAGAGTAACACTAGAAATATAGATCATTCACACACCCATTCGAGTACGGTAGAAATACACTTTAATGCAGAACCTAGAAAGTATGTAATCAAGCTGCATAGGTATATTTATTACTCAAACTAAAACATAACACAACATAATCATCACACCATGATCGGAAAGCTGGCAAGAAAAATATTTGGAAGTAGGAATCAACGAGTTTTATCACGTTATAAAAAACAGCTCGCTACGATTAATGCCTATGAACCAGCACTTCAGCAGCTAAGTGATCAAGCATTAGTTGAAAAAACTAAAGAGTTTCGTGATAGGTATGCCAAAGGTGTCGCGCTGCAAGATATTCTTCCAGAAGCTTTTGCGGTGGTGAGAGAAGCGAGTGTCCGTGTGCTTGAAATGCGTCATTTTGATGTGCAAATGATCGGTGGAATGGTACTTAACGACTGTAATATTGCAGAAATGAGAACAGGTGAAGGTAAAACATTAGTTGCTACTCTGCCTGCTTATCTCAATGCTATTACTGGTAAAGGTGTGCATGTCATCACGGTTAATGATTATTTGGCTAAGCGTGATGCTGAATGGATGAGTAAGTTATATAACTTTCTTGGTTTGTCAGTTGGAGTGCTGCTATCTGGTATGGCCGATGAGGAGCGACGTGAAGCATATTCGTCAGATATTACTTACGGGACGAATAACGAATTTGGGTTCGATTATTTGCGCGATAATATGAAATTTACACTTGATCAAAGAGTACAAAGAGAACTCAATTTTGCTGTTGTAGACGAGGTTGATTCAATTCTTATTGATGAGGCACGTACTCCATTGATTATTTCTGGTCCCACGAATAATAGTTCTGAGTTGTATCAAAAGGTAGATAAGATTGTTCCTCATCTGGTGCAACAAGCTGGGGAAGAAGCAGAGGGCGATTATCTGCTGGATGAAAAGTCTAAGCAGGTTTTCTTGAGTGAGCAAGGTCATCAACACATAGAAAACTTACTCACAGAATCTGGTTTGTTAAATGAATATGAGTCTCTATATGACACGGCTAATATCAGTTTATTACATCATGTAAACGCTTCTCTTAAGGCTCATGCTTTATTTAAAAAGAACGTAGATTACATTGTTAGAAACGATGAAGTGATTATTGTAGATGAGTTCACCGGTCGCACTATGCCTGGTAGACGTTGGTCTGAGGGTTTGCATCAAGCAGTTGAGGCTAAAGAGGGTGTCAAGATTCAAAATGAGAATCAAACGCTTGCCTCAATCACCTTTCAAAATTATTTTAGGCTCTATCATAAACTCAGTGGAATGACTGGAACAGCAGATACTGAGGCATTTGAATTTCAACAAATATATGGTTTAGAAGTGGTTGTGATTCCAACTCATAAACCTATGTTACGTGAAGACCGTGGTGATGCGATCTACATGACGATGCAAGAAAAGTATGACGCTATTATTGAAGATATTAAGAGTTGTGCTCAGACAGGGCAACCAATTTTAGTTGGTACTGCGTCGATTGAATCTTCAGAACATCTGTCCACAGCGTTGACAAAATCAAATATTGAACATCAGGTTTTAAATGCCAAACATCATGCTTCGGAGTCTGAGATTATTATTCAGGCAGGCATGCCTGGGAAAGTGACTATTGCGACAAACATGGCGGGTCGTGGAACGGATATTGTCCTCGGTGGCAATATTGAAGCGCAGTTAGAAGGACTGGATGAAACTAATGATGTAGACAAGATTGCTGAACTCAAACAACAATGGCAACAACGACATGATGCAGTGATTCAGTCTGGTGGTTTGCATATCATTGGTACAGAACGCCATGAGTCACGACGAATTGATAATCAATTACGTGGCCGTTCTGGACG
>CAYPHQ010000057.1:0-7485 GCA_964410595.1 uncultured Thiotrichales bacterium
CGTTCGTATTCAGTAAATTGATGTTGAGAGGTTTGGCGCCAACCATTAAAGCCTGTAAGAAGACTGTTGAGCGTGAAGGCGCCGAGGTTTGGGATATCCTAGAAGAGGTTATCCGTGAGCATCCAGTCATGCTAAACCGTGCACCAACACTTCACCGTCTTGGTATTCAATGTTTTGAGCCTATCTTAATTGAAGGTAAAGCCATTCAATTGCATCCATTAGTATGTGCGGCATTCAATGCTGACTTTGATGGTGATCAAATGGCTGTTCACGTACCACTTTCCATTGAAGCTCAATTGGAAGGTCGTGCACTCATGATGTCGACAAATAACATTTTGTCACCCGCTAACGGTGAGCCAATCATTGTGCCGTCACAAGACATCGTTTTAGGTCTCTACTTTATGACGCGTGAGAATATCAATGCCCTTGGTGAAGGTATGGTGTTTTCTGATACTGCTGAGGTTTATAGAGCTTATGAGGCTAAAGCAGTAGCGCTGCACGCAAAAATTAAAATGCGTATTACTGAGACAATACTTGATGACGATGGTGCTGAGACAACTCATACTTCTGTGGTTGATACCACTGCTGGACGTGCATTATTACTCGATATCTTGCCTAAAGGCTTAAATTTTGAACTTATTAACCAAGATTTGAACAAGCGTGCAATTTCTAGATTAATCAACGCTTGTTATCGCCGAGTCGGACTTAAAGAAACGGTGATTTTTGCTGATCAGCTCATGTATACAGGATTCAAATTTGCAACCCGCGCAGGTGTTTCATTCTGCGCAGATGACATGGTGATCCCAACTGAAAAAGTGGGCATCTTAAATTCGGCTGAGAAAGAAGTTAAAGATATCGAAGAGCAATATGCTTCAGGTCTTGTAACCAAGGGTGAGCGTTACAATAAAGTAGTTGATATCTGGTCGCATACCAATGAAAAAGTCGCTAAAGCGATGATGGAAAAGCTGGGTAAGGAAGAAGTTAAAGATGCAGAGGGTAATTCGGTTACTCAGGCCTCTTTCAACTCTATCTTTATGATGGCTGATTCCGGTGCACGTGGTTCTGCCGCTCAAATTAGACAGCTTGCTGGAATGCGTGGATTGATGGCTAAGCCGGATGGTTCCATTATTGAGACGCCTATTACAGCTAACTTCAGAGAAGGTTTGAACGTACTTCAGTACTTCATCTCAACTCACGGTGCACGTAAAGGATTGGCTGATACAGCCCTTAAGACGGCAAACTCAGGTTATCTAACACGTCGACTGGTGGACGTTGCACAGGATCTAGTTATTACTGACTTTGATTGTGGAACAGAAAACGGCATCCTAATGAATCCAATCATTGAGGGTGGAGACGTGGTAGAACCTCTCAGTGAGCGTGTGCTCGGACGAGTAGTGGCAAAAGATGTGCTTAATAATAGTGGCACTGAAGTTGTTATTCCTAAGGGAACCTTGCTAGATGAGGACTGGGTGTCTCGTTTTGAGGAACTCGGCGTGGATGAAATTCTTGTGCGTACTCCAATCACATGTGATACACGTTATGGCGTATGTTCATCATGCTACGGACGTGATCTAGCTCGTGGCCACTTAATTAATAGAGGTGAGGCTGTAGGTGTAATGGCTGCTCAATCGATTGGTGAGCCAGGTACACAGTTAACCATGCGTACTTTCCACATCGGTGGTGCTGCGAGTCGTGCAGCATCTACCAATAGCATCACACCAAAATCAAATGGTACTGTGCGCTTGCATAATATCAAGATTGTTAATCATAAAGACGGACATAACGTGGCAGTTTCACGTTCAGGTGAACTTGGCATTGTCGATGAGCATGGTCGTGAGCGTGAGCGTTACAAACTTCCATATGGTGCTGTCATCTCAGTGAATGAAGATGAGAAGGTGGAAGCAGGCCAAGTAATCGCTAACTGGGATCCACATACTCACCCAATTATTTCTGAGGTGGCGGGTAATGTGCAGTTGGTTGACTTTACTGATGGCGTCACGGTTAACAAACATATAGATGAAGTGACCGGTTTGAGTTCAACTATCGTGGCCGACCCTAAGAGTCGACCCGCTGCGGGTAAAGATCTGCGCCCGATGGTGAAGTTGCTGGATGCGAAAGGTAAAGAGTTAACACTTGCTGATACTGACATCCCTGCTCAATACGTATTACCGGCTGATGCCATCGTGAACTTAACTGATGGTGCAGAAGTGGGCGTAGGTGACGTAATTGCACGTATTCCTCAAGAATCATCGAAGACCAGAGATATTACTGGTGGTTTACCTCGTGTTGCCGATCTGTTCGAAGCGCGTAAGCCAAAAGAACCAGCAGTACTCGCACAAAGCTCTGGTACCGTAAGCTTCGGTAAAGAGACAAAAGGTAAGCAGCGTCTCGTTATCACCGATGAGAATGGTGAAGCGACAGAAGAGCTGATTCCAAAGTGGCGTCATGTGGATGTGTTCGAAGGTGAGCATATCGAGAAAGGTGAAGTTGTGGTTGAGGGTGAACTCAATCCACACGATATTTTGCGTCTGAAAGGTGTCAGTGCTCTAGCGGAATACTTGGTTAAAGAGATTCAAGATGTATATCGCTTACAAGGTGTGAAAATTAATGATAAGCACATTGAAGTCATTACACGTCAAATGTTGCGCAAAGTTGAAGTGGTCAATCCAGGTGACACTAGTATGTTGCGCGGCGAACAAGTTGAACGTGCTCGCATTTATGAAATTAATGAACAAATGGAGAGCAAAGGTAAACAACCGGCAACTTATGATCCAGTTTTACTAGGTATTACTAAAGCTTCACTAGTGACTGAGTCGTTTATTTCTGCCGCCTCATTCCAGGAGACGACGCGAGTGTTGACTGAATCCGCTGTACGTGGAGCCAGCGATTTCTTGAGAGGACTCAAAGAAAACGTGATCGTAGGCCGTTTAATACCTGCGGGTACGGGCCTGACTTACCATCAGGAACGTCGAAAATCTCGTCAAGAATTGAATGACCTACTCATGCCTGAAGAGGCACTGAGTATCACTCCAGATGTTCCGGTTGAAGCCTCAGTTGAACAAGAATCGATAGAATCGGCTGATAATGAGGCAAATAGTTGAGCTTAGAGAGACTGGATGTCCTTGACAGGGTGAATCACAGCTCCTAAAATTCCGCCACCCTACGACAGGCCGCGAAAGATCGACCTGTCGTTTATTTTTTTAAGAGATTAGTAAACTTATGGCCACAATTAATCAGCTTGTTCGCAAGCCGAGAAAACGAAAAATAGAAAAAAGTAATGTGCCAGCGTTGGATGCATGTCCACAGCGACGCGGTGTATGTACCCGTGTTTATACGACAACACCAAAGAAGCCTAACTCAGCATTGAGAAAAGTTGCCCGTGTGCGACTCACAAATGGTTTTGAAGTGTCGTCATACATCGGTGGTGAGGGACATAACCTGCAAGAACACTCAGTGGTGTTGATACGTGGTGGTCGTGTAAAAGATTTACCCGGTGTTCGATATCATACCGTGCGAGGCAGTTTGGATACTCAAGGTGTGCAAAATCGTAAGCAAGGCCGTTCTAAATACGGTGCTAAACGCCAGAAGTCTTAATTAATAAAAAGCTAAATTTAATCAGAGCAATAGAATATGCCTAGACGTAGAGAAGTCCCAAAACGCGAAATCCTTCCAGATCCTAAATTTGGTAGTGATGATGTCGCTAAGTTCGTAAACATTATGATGGTCAGTGGCAAGAAATCTACTGCTGAAAAAATTCTCTATCAGGCAATTGATGAGATCCAGAATAAAAAAGGTCGCGACGGACTGGAAGTTTTCAACGAAGCGTTAGCTAAAGTAAAGCCACCGGTTGAGGTAAAATCACGACGTGTGGGTGGTGCAACCTACCAAGTACCGGTTGAAGTAAGACCTGTGCGTCAAGGTGCTCTTGCTATGCGTTGGATTGTGGACTCAGCGCGTAAGCGTAGTGAGAAATCAATGATCAATAAACTAGCGGGTGAGTTGATGGATGCGGCAGAGAATAAAGGCTCTGCCATCAAGAAAAGAGAAGATACCCTCAGAATGGCAGAAGCTAACAAGGCGTTCTCACATTACCGTTGGTAATCTGATTTAATCAGCTGAATTACAACCCATGGCACGTAAAACGCCCATCGAACGATATCGCAATATCGGCATTATGGCGCATATCGATGCCGGGAAGACCACCACCACTGAGCGTGTTCTTTTTTACACAGGTGTGTCACATAAGATTGGTGAGGTTCATGATGGTGCTGCCGTCATGGATTGGATGGAACAGGAGCAAGAGCGAGGTATAACGATCACTTCTGCCGCTACCACCTGCTTTTGGTCAGGAATGGGGCAACAGTTCGATCAACATCGAATTAATATCATTGATACACCAGGGCATGTTGATTTCACTATTGAAGTTGAACGCTCTTTGCGAGTATTGGATGGAGCTTGCGCAGTATTTTGTGCAGTTGGTGGTGTTGAGCCACAGTCTGAGACAGTGTGGCGACAAGCGAATAAATATAACGTACCGCGTTTAGTTTTCGTCAATAAGATGGATCGCTCAGGAGCAAACTTTCTCAGAGTGGTCGAGCAGTTACATGATCGATTGGGGGCGAACCCAGTACCGGTGCAGTTGCCAATTGGGGCAGAAGAGGCCTTTGAAGGTGTGGTAGATCTGATCTCCATGCAGGCCATATATTGGAATGATAGCGATAGAGGAACGACATTTGAAACACGTTCGATTCCTGAAGATATGTTGGAAAAGTGCCATGAATGGCGTGAGCGCCTGCTGGAGGCTGCTGCAGAAGCTAACGATGTGCTCATGGACAAATACCTTGAAGATGGGGATTTGAACCAAGCGGAGATACACCAAGGTATTAGACAGAGAACATTGTGTGGCGAAATTGTGCCAGCTCTTTGTGGTTCAGCGTTTAAAAACAAAGGGGTGCAAGCCATGTTAGATGCTGTAGTGCATTACATGCCTTCACCAATAGATGTCCCAGCTATTGCTGGTGTATTGAATGATAAGAGCGAAACTAAAGGTGAGCGCCAACCCTCAGATGATGAGCCATTTGCCGCACTAGCTTTTAAAATTGCGACAGATTCGTTTGTGGGAACGTTAACCTTTTTTAGAGTTTACTCAGGTGTCATGAATACGGGCGACAGCGTATTTAATCCTATAAAGGGTAAGAAAGAACGTATCGGCCGTTTGCTTCAAATGCACTCGAACTCAAGGGAAGAAATTAATGAGGTTCGAGCAGGAGATATTGCAGCAGCTGTTGGGCTGAAAGATGTGACTACAGGTGATACATTGTGTTCACTCAAAGACGTGATCACGCTGGAGAAAATGGAATTCCCAGAGCCGGTAATCTCTGTGGCAGTGGAGCCAAAGACCACAGGTGATCAAGAGAAGATGGCAATCGCCTTGCAAAAGCTTGCGCAAGAAGACCCTTCTTTTCATGTCAGCACAGACGAGGAAACCGGACAGACTATTATTGCCGGAATGGGAGAGCTTCACCTGGAGATCATTGTTGATCGAATGAAGCGAGAATTTAAGGTTGACGCAAATGTAGGTGCGCCACAGGTTGCCTTTAGAGAAACGATTCGAGCACGGGTCGAGCAAGAAAATAAATTTGTTCGACAGTCAGGTGGACGCGGTCAGTATGGACATGTGTGGCTTAAAATCGAACCAGGTGAGGAAGCGTCTGGGTTCGAATTTGTGAATGAAATTTCCGGTGGGGTCATTCCCAAGGAATACATACCTTCGGTAGAGAAGGGTGTGAGAGAGTCATTAGCTAATGGTGTGGTTGCAGGGTATCCTGTGATCGACATTAAAGTGACGCTTTTTGATGGTTCATTTCATGATGTAGATTCATCAGAGATGGCCTTTAAGATTGCTGGTTCAATGTGCTTTAAAGAGGGCATGCGAAATGCCCAACCAGTGTTGCTAGAGCCCATCATGAAGGTGGAGGTTGTTACACCTGAAGAGCATATGGGAGATGTGGTCGGGGATCTTAATCGTCGACGAGGGATTGTAAGCGGTATGGATGATGCGCCTTCTGGCAAGATCGTTCGTGCTGATGTTCCGTTGAAGGAGATGTTTGGTTATGCCACTGATTTGCGTTCCGCAACTCAAGGGCGTGCTACCTATTCAATGGAGTTTGCTAAGTATAGTGAGGCCCCCAACAATGTGGTTGAAGGGCTTACTAAAGGTTTTTAATCGTAATTAAAGTATTTAATATAGTATTTTAACTTTATATATATTTGTAAGGGGTATCAGAGGATGTCGAAGGAGAAATTTGAACGTAACAAGCCACACGTAAATGTGGGCACGATAGGTCACGTGGATCACGGGAAGACGACGTTAACAGCGGCGTTAACAAAGGTGTCAGCGGAATCCCAAGGTGGTGAGTTCAAAGACTATGCGGATATTGATAACGCGCCCGAAGAGCGAGAGCGCGGGATTACGATATCCACCGCTCACGTGGAGTATGAGACAGAGAACCGTCACTATGCGCACGTTGATTGCCCCGGGCACGCGGATTATGTGAAGAACATGATCACCGGTGCGGCACAGATGGATGGCGCAATTTTGGTGTGTTCAGCCGCAGATGGCCCGATGCCACAAACCCGTGAGCACATCTTGTTATCACGTCAGGTAGGTGTTCCATATATCGTGGTATACATGAACAAAGCCGACCAAGTGGATGACGAAGAGTTATTAGAGTTGGTTGAGATGGAGATTCGTGACTTGTTATCCAGTTATGAGTTCCCAGGCGACGACACACCGGTTGTGACCGGTTCAGCGCTGAAAGCGTTAGAAGGTGATACATCAGATATAGGTGTGCCATCAGTCATCAAGCTATTGGAAGAGATGGATAATTACATACCTGAGCCAGAGCGAGCGATTGACGGTGATTTTATTATGCCAGTGGAAGACGTATTTTCGATTTCAGGTCGTGGCACAGTGGTGACAGGACGAGTTGAGCGCGGCATCATCAAAGTAGGTGAAGACGTAGAGATTGTGGGTATTAAAGACACCACAAAGACAACGTGTACGGGTGTGGAGATGTTCCGTAAGTTGCTAGACGAAGGTCGAGCAGGAGACAACGTCGGGGTGCTATTACGCGGCACTAAGCGTGATGAGGTAGAGCGAGGTCAAGTGTTATGTAAGCCAGGGAGTATTACGCCGCACACGAAGTTTGAGGCAGAGGTGTACATACTATCGAAGGAAGAGGGAGGCCGACACACGCCATTTTTTAATGGTTATCGACCACAGTTTTACTTCAGAACCACGGATGTGACGGGTGCTTGTGAATTACCTGATGGAATAGAGATGGTGATGCCAGGCGATAACGTGAAGATGGTGGTGAGCATGCATGCCCCGATAGCAATGGATGAAGGATTACGATTTGCGATTCGTGAAGGTGGCCGTACTGTAGGTGCGGGCGTGGTTGCAAAAATTATCGAATAAGCAAC
>CAYPHQ010000058.1:0-7364 GCA_964410595.1 uncultured Thiotrichales bacterium
ACGCGCTGGATTTAGGTTCCAGTGCCGCAAGGCGTGAGAGTTCGAGTCTCTCCTTTCGCACCACCTACAGATGTTCCTCTTAAAAGGTGGTTAATCAGTAAATCAACTGCAGATAGCACTACAGGATACTTTAGAAGGCATTTGAACCATTAATGTTGAATACTGTAGAGATGTTTCTAAGCATAAATAGCTAAGTGAATTATCAGTAAAAGAGTTACTGACAAAAAATATCTGTTAAATCACAATCAATAATTAATTCATATTCGATAAATTAGGAATACCGCATGCAAGTATCGCTTGAAGAAATCAGCTCATTGGGTCGTAAGCTCACGATCACTATCCCCAATGACAAAATTCAATCGCAAGTTAATAATCGCCTCAATTCTCTCAAGGGAAGCGTGAAAGTTGATGGATTCCGTCCGGGCAAGGTGCCACTAAATATTATTAAGCAGCGTCATGGAGCACAAGTGCATCAAGAAGTTTTGGTTCAAGAGATGCAAAACAGCTATCAAGAAGCCATCATCCAAGAGAAGCTTAATCCAGTAACTAGCCCAAAAATTGAGCCACAAGAAGCCCAACCGGGAGAAGATATTGTATTTGTTGCTACCTTGGATATATACCCTGAATTTGATTTAGCTGATTTTACCGCCTTAGAAGTGAGCTTAAATGTGGCCGAAGTGAAGGAAGAAAATGTGGATGAAGCGCTGCAGCGGATTCAAAAACAAAGAATGAATTGGTCGCCATGTGAAGAGAAGGCAGAAAAAGGTCACAGGATCACTATAGACTTCACCGGTCGATTAGATGGTGAGGAATTCGAGGGTGGAAAAGCCCAAGATTTTGCCATGGTACTCGGTGAGAGCAATATGATCGCAGGATTTGAAGATCCACTATTTGCAATGAAAGTGGGTGAAGAAAAAACATTTGCAGTGACTTTCCCCGAGGACTATAACAATCAATCTCTAGCAGGCAAAGAAACTGAATTCGATGTCAAAGTGAAAAAATTAGAAAAAGGTGAGCTCCCTGAAATTAATGAGGAGTTTATTACTAGCCTTGGTGTCGATGGCACTCTGGAAACACTGCGTGCTGAGATTCGTAATTCGTTAGAAATGGAAGCCAAAAAACAAGCCTCATCGCAAGCAAAACAAGCCGTCATGAAGTTATTGTTGGATAACCATGAGTTTGAGTTGCCAGAATCTATGATCACACAAGAAGTGGCTGCATTGCGTGAGCAGGCACAAAAGAATTATCAAATTGAAGGTGCTTCAGAATTAGGGGATGATCTATTTGTGGATGAAGCCAAGCAACGAGTTAAGTTAGGCCTCATCGTGGGCCAAATAGTTCGTGAGCATAAATTGCAGGTCAGTCAAGAGCGCGTCAATGGACATATTCAAGACTTGGCTAGGCAGTATCCTGACAGCCAAGAGGTGATTAATTATTATACTACCAATAACCAAGCTCGCGCACAGGTAGAGTCTTTGGTGATGGAAGAGCAAGTAGTTGATTCAGTGATCGAAAAAGTCAAAGTTACTGAGAATAAAATTGGTTTCGACGAGATCACAAAGAATCTCTAAGATGATTCAACTATAGATGAAATAAGATAGTATTCACTAGAATAGGATTTTTAGAGGAATAAGATGCTTAATTTTGGGCGTTTGTTGAGAACAATTTTAGGCAACGCTCAATTTATCTACATTAATATCTGTAAAGTATAGTGCGGTGACGTTGCTGTGACAAAACGGTACTATCACCCAAGCAAACATACTAGGAAGCCACTATGAAAGACTTTGAACAACATGCGCCGATGATGAATCTTGTACCGATGGTGGTTGAGCAGTCTGCTCGCGGCGAACGTGCATATGACATTTATTCTCGTCTGCTTAAAGAACGGGTAATTTTTATTGTGGGGCCAGTTGAAGATCATATGGCCAATTTGATTGTGGCTCAGATCTTATTTTTGGAGTCAGAAAATCCCGACAAAGATATTTCTATATACATTAATTCACCTGGCGGTTCGGTCACAGCAGGCATGGCTATCTACGATACTATGCAATTTGCTAAGCCCGATATCAGTACACTGTGTGTTGGTCAAGCCGCTAGTATGGGTGCGGTGCTGCTTGCAGGTGGTGCCAAAGGTAAACGTTATGCCCTTCCTCACTCACGTATGATGATCCATCAGCCTCTCGGGGGATTCCAAGGACAGGCTTCAGACTTTGATATTCATGCACGTGAAATACTCAACATTCGTGAAAAGCTTAATCGCGTATTAGCTCATCATACAGGTCAAAGTATGGATACAATTGCTAAAGATACTGAGCGTGATAATTTTATGGATAGCACCGAAGCCCAGGCTTACGGTTTAATCGACAAAGTCCTCACTTCTAGGGATGCTGAAAGCGCTGAATCTTAGCCGTGCAATAGATTAATTAATAATCTAATGGATACATTAGGTCACTATCTGTTGTTTTGTAACTAACTATTTTAATTGAAAATATATCGATTGGGCGAGCTTGTCCATGTGACTTGCACTTCCACCCGCACGCATTTGCCCCTAGAATATTGACTAACTAATTGCACATAATCGAAATTGCGGAACGTATATGTCAGCTCAATTCACAATATTCACAGGCATCACGTATTCGCGATAAAGATGGGTTAAACGGAATAAATATAGGAATTTCCAATGAGTAATGATGATTCTAAAAAAGACTCAGAGTCCAATAAACTGCTGTATTGCTCTTTTTGTGGCAAAAGCCAACATGAAGTTCGCAAGCTGATTGCAGGGCCGTCAGTATTTATTTGTGACGAATGTGTCGAGCTTTGCAATGATATTATTCGTGAAGAAATGCAGGAACAATCACCAACCGGCTCCAGCAAGCTGCCCAAACCAAGAGAAATTAATGACATTCTTGATGAGTATGTGATTGGTCAAGAAGGTGCAAAAAAAGTTTTATCGGTTGCGGTCTATAATCATTACAAGCGACTAGAAGCCAGCCAGTCATCCACTGAAGGCGTGGAGCTTGCCAAGAGTAACATCTTATTAGTTGGGCCTACCGGATCAGGAAAGACTTTGCTGGCTGAAACTTTGGCAAGATTGTTGAATGTGCCTTTCACCATTGCTGATGCGACTACCCTGACAGAAGCAGGGTATGTTGGTGAGGATGTTGAAAACATTATTCAGAAGCTACTGCAAAAGTGTGATTATGATGTTGAAAAAGCACAGACAGGTATCGTATATATTGATGAGATAGATAAAATCTCACGCAAGTCAGATAACCCATCTATCACCCGAGATGTATCGGGTGAAGGTGTTCAACAGGCGTTGCTAAAGCTGATTGAAGGCACTATCGCTTCTGTGCCTCCGCAAGGTGGACGTAAGCATCCACAACAAGAGTTTTTGCAGGTTGATACCAGTAATATCTTGTTTATTTGTGGTGGAGCTTTTGCAGGGTTAGATAAAGTCATTCTAGATCGTACCGAGAAAACGGGTATTGGTTTTTCGGCTGAAGTTCGGGTAAGAAATCAAAATATTGCTTTTGGTGAAGTGCTCAAGAGTATTGAGCCTGAGGATTTAATTCGTTATGGCCTAATTCCAGAGTTTGTCGGTCGTCTACCCGTAGTGGCGACATTAGAGGAGCTGAGTGAAGATGCATTGGTAAGAATACTCACTGAGCCTAAAAATGCACTTACTAAACAATATGCGCGATTATTTGATATGGAAAATGCTGAAATAGAGTTTCGTCCTAATGCTCTCTCGGCAGTTGCGCGCAAAGCTATGGAGCGTAAAACAGGTGCACGGGGTCTGAGAACGATTCTAGAGAACGTGTTGCTGGATACTATGTATGAGCTGCCATCCACTAAAGGGGTGAGTAAAGTGGTTGTTGATGAGGCGGTTATTAAAGGGGATACTGAGCCATACTTGATTTATGAAGGCAATGAATTCGATAAAACGGCAGAAGAAGATTTGCCCTAGCCTCAAGCATCACTCCAATACCGCACACTTGGCATCTAAAAGACCTAAAAGCTCATGGGTAATCACGCTTCTCTAGTGGGCTAATGAATAGGTCATGTATAAGTAGTTTGACTCGGTCATGTTCACTTTGTGTCCAAAATTGGGCAATTGATCACAATTCACCGAGTTGTTAACCTTTGTATACATTCTGCCTCTTGAAATCACGGGGGCACATCCTTATATAATCACTTAGCGTTATTCATACTTACTGAATCAGACTCAAAGGAGTCTTCCATGACTGAACAAAGCAATTCGACAGATGCAGGTTCTAACAACGATAGTGAAAACCACCCTTCTGATAACACATTAATGGTACCAGTATTGCCACTGCGCGATGTGGTGGTGTATCCGAATATGGTTATTCCATTGTTTGTTGGGCGTGAGAAATCCATTCAAGCGCTTGAGGCAGCCATGGCTAACAACAAGCAGATTTTGCTGGTCGCTCAAAAAACTGCAGAAATCGATAATCCCACCACTGAAGATTTCTACACGATTGGAACACTCTCTACTATTTTGCAATTGCTTAAATTACCTGATGGCACTATCAAGGTATTGGTCGAAGGTGCAGAGAGAGTTGCAGTCACTGAATTTACAGATGCTGAGGTTCACTTCACGGCAACCATATCGAGATTGGGAGACCTACCAGCTGAAGATGAGAAGCAGATAGAAGTTTTATCGCGTTCAATCGTAGGCTTATTTGAGCAATACGTGAAATTGAATAAAAAAGTTCCACCAGAAGTGTTGACCTCGCTGTCTGGCATTGATGAGGCCGACCGCCTATCTGACACGATTGCGGCACATATGGCGCTTAAATTGGAAGAAAAACAGGCGGTGCTTGAAATTATTTCTGTTCAACAAAGACTTGAGCATCTGATTAATTTGATTGAAGCGGAATTAGACGTATTGCAGATGGAAAAGCGTATACGTGGTCGCGTTAAGCAACAGATGGAGAAAAGCCAGCGCGAGTATTATTTGAATGAACAAATGAAAGCTATTCAAAAAGAACTAGGTGAGATGGAAGATGCGCCTAATGAGATTGAGGAGCTGACTCAAAAAATTGAGCAAGCTGGAATGACTGAAGAAGCGAATGAAAAAGCTAATTCAGAACTTAATAAATTGAAGATGATGTCACCCATGTCAGCAGAAGCCACGGTAGTGCGAAACTATATCGATTGGCTGGTCGGTGCCCCTTGGAAAAAGCGCAGCAAAATCAATCGTAAGCTGGATCATGCCGAGAAAGTGCTAGATCAAGATCATTATGGCCTTGATAAAGTTAAAGAAAGAATCTTGGAATATCTCGCTGTTCAACAGAGAGTTAGAAAACTCAAGGGACCCATCTTATGTTTAGTTGGACCACCAGGGGTAGGTAAAACTTCACTGGGTAAGTCGATTGCACGGGCAACAGGTCGCAAGTTTACCCGCATGTCTTTGGGAGGGGTGCGTGATGAGGCAGAAATTCGTGGTCATCGCAGAACATACATTGGTTCTATGCCGGGCAAGATTATTCAAAATCTTTCCAAAGTCGGAGTGCGTAATCCATTATTCTTGCTTGATGAAATAGATAAAATGGCCATGGATTTTCGCGGTGACCCGGCCTCAGCAATGTTGGAGGTGCTCGATCCAGAGCAAAATAACACCTTTGCTGATCATTACTTAGAAGTCGATTTTGATTTGTCGGATATTATGTTCGTGGCTACATCTAACAGCATGAATATTCCCGGTCCATTATTAGACCGAATGGAAGTTATTCGCATTCCAGGTTATACCGAAGATGAGAAGATCAATATTGCTATTAACTATCTAATTCCCAAGCAAATTAAATCAAACGGTCTGAAAGATAATGAGATTACAATCAGCCAGGACGCGGTACGTGACATAGTTCGATACTACACTCGCGAAGCGGGTGTTCGCAATCTTGAGCGAGAGGTATCTAAGGTTTGTCGCAAGGTGGTTAAATCACTTGTCTTGGGGCATACCCAAGACAGCGTAGAGGTGAACTCTGATAATCTTGAAGATTACTTGGGTGTAAGAAAATTCCGCTATGGGTTGGCAGAAGAGAGTGATCAAGTCGGGCAAGTGACAGGATTGGCTTGGACTGAGGCGGGTGGTGAATTACTCACAATCGAGGCAGAGCTGGTTCATGGTAAGGGACGTCTGACACCGACGGGTAATCTTGCCGATGTCATGAAAGAATCCATCCAAGTTGCTCAAACGGTGGTTAGAAGTCGTGCTAATAAGCTCGGTGTAAGTCCTGAATTCTATGAAAAAGTTGATATTCATATTCATGTGCCAGAAGGGGCGGTACCTAAAGATGGACCCAGCGCAGGTATTGGTATGACGACTGCATTAGCTTCAGCTTTATCCGGAATCCCTGTGAGAGCGAATGTAGCTATGACCGGTGAGATCACCTTGCGAGGTGAAGTCCTTCCAATCGGCGGTTTGAAAGAGAAATTACTCGCGGCTCATAGAGGAGGCATCAAGACAGTCATCATTCCACAAGAAAATGAAAAAGATTTGACTGAGATCCCAGAAAATATCCGTGGTCAAATAGATATTCGTTGCGTACGATGGATAGATGAAGTTTTGGAAATCGCACTCAAAGAAAGGCCAATCGTTAATGAAGATGCTGAAGATATTAGCGCTTTGAAAAAGAAGATACTTTCGCAAAAAGGCAAAAAAGAGTCGGTACATCACCATTAATTGGCGTTTTTTAATGGCTTTATTTGTTACAAGCTGATATAAATATTTCTCGCATTATCGATGTGTGTATGTTCGACAGAGCTCGATTACATCAATAGCGCTATAAAAAATAAAATCATACTGCGCTATTGAATCGTGTTTGATGTCCTTAATGCTGATAACCAATAAACCAACTAAAATAGCTATCAGGGATAATAACAAATGAATAAATCAGAATTAATTGAAGCAGTTGCAAGTTCTGCAGACCTTTCCAAAGCGTCTGCTGGTAAAGTTGTTGATGCCGTTATTTCATCAATTACAAACACTCTTAAAAACGGAGACCAAGTCGCGATCGCGGGCTTCGGAACCTTCCTAGTGAGACATCGAGAAGCGCGAACTGGTCGAAATCCACGCACCGGTGAAGCGATGACTATTAAAGCGTCTAATGCACCTAGTTTTAAGGCTGGTAAAGCATTAAAAGATGCCGTAAACTAGCGCGCCTTCAAAGCATGGGTGCTTAGCTCAGCTGGTAGAGCATCGCCCTTACAAGGCGAGGGTCGGGGGTTCGATCCCCTCAGCACCCACCAAAATAATATTGTAGGAAATTATCCAGCACGGAGTGGTAGTTCAGCTGGTTAGAATACCGGCCTGTCACGCCGGGGGTCGCGGGTTCGAG
>CAYPHQ010000059.1:0-7250 GCA_964410595.1 uncultured Thiotrichales bacterium
TTAATTCCAAAACTATTAGCAGTTTATTCAGGAACGTTTATCGATGCCATCGGCTACCAATACTTTTTTGCACTCACCGCGTTAATGGGATTACCGGTCATCTTACTGATATGGCTAATATGGAAGCCCTATAATACTTTTATGCATCAAGAGGTTTCTAAATGCTAAACCAATCCACAACAGTCAATGGCTGGGTAACATAGATCCAACTCTCGTTATAGAAAGTGCATGAAAATACGATTAATCACTCAGGCTTTATATGAATAATTGTATTGTCTTCTACCAAGTTCCAAACTTCTATCATGTCCTGATTTTCTAATGCAATACAACCTTCAGTCCAATCTCTTTGTGCGAAAGTCAGTTTAATACGTTCATCCCAATCGCTGGGTTGACCATGGATCATAATTTCTCCACCAGGATTTATGCCTTGCTCTATGGCTACTTTGCGTTGTTCTTCATTTGGATAGGCAACATGAATGGAGCGAAAAAAGCGACTGTTTGGATTGCGCCAATCTAGTGTGTACACACCCTCAGGCGTGCGTGAATCACCCTCTTGTTGTTTTTGTCCTATGGGTTGTTGGCCCAGTGCTATCGGATAAGTCTTAATGATTTTACTGCCTGCATATAGATACATTTTGCGTTGTTTTTTACGTACTAAAACATAATCTATTTTTTCTACAGGCTGCACGTGCTTTTCCATCCTCGGTGAAAACAATTGCATAGCAATTGGATCAAGCTGTTCATCTGGTGGTTTATTTAAAGGTGCGGCATTGAGCATGCTCAGATACATACACCCTATTATCCATACACATGTGGATCTTTTGGCGGACATACAGCTAGTAACACCTTATGCTTGACTGCGTTTACTCTTAATCCATTTGATAATCGGCGTCCATTGCTCACGATCAATCGCTGTTGCGGCTGGACCCATATCATAAATGCCCAGCCCTCTTTCCGCAGCTTTTACATAATTCTGACTATCACGCAACAAGGTCAGATACGGGACCTTCTGTTTGTGTAAAAACTCATCTAATTCCGTTGAAATATTTGTGATCTCACGAGCACGATTGGCGATCAATGCAATCTTTGCTTTCTTCTGCGCGACTGGCGCTGATTTTTTGATTTCATCAATATATTTCTTTGCCGCACGCATATCGATCGGTGAGGGCAAAACAGGAATTAAGATCGTCTGAGCTTTTCTAATCAATTGTGATAATTCACTGCCGCGAATGCCCGCAGGTACATCCATGATAACTATGTCGGTATTGCGTTTAACCTTTTCTGGGTTTTTCTTATAAGCTGCAATACCTTGAATTGCTGGTTTAGCTGCTGAACGTGCAGATAACCAGTCCAAGCTACTGCATTGCACATCGTAATCCATCAGTACCACTTGTTTATTTTGAGATGCAAAATAACTGGCTAAATTAGTCGCTAGGGTGGTTTTACCGGAGCCACCCTTAGCATTTGCTATCATGATATGCCGCATAATCACCGCCTCATTTTGATTTCATTGATTCAGTTTATGAGTGTGAACTATGCGCGCCAGAGTGACAAGGCTCTGTTGGATAGAACATTTGTCAAAATTCAGCGACAACAGGGGTATGATCTGACGGTCGTTCCCATGTTCTGGGGGTTTTATCAATAATACTTTGTTTACATGAGGTTGAGAGTGCTGGCGTAGCCAATATCAAGTCTATACGCATGCCATGATTGCGTCTGAACCCACCACCACGGTAGTCCCACCAGCTAAATGCTTTTTCCTCTTGCTCAAACAGTCGAAACGTATCTTTCAATCCTTCATCCAGCATGGCTTGATAAGCCGCGCGTTCCTTGTCACTGCATAAAATCTTACCTTTCCATGCTTCTGGATCATGCACATCTCGATCGTCCGGTGTGATGTTAAAATCACCTAAAACTACTAACTTCTTATATTTCTTGATTTCTTGTTTTACAAATTGTGTGACTTTATCTAACCATTTCAATTTATAATCAAATTTTTCACTGCCTACTTCTGACCCATTAACTACATATAAATTAATCACCCGCACATCATCGATAGTCGCCGCTAGAATGCGGCGTTGTGGATCATCTAGATTTTTTATATCTGTAATAATATCTGTGGCCGGCTGTTTTGACAGAATTGCGACGCCGTTATAAGTTTTTTGACCAGAGAAAACCACTCGATAGCCCGCGTCTTCAATCTCTTCTTGTGGAAAATCTACATCTTGTGTTTTGGTCTCTTGTAAACACAAAATATCAACTTGGCTGGTGTTCAACCAGTCTAAAACTTGTGGTAAACGCACCCGCAGTGAATTTACGTTCCAGCTCGCTATTTTCACAATTAAACGTCTATGTTAGTGGCAGATAGTGCGTTTTTCTCAATAAATTCGCGCCGTGGTTCTACTTGGTCGCCCATCAAGGTAGAAAAGATATCATCAGCAGCAATGGCGTCTTGAATACTCACCTGCACTAACAGTCGCGAATCAGGATCCATCGTGGTCTCCCATAATTGTTCAGGATTCATTTCACCCAAACCCTTATAACGTTGAATACTTTGTCCGCGCTTAGCCTCTTCCATCAACCAGCTAATGACTGCACCAAACTCAGACACGTTTTGCTGCTTATCGCCGCGTTTGATATACGACTGTTCTCCAAACAATCCTTCGAGATTATTAGCTGTGGTTTGCATCACTTTAAATTCTGCACTTTTGAAAAAATCTGCCGTATACACTTCATCATCCCCTAAACCATGAATAAACTTCTCAACGATTAAATGTGGGTTGTCAGTTTCCCATTGCAATTGATAACTAAATCGCGTGCCTGGATTCTGATTTTGATTAAGTTGCTGCATCAATGATTCCGCCCATGCTTCCATTTGATCACTATTAGGTAAACCCTCTGAACTTGGCAGTGGCTGTTTCAACATTGCTTGTAACACTTCCATAGAATAGCTCTGTTCTAGTCGCTGCATAATAGCCACTGTTGCCATATATTCTTTTGCCAATGTTTCTAGGGCAATGGCTTTGATTGCTGGACTTTGATCATCAATATGAAGTTCCGCACTATTCACCGCCATATGTAATAGATAAGCATTCAGTTCTGACTCATCTTTGACATAAGTTTCTTGTTTGCCTTTCTTAACTTTAAACAAAGGTGGTTGACCTATGTAAATATAACCATTCTCAATTAATTCTGGCATTTGACGATAGAAGAATGTCAGCAATAACGTTCTAATATGTGAACCATCTACATCCGCATCCGTCATGATAATAATGCGGTGATAACGCAATTTTTCTATATCAAACTCATCCTTACCAATGCCACAGCCCAAGGCTGTGATCAAGGTGGCTACTTCCTGTGAAGATAACATTTTGTCGAAACGAGCTTTTTCTACATTAAGTATCTTTCCTTTCAGTGGCAAAATTGCTTGAGTATGACGATCACGACCTTGTTTCGCCGATCCTCCTGCAGAGTCTCCCTCGACTAAAAACAATTCAGAATTAGCCGGATCTTTTTCTTGGCAGTCTGCTAATTTCCCAGGTAATCCCGCAATATCTAGGGCTCCCTTGCGTCGTGTCATTTCACGGGCTTTACGAGCTGCCTCACGGGCACGCGCGCTATCAACAATTTTACCCACTATTGCCTTAGATTCTGTGGGGTTTTCAATCAGAAATTCCTGCAACAATTCCCCCACCAAACCTTCAACTATCGGTTTGACTTCGGAGGACACTAACTTATCTTTGGTTTGTGACGAGAACTTAGGGTCAGGCACCTTGACCGAAAGAACAGCGGTTAAGCCTTCACGTGTATCATCTCCTGTAAGTACGGTTTTTTGTTTTTTGTTATAACCTTCTTTTTCCATGAATTGATTAATACTGCGTGTTAATGCACCACGAAAACCCGCGAGGTGTGTGCCCCCATCACGTTGAGGAATATTATTTGTAAAACAAAAAATACTTTCCTGATAAGAATCATTCCATTGTAATGCTGCCTCAACCTCAATATCTTCACGGCTTTTCTTTACATACACGACGGTTGGGTGAATGGCCGTTTTTTTCAAATTCAAATGACCAACAAAAGCGCCGATTCCTCCCTCATAATGAAAATGATCTTTTTTCCCTGTGCGATGATCAATTAATTCAATACTGACGCCTGAATTTAAAAACGATAACTCTCGTAAACGTTTGGCGAGTATGTCGTAATGAAACTCAGTTTGAGTGAATATCTGATTACTAGGTTTAAACTTTATCTGAGTGCCTGTTTTATCGGCTTTTCCCAACTTAGTTAGCGGCGCCTGTGGCTCACCTAATTGATATTCTTGCTGATATACATCGCCTTCACGATAGATTGTCAGGGACAATGTCTCAGATAAAGCGTTTACTACGGAAATACCCACCCCGTGTAAGCCACCTGATACCTTATAAGAATTATCATCAAATTTACCACCAGCATGTAATACTGTCATGATGACCTCAGCGGCTGAACGATTTTCTTCTGGATGGATATCCGTAGGAATGCCGCGCCCATCATCAATCACCGTAATCGAGTTATCCACCTCAATGGCCACTTGAATACGATGGCAATACCCAGCCAATGCCTCATCGATAGAATTATCCACCACTTCAAACACCATATGGTGTAACCCAGTCCCATCATCGGTGTCGCCTATATACATCCCGGGCCGTTTTCTTACGGCTTCTAAGCCCTTTAATACCTGGATACTGGAAGAATCGTAACTCATTTGATGACCTCTAAATTAAAGCAAAATTATACCATTTCTGTGGCTTGTCCGTGTTCCACGTGAAACCATTTTGCTGAATGATTATTAAATTGATTAATCGGTTCTGGCGTCACTGAGGTGATTAATGCTTGCGCATTGAGAGCGGCGATTACTTCCAAGGCCGCCGCACATCTCACCTCGTCCAACTCTGCCACCAATTCATCAATAAGATAGATAGGTGTCTTATTAATATTCTCTTGCAATAAGCTGGCTTGTGCGAGCTTCATGGCCACCGCTAACACTTTCTGTTGTCCGCGTGAGCTACTTTTTGCAAAATTTTTACCCTGCCAATGAAGCTTTAAATCACAGCGATGTGGCCCTATCGTGGTCGTGTGATTACGTTCTAGCAATTCAGCCTCCAACGCTTTTTGAAAAGATTGAGCACGATCCCAACCCGCATCAAAATCCACTTCCACCAATTCTTCAAAGCCAAAATAATCAATTAAATCAATAATATAAGGCGTAATTGCTTCTGTATAATGTTGAAATATTTTTGTTATCAATGTGGCACTTTCCACCATCACCGGATGCCCATTAGCAGCGTCCTTATAATTGTTTTTCTTAAGACATTCATTTCTTTGTTTTAAAGCACGATGATATTTCTGCCAAGCGGAATAAAACGATGGTTCCACGTGGAACGCTCCCCAAGCCAAGAATTTACGCCTATTTTCTGGTGCCCCAGTAATCAATAAATAAGACTCTGGATGTATGTCTATAATTGGTAATTCTGCAGCCAGCTGAGACCACTTATCAATTTTTTCTTGATTTAACTTAATTAACGTTTGCCCGGATGAATATTGAACCCCCGCATGAAAAGCCTGATCTTCACCATTCATGACTGAGGCATGAATAATTAATGATTTCTGATCAAACTGAATAACAGGTGACATGCTTGAGGATCGAAAACTCTTCCCTCGACTTAATATATCCAATGCTTCTAATATGCTGGTTTTACCCGCACCATTGGGGCCAGTAAATATATTTAATCCTGTACCTAGCTGCAGATTAAATTCATTGAAAGAACGCAAATGTTGCGCGGCAATGGTTTTAACCCACATAACGGTAAAATTCAGTGAGTGCGCGTTGCGTCAAAAAAATAATCGCTTTGATTGGTATTTGCTGGTTTAGAGTCTCATTGGCATGACAACATATTTACGTTGTTCTGACTCAGGTGAGACGATAAGTAGACTGCTGTTGGTATCTTGTATGTAAAAATGCACATCTTCTGATTTAATCGTATTTAATACATCTACCAAATAGCTCACATTAAAACCAATTTCGATATCTGGACCTTGATATTCCATATCCACTTCTTCTTGGGCTTCTTCTTGTTCTGGATTGTGCGCTTGAATACTTAATAAACCAGAAGAAAATGCTAAACGGACACCTCGATATTTTTCGTTACTTAATATTGACGCACGCATTAAAGAAGCTTTAAGCATTTCTCGATCAATCACCGCTAAATGTTCATGACCAACCGGGATAACTCTTTGATATTCAGGGAATTTTCCATCAATTAATTTAGTCACAAAAACAATATCACCAACTTTGGCTTGTAAATGATTTTGACTAAATAACAATTCCACCGCTCCATCGGTGCTGCCTAATATACGCATAAACTCTGTTACAGCTTTCTTAGGCACAATAATTTGTCGATCGATACCAGGAATATCCAGCGTTGTTTCAGCCAATGCTAAACGGTGCCCATCAGTCGCGACGGTTCGTAAATGTTCACCTTGAGATTCCATCATTAAACCATTGAGATAATAACGAACATCTTGTTGAGCCATGGCAAATGAGCTGTCTTCAATCAGCGACTGTAACACTTCTTTTTCTAAGGTAATGCTTGCATCGACATCCATAGCATCAACCAATGGAAACTCTTTAGCGTTAAGTGTTAAAAGAGAAAATCGACTTTTCGCAGATTTTACCGTCACTTTGTCGTCTTTTAACGACAAGTTTAAAGTACTTCCTTCAGGTAAGGATTTACAAATATCTAATAATTTACGTCCAGGAATAGTGATTGATTCACCTTCTGGGGAAATATCCACTTTGGCAGAAACTTCGAGTTCCAAATCAGTTGCCGTAATAACTAATTGACCATCAACATTTCTAAATAAAAAATTAGACAGTATGGGCATGGTTTGTCTGCGTTCAACGGCACCGACAATTTGTTGCATTGGTTTAAGTAAACGTTCTCTTTCGATACTAAATTTCATATATTAATAATATCTTTTATGAGTTAAAGATTATTGTTATTACTGCACGCTTTTTCTGTGGATAAAGACTTTTAATATAGCAAAATCATATAGTTACAATCATCATAAACTGTGGAAAACCCCATGCTAACTAACTCTCGAAGAACTAAGAGAATATAACTCCACTCTTCGATTGCTGTAGTTTTGGTCGAATGATTAGGGGTCATAAAACTCTACTTCAACCCCCTTAGATTCATCATCATAGTAGAGCG
>CAYPHQ010000060.1:0-6507 GCA_964410595.1 uncultured Thiotrichales bacterium
ACAAAATTGCTGCAGCAATTTTGTTGGAATCGTGGATGAGTGTTAATCTACCTACATGAATACCAATATCGATTCACTCCTAAACTCACTGGCTGATCAAACAAAAGCCCATCTTGAGCAATTAGGTGAACAATCACCGCTCATCGTAGGTATACGCACTGGCGGTATATGGGTGGCTGAACATCTGCATCGCGCGCTCAATTTGAGTAATACCATCGGCGTGTTAGATATCTCATTCTACCGAGATGATTTCAGTCGTTTGGGTCTGAATCCGCAAGTAAAACCCTCACAGTTACCCTTGGACATCACTGATCAGAATATTATTCTAGTTGATGATATCCTACACACTGGAAGAACCATACGCGCAGCCATGAATGAATTATTCGACTACGGTCGGCCAGCGAGTGTGAGCCTTGCCGTATTAATAGACCGCGGGGGACGTGAGTTACCCATCAGCGCGCAAATGGTTGGAGATGCAGTAGAGCTTCCTGCTCACCAACATGTTAAATTAACTGGACCTGAGCCTCTGGCACTTGAGATCATCACGACAGACTGACGACGAAAATGATGCAGCACTTCTTAACAACTGAATCACTCTCCCTAGATCAGTTGACCTCTATATTGGATACCGCTGAGTCATTCTATAAAGTTGATGGCAGGCATGTGAAGAAAGTTCCTCTGCTGCGCGGTAAAACCATCGTTAATCTTTTCTTTGAAGCCAGCACACGAACACGCACAACCTTTGAACTGGCTGCTAAACGATTGTCAGCTGATGTGTTAAATATCAATGTTGATGCTTCCGCTACAGTTAAAGGTGAAAGCCTTTTAGATACACTGCGTAATCTAGAAGCTATGGATGTCGATATGTTCATCATTCGTCACCAAGACAGTGGAGCTGCAAAATTTATTTCACAACACGTCGCTCCAGGAATTAGCGTTATAAATGCGGGTGATGGCAGACATGCTCACCCTACTCAAGCCATGCTGGACATGTTTACTATCCGCCGCATTAAGAAAGATTTTACTCGCCTAAAAGTGGCAATTGTTGGCGATTTAGCCCACTCGCGCGTCGCCCGTTCACAAATCCATGCATTGCGAACTTTAGGTACACAAGACATTCGGGTCATTGCTCCTAAAACATTACTGCCTAACCAGATCGAAACACTGGGAGTGCAAGCCTTCCAAAACATGGAAGAGGGTCTCAGCAATGCGGATATTATTATCATGCTACGCTTACAAAAAGAGCGTATGCAAGGTGCATTTTTACCCAGTGAGCATGAATACTTTAATTTATTTGGCCTCACACCCGAGCGTTTATCACTGGCTGCAGATGACGCTACGGTGATGCATCCGGGTCCAATTAATCGTGGCGTAGAAATCAGTTCAGAAGTCGCAGACGGCAATCAATCCGTTATCTTAGAGCAGGTCTCAAATGGCATCGCGGTACGCATGGCTATCATGTCCTTATTGGCAGGAGGTCAATCATGAAGATTGCACTCAAGCATGCCCATATGATCGATCCGGCCAATGGCATAGATCGACCATGTGATCTGTATATTTGCGATAAGAAAATAGCTGCACTAGACACTGCACCTGAGGGTTGGCAGTCTGACAAAGTTTTGGACTTATCCGGCCACACCATTATCCCTGGCATGGTCGATATCGCCACTCACTTACGCGAGCCTGGTCAAGAACATAAGGCCACTATCGCTTCAGAAACGTTTGCTGGCGTCGCTGCAGGCATCACCTCAATGGTCTGTTCACCCGATACGAATCCGGTGATCGATACTCCAGCCGAGGTCGAATTTATTCAACAACGCAGTCAATTCTCTGCTTACTGTCATGTCTATGTGATGGGCGCTCTTACCACTCAACTTGCAGGTGAGTACTTAAGCGAAATGGCCGCTTTAAAACAAGCCGGTGTGGTTGGCGTGAGTAACTCACTTCATCCATTAGCGAATAATTTAGTGCTCAGACGTGCAATGGAATACGCTGCTAGTCAAGATCTCACTGTATTCTTTCATCCACATGATCATCATCTAGCGGCCAACGGTTGCATGCATGAAGGTGCGAATGCAACTCGCATGGGGCTACCAGGCATTCCAACCGCTGCCGAGACTGCAGCGGCTAGCACCTGCTTATCTATTATTGAAGACACCAATGTGCGTGTGCATTTTTGTCGTATTTCGACTCAGCGCACACTGCAGATGCTGGAGCGAGCATTGTATGATGGCGCCCCCGTCAGTGCTGATATATGTATGCACCAATTATTTCTAAGCGACGAAGACATCCATGGTTTTGATAGCCACTATCATACAATTCCACCGCTACGCAGCCGCTCGGATCTTGAAGGGCTACGGGCACGTTTAAATAGTAACGTCTTAATGAGTCTATGTTCTGATCACCAACCACATGAACCAGATGCTAAACTAGCGCCATTCCCAGCCACTGAACCTGGCATATCAAGCTTAGAAACACTGCTCCCGCTAACATTGAAGCTTAGCCAAGAAACCTCACTATCGTTATCAGAGGTAATTGCGCTAGTAACCACCAAACCTGCTCAATTAATTGGTATCGATGCAGGAAAACTCAATGTGGGTGCCACAGCAGATATCTGCGTATTTGATTCACAACAGGAATGGCAACTAACTGCAGAAAACATCCAAAGTGAGGGTAAAAATACGCCTTACCTAAACCAGACTTTACAGGGCAGAGTCACTCATACTTTTGTTGAAGGTGAGCTGGTCTACCAACTTACATCATGACTGAAGCATCCATTTTCCCAGAGCAGGCGCGCGTGCTAGAGCATCATGCTCTAGCCGATCATCAATATATTATTCGTCTACATGTTCCAAACTGTGCCACCCATGTGCTACCCGGTAATTTCATTCATTTGAGTTGCGATCAAAATCCATATGCCTTGAAACGTCCGTTTTCAGTATTACGGTGTGATGCAGTACAGGGCTGGATAGAAGTACTCTATAAGACTGTCGGTGAAGGCACACGCAATCTCAGTCTCGCGAAGATTGGCGATCAATTAGCTTGTCTTGGACCGATAGGGAATAATTTTGAACTATCTGATAACAAAACATTACCTCTATTACTAGGGGGCGGTGTAGGAATACCACCCATCGTATTTTTTGCAGAACATCTGAAGGCGCATACAGATATTAGCCCTCTGGTGATGATGGGCTCTGAGATTGCTTTTCCTTTCATCGTTGAGACATCTCGACAATCACTGGCGGGTGTCCCTGAGCAAAGCAATGCTGTCATGCAATCTTTGCAAGCTCAAAATATTCAGTCGCGTTTATGCTCCAAACAAGGGTATGAAGGCTTCTTTGATGGCTACATCAACGAACTAGCCGAGTGTTGGTTATCAGAGTTAGACGCCAAACAATTAAATGGTGTGGAAATTTTTGCTTGCGGACCTGAGCCGATGCTCAAAGCTGTAGCTGCACTAGCAAAAAAATATCAGCTAGCTTGCCAACTCTCTCTTGAAGAACACATGGCATGTGCTGTCGGTGGATGTGCCGGCTGCACCGTCAAGATCACCGATACCCATGGTCAAGCACAGATGAAGCGTGTATGCGTTGATGGCCCAGTATTTGATGCATATTCGGTATATTAAATTTAAGTCTGTTCTACCCGCCATACACAAAGCCTTAGATAATCACTGATCATAATATATCTCCATTATGTGAAATTATCTTTATACGCGGCTTTAAGGAGTGCCTCCTCACGTGTAATGACGCCTTGCTGCAGTATTCGTTGGAGGCATTGATCTAATGTTTGCATGCCCACATCCTGACCAGTTTGTATAGCAGAATACATTTGTGCAATCTTATCTTCTCGAATGAGATTTCTTATCGCAGGTGTAGACATCATAATTTCGTGTGCAGCCACACGCCCACCACCAATTTTTTTACATAACGTTTGTGACACCACCGCTTGTAATGATTCAGACAACATTGAACGCACCATATCTTTATCATTAGCAGGGAATACATCTATAATTCTATCTATGGTTTTAGCAGCAGAACGAGTATGTAAAGAAGCAAAGACTAAATGACCTGTCTCTGCGGCCGTAAGCGCAAGACTGATAGTCTCCAAGTCACGCAACTCACCGACTAAAATTGTATCTGGGTCTTCACGCAGCGCTGAGCGCAATGCTTGTTTAAAACTATTTGTGTCGCGATCAATTTCACGTTGATTAACTAAACATTTTCGACTCTCATGGATGAATTCGATGGGATCTTCGATTGTCAATATATGCCCATGTTCAGTTTGATTTTTATAATCAATTATTGCGGCCACGGTTGTGGATTTACCGGATCCAGTAGATCCTGTGACCAGCACTAATCCTCTTTGTAATGCAGCTATTTGACGAAAAATTTGTGGGCAATCAAGCGCCTCAAGACTTTGAACTTCACTAGGAATAGTTCTAAATACTGCCGCATTACCACGATTTTGATTGAACGCATTAACACGAAAACGTGCACAACCTGCAATCTCAAATGAAAAATCAATTTCAAGATTATTTTCAAAATATTTGCACTGCTGATCAGTCATGATCTCAACTATCATATTATGCACATCATTGCTGTCTAGCGCCGCCGAATTAATACGTGTTATGTCTCCATCAATACGAACCATTGGTGGAAGATCAGCTGACAGATGTAAATCAGAGGCTTTATGCTGCACTGAAAATGCTAACAGTTGGACAATATCGCATGATGATTGGTGACCATACTCGCTATTAACTAAATCAGCTCTCACATCATTTGCATGATCATGCTGTGTACTTATCTGCATATCCAAACTTAAATGATTGTCAGGTTCTATATCTAAATTCATAATCTTTCATACGTCTTGTAGGTATTTAATTTATGTAGTCAGATTGATTCATTCAATCATCAGTCTGTACAAAATGTTGATGAATAAATGAATACCATGCATTTTGTTTATTGAGTGATGAGTAATGATTTCTGCATCGCTTATTTCAATGGCATACTATGGGTATGTAGAGTGCTAAACTGTAATTTAGCGATAAGCCAACCTATTCTAACGATAAATGACACACGGTCCGCCTATGAGTTCTGTTGATCTAGCACATAATATTTCATCTACTCGAGAGAAAATTAAAGCGGTGTGTCGTGAATATAATCGCAATGATGACGTGCTCTTGATCGCCGTGAGTAAAACTAGAAGTGCAGATGAGTGTAGGCATGCTTACACATGTGGTCAGACTCATTTTGGTGAGAATTACCTGCAAGAAGCGCTAGATAAAATCTCTGCCCTATCAGATTTGAATATCATCTGGCATTTCATAGGGCCTATTCAAAAAAATAAAACTCGTCCTATAGCTGAAAATTTTAGCTGGGTGCACAGCGTTGACAGAGAAATTATTGCTCAGAGACTCAGTCAGCAAAGACCCACACACCTGCCAGCCTTAAAGCTTTGCATTCAAATTAATATCGATGATGAAGACAGCAAATCCGGTATAGCGCCGGAGCAACTGCCAGACTTCGCAGAAAAAATCCATGCTTTACCTAATATAGAATTGGCTGGATTAATGGCCATACCACGAGCACAAACTGATTTTGATTCACAATATAATACCTTCAATCAACTTAGGTTATTATTGAACTCATTAAAACCTGAGCTCAATCATTGCAATACGCTGTCTATGGGCATGAGTAATGACTATACAGCCGCAATTGCCGCAGGTTCAACCATAGTCCGTATCGGCACTGCCATCTTTGGTCCACGCCGTTACCCAAAGGAATAAGCACATGACGATACAAATGATCAATCAAACCGTCCTGATTATTGGCTTGGGCAACATGGGTAGCGCTTTGGCAGAAGGTCTCATGCAATTAGATTCCTGCCCTCAGTTGATCCTATGTGAACATAATTCTGATCGTCATGAGCAATTACAAACGCAATTTCCAACAGCCACACTCATCACTCAATATGATCAGTGTCACACAGCACCTGATATTGTCATCCTCGCAGTGAAACCTAAAGACATTAAAAGTACTTGTCAGCAATTGGCAACAGAGCTCCCTAATGATACCTTGATACTGTCGATTGCTGCTGGTGTTCCAAGTGTAGCAATACTCTCATGGTTGGGAGAACAGCACTCTGTAATTCGCTGCATGCCAAATACGCCTGCTAGCATCGGTGTAGGTATGAGTGGACTTTACACGCCGACTCAAACATCAACACAACATAAAGCGCTAGCGCAACAAATCATGCTAGCAACTGGGAAAGTTCTGTGGCTGGATAGTGAAGAAAAAATTGATGCATTAACTGCCATATCTGGAAGTGGTCCAGCTTATGTTTTCCACTTGATGTCTTGCTTACAAAAAGCTGGCGAATCACTGGGGTTTAGTCAGGACGAAACACGTCTGATGGTTCAACAAACGGTGCTGGGCGCCGCGCAACTTGCTCAAAATGATGTGCCATTTTTACAATTACAAAAAAATGTCACTTCAAAAGGTGGCA
>CAYPHQ010000061.1:0-6099 GCA_964410595.1 uncultured Thiotrichales bacterium
TAGGCCCATATAATAGGAAAAAGAAATTCTCCGGATCAGGATAATCTGCATTCCAACCTAATTGATAGATTTGAAAAGTGCCTTGATTTAATTTATCAAAAAATCGATTACCATCAGTACCACGAATGACTAACTGAATATCAATCTTAGCAAACTGTTTAACCATCCAATTGAGCAACGCTTTAGTGTCTGCTCCACGACTTACCGTATCAAAATATAAGATCAATGGTTTACCTGTTCGCTGATCAATACCCTGAGCATAACCTGCTTCGCGCATCATGGCTTTAGCCTCGTCGATTGAACGACGCTTTGACTGTTGATTGTGCCATTGATATATATAGGGATTATGACCCGCCTCACCTTCCTCATAACCAAATATTCCTGGCGGGATTGGCCCCTGTGCCGTTACACCACGTCCATTTCTAAAAATTGAAATAAATTCATCGTAGTCCACTGCAATGGAGATAGCTCTGCGTAATAACCGTGCCCGTTCACTCAAGCCTCCCACTACCGGATCACGCATATTGAAACCTAAATAATACAAACTAGTCGCAACCGCTGACGACAACTCAATACCTTTGCCTCGCATTTCATCAGTCAAAGCAAATTGTCCCTGAGAACTCAACTCCACAGATTGATCAAAACTATCTGAGCTAATCCCAGAAGTATCATAAAAACCTTGCATAAATTTATTCCAATAAGGAATACTCTCTTTCTCTAGACTGAACACAACCTTGTCGACGAATGGCATAGCTCGACCCGCATCGACGAGCAAGCCCTTAGACACATCTTCAGCTTCACCTTCAGTCGGGTAAGTCTCTCCACGAAAATTAGGATTCTTTTCCAATACCATTCGTAGATTAGGATTGTTCTCAGTCAACATAAATGGCCCAGTGCCAATGGGGTACCAATCAAAAGAAAGATTACGTTGCTTCATACCCTTTTGAGCATAAAACTTATCTGCTTCCTAGGGGATAGGGAAGAAAAATGGCATGCTTAACCAGTATATGAACTGAGGATAGACACCACGCACTCTAATCCTGTAACGATAATCATCTAGCGCCACCACACCTTCCATACTGATATTGGATAGATCTAACCATTGCTCAGGTTGTTGTTCCAAAGACGCCAATACTTTCTCGCGATAATCAGAAAATCCTACAATATAGTTACCTAATAAACCTGCTAAGGGTGAGTGTAAATTTGGATGGGCTAAGCGTTTGATTTGATATACATAATCATATGCTGTCAGAGTGCGCGAACCTTGATGCTTAAAATCTGATAACACATAGATATCTTCCAAATCAGCGACCTGAAGCTGATGATAACGATATTTATCTGAGTCATCTTTAGCCAGTGAAGGATGGGGTTGATAACGAATATCAGGTTGAATTTCTATTAAATAATCCGTGTATGCGACTCGCGAGGGATCCACATCCTCTGCTAACCGCTGACCCTCTTGATCATAAAATGTCTTGGTCGGTAACTGGCGTGCGGATAAAGGGACTAATTCATAAGGGCGTTTCAAGAAGTGATACTGTAACGGTGGCTCATAAATCTGCGCGATGAATTCATATTCAGCCGCATTATAGGATTTAACTGGATCAAGCTCCTTAGGTCGCTCCTGAAATGATGTATAAATAATGTCCGCTTGAGTATCTTGACTACGATAAGGATTATTCCATTGCCCAGATTTGCATCCTGCCAACAGGAGCACAGATAAAAGCACGTACTTAATCAGAGGTCTAGCTGCCATGAAATTGATTGGACATGTATAATTTGCAATCTGGTATCGAGTTTTATGTAAGTATAAAGTCTCATCTCATAGAATGCAGTAATTTAAAGCGAACAATATAGGAGAAACCATGTCTTTTCTGAAGAATAAAAAAGCACTTATCATCGGTGTGGCAAGTAATCGCTCAATTGCGTGGGGAATAGCTCAAGCCATGCATCAACAAGGTGCTCAATTAGCTTTCACGTATCAAAATGAAAGACTGCAATCTAGAGTAGAGAAACTTGCGGGTGAATGCGATAGCAATATTGTTTTACCTTGTGATGTTTCCTCAGATGAGAATATCTCTGACTTGTTTAAGCAATTAAGTACGCACTGGAGTGAGTTTGATATCCTGATTCACTCTGTCGCTTTTGCTCCCAAAGAAGAATTGGAGGGTGATTTTGTCAACAGCACCACCCGCGAAGGCTCAATGATGGCTCATGACATAAGTAGTTATAGTCTCACTGCTCTGGCCAAGGCTGCACGCCCTATGATGAAGGGTCATAATAGTGCCATTTTATCACTTAGCTACTTAGGTGCTGAAAAAGCGATGCCAAATTACAACGTTATGGGGCTAGCCAAAGCCAGTCTAGAAGCCAATACACGCTACATGGCCTATGCACTCGGACCTGATGGAATTCGAGTTAACTGCATATCTGCAGGCCCAATACGCACGCTGGCGGCAGCGGGTATCGGCGATTTTCGGAAAATGTTAGAACATGTAGAGCAAAATGCTCCTTTACGAAAGAATGTCAGTATTGAAGAAGTTGGTAATGCTGCGGCCTTTTTGTGTTCCGATCTTGCTAGCGGAATCACCGGTGAAGTCACTTATGTTGACGCTGGATATAATATTGTCGGTATGAGCGGCTATTAACTCATACTTGCTTTTAAGAGCCTATCGCGAGTACTTACTATCTCTAGCTACCTGCATAAGTCTTGAGCATTATTTTATTAGGCTAAATTTGTTTGTTCACCTTCTGAACGTGCAATAATTACCGCACCACAGGAATCACTGAACACATTGACGGCGGTTCGACACATATCCAGTATTCTATCTACCGCTAGGATTAAGCCAATGGCCTCCAAAGGTAAACCAATGGCTGTCAAAATAATAGTGATGGCCACTAGGCTAGCCGCAGGTACGCCTGCCACACCAATTGATGTCATAAGAGCCAATACAACAACTGTAAACTGCTCTGCAAGGCCCAGTGTTAGCCCATAAGCTTGTGCAATAAATAACGCAGCGACACACTCATATAATGCGGTTCCATCCATATTTATTGTCGCTCCTAATGGCAATACAAAACTCGATGTTCGATTGGATACCCCAGCACGCTCTTGTATACAATCTAATGTCACCGGTAGTGTTGCAGATGATGAACTGGTTGAAAAAGCCGTGAGCATAGCTGGTGACATTGCCCTGATATGTTTTGTTGGCTGAACTCGTGCAATCGTCTTCAGCAATATCGGCATGACAATGAAACTATGTATAAATAAACCTGCTAATACTATAAAAAAGAACTTGGCCAGCGGAATAAAAACCTCCAAACCTGATACTGCTATGACATTTGCCACTAATGCAAACACACCAATGGGTGCAAATCGCATAATAAGATTAGTGATATCCAGCATTACATGAAAAGTCGCATCAAAAAATCCTTTCAGTGATTTCTGACCTTCACTTTGATTGCGAGCTAAAAAGTAGCCGAATAATAAACTGAAAAATATCAAACCTAACATCTGCCCATGTGCTGCAGCATAGATGATATTGGTGGGAATCATTCTTAAGAAAATATCTGACAAGCTAGCCGCACTGGCAGCACCAACTTTCTCAGTCACCTCATTTGTATCAGCGTGCAATCCTAGAATATCTCTAGCTGGTATGTCTCCAATCAGGCCCGGCTGAAACAATGACACCATCGCCAGACCAATCAATATAGCAATAATGCTGGTGCTGATGTAATAAATAAACGTTTTTCCACCCATGCGAGCAAATGAATGATCGTTCTGCATCCCACTGATTCCAACAATAATGGAAGATACAATGAGTGGCACAATAATCATTTTGAGTGCATTTAAAAACAAGCTGCCAAAAAATTGATAAACAACCGTGAGATCAATACTAACAGCATCAGACAACGCATCGGTGTATGAGCCAAAAATGACTGCCAATGCCAACGCTATTAGAATTTGCCAATGAAGCCGCATTAATACATCCTCATTTTATGGTGCTAAATTAGTAAAACAGGGTTTCACACCAGATCAACTCTCTATAGCAACTTTTTTGTGGCCCTATAGATTCTCAGTAAAAAGCTTCACTTGCTTAGTTTCACGCAGGGCTTTAAGCATCGAGTTCATCTCACGACGACCATACTGCCCTTGCAAGGTAATCCACTGAGAAGCATTTAGCGTAGCATCTGCTTCAGGCTTTTCTACGCTATTGAGTTGAATAAGCACATACTCACTGTCTACCATAGTCCCTGCATATACCGGCTGTTCCGATGCTGCCGCTTTGACTGTAAACACAAATTTAAGTATCTGCTGATCTGGAGATTGGCTATTACGCTGCACGGATGTCTCCGGGATGATGTCAGCACCATCTGCTGCCTGTTGCATGGAAATCTCACCCGCCTTTAATTTCTCTAGCAGCGAGTTACCCATAGTTTCAGCTTGTTGAATCGCCAATCGGCTGGCTAATATCGCCTTAATGTGCGCACTCACTTCATGCAGATCCTGAACTTGCTCTGGTTCATGCTCGACAACACGTATTACAGCGACATAGCCCTCATCAATCTCAATAAGATCACTGTTATATCGATTCATCAACGCGTCTTCAGAGAAAGCTGATGCGCGTACTTTTGCATTCTGGGCAATACCATCACCACTATCACTCTGTATCCAATCAGTGGATTGCACATTTAACTCTAACGCCTCAGCCGCTTTATCAAGATTATCTGGAAACTCATAACTCAGCTCCTGTAACATCTCAGCGCGGCGAACAAATTCTGTCTGTGCTAGTTGTGAACGCATTTCGGAATTGATTTGTGCTTTAACTTCATCAAAAGTTCTCTGCACTGGCTTAACGATTTCACCTAGCTTGATAATCTGCACACCCAGTTTAGTACGTATAGGATCACTGGTTTCACCGCTATCCATACTGAATAACTTATTGATGAATTCTGGATTATCGATATCAGTCCGGCTGAGCAAGCCAAGTGCACCATTATTTTTATCCGCAAAATTATCTTCAGAGAGTGTGCTTGCAATCAAACCGAAGTCTTCACCATCATCCAGACGTTGAACCGCTTGTTGGGCTTTTTCGAAGGCCTGTTCTATTTGCAGATCCGTCGCTTGCTCATTTAGTTTAAATAAAATGTGGCTCGCATGGCGCAATTCTTGGGTGCGATAACGCTGAGGCTCATTGTCATACTCATCCTTGAGATCTTGTTCACTGATTTCAAACCCTTCGGCCAATGATTGCTGTTGTATGGCTAGGTATTCAAGCTTAACCTTGGCAGCACTACTGAACTGACTTTGATTAGCTTGATAGTAATCTTGTATGGCTTGTTCTGAGACTTCGATCTGATCTTCAGACACAGTGACACGAAAATACTCATAAGATCTTTTTTGCTGTTGTAATGCTGCGTAGTTGTACTTTTCTTCACTAGGTAAGAAAGCCGAATAAACAACGCTTCCACGATACTGATTGATTGCTTCCTCGCGGCGTATTTGTGATTCAAATTCCACTGCATTTCTTCTTTGAGTAGTTAACATACGCTGATAAGTCTCGTTATCAAACTGACCGTTGACTTGAAACTGCGGGATTGATTGAAGACGTTGATAAATACGATTATCAGTAACACGGTAACCTTGCTCGTCAATCTCTTGTGTTAATAATCGATCTTGAATAATTTGATTGAGTACAAGATCTTTAAGGTCTGCGTCTTCTTCACCAAAGAAATCTTCTGCTTGATCGCCAAGTAAATCTCTCAAATAACGTCGTTGATCTTTCAATCGCGCGTCAAACTCTTGCACACTGATCTCATATCCCTCCACTTCGGCAACATTAACCTGATTGCCGCCTGTGAAGTACTCTTGAATCCCCCAGAAGGCAAATGGAATGATGATTAACGTCACTATTATATAAGCGAAGATTCCTGTTGCTCGTTCGCGTATTTGCATCAGCATATGTGTTTTCTCGGAATTAATTAACTAAAAAGTATGCAGAGTATACAAGAAAGGGGAAGATGATATCTTCCCCTATGTCTAAATAAATGGCGGAGTGGACGGGACTCGAACCCGCGACCCCCGGCGTGACAGGCCGG
>CAYPHQ010000062.1:0-6015 GCA_964410595.1 uncultured Thiotrichales bacterium
GTTCCCCATAATATTTAGCGTTCCCTGCTGTACTTGAGGATGACTATGAAAATAGGCGCCTAAAAGACTACCGTACCATGGCCATTGGTATTCTGTATCACAGGCTGAATGAACCCCTACAAAACCTCCCCCGCTTTTAATGTAACTTTCGAAAACCGATTGTTGTTCATCCGTCAATACATCACCTGTTGTATTTAAGAAAATGACAGCAGCATACTGGGATAAATTATCCTGAATAAATACTTCACTGACATTACTGACATCAACAGCAAAATTATTGTTTTCGCCCAGTCTCTTAATAGCTTGTACACCATCAGGAATAGATCCATGACGAAAGCCAGCTGTTTCAGTAAATACGAGGACTTTAAAACCGAAGGTTGTAGCAGCTGAAGCAGGTTCTTCTTTATCGCACGAAACCAATACCATAAAGATAGAAAAGGCCAAAAGAACACGTCCAAAAATAGTTAAATGTCTTTTCAATCTGGAACTCCTGCTGTTTCTAAAAATAATCTAAATAACTATTTAAAGTCGATTATTTTCAGTATTTACAACCAATTATATATCTATGAACTAAGCCTCTGATTATTTATCTAATAGATTAAATATGGTATTTTCTACTAATGCTTCGCAAAATCCTTCATCACTTGTTAATACTATTATTTGTCTTTGGAACAACTCAGACATTTGGTCTGTCTTGTCATATATATGAAAAAGATGATTCTGTTCAAGTGAGCGATACTCAATCTCCTTGTCATTCAATTCAAATAAATGCTGAATTACTAAAGAAGAGCTCTAGTGACAAATCTCAATCAGATTGTTTATTTTGCAAAGCCTGTTCATCAAATGCAATGTTTATTGTTGACTTAAGAAAGCTTCCTGCTTATAAGAATTATCAAAATAAAAATTACGCAGCATCTAATTATCATTCAATTTTTATCGATACACCTACACCTCCTCCTAACGCATAGTTCTTAGTTTCAAATTTTTATGCTCATATGGGCAATTGGAGTTTAACTTAGGAGCTATGTTTTGCGTAAATTACTGTTACTACTTCTTTTTTTAAGTACTGAAGTTGCATCTAGACCAGTCTCTTATCCGGGCGGATGGACATTTATGACCATGAATGATGGTCATAAATACTCAGTACACACTCATTATTCACCAACAGCTAATTATTCCATTGGTTACAAAGGAGAGTTTTGGCGTTCTGGAGACTACCAAATACATGCATTGCAAATAAACAATCTACTAAAACGATGGAATAAACAACATGCTCAGGCCAACATTTATCTTAAATCAGGCATAGGTATAACTTATTCGGACTATAATTCATTTAACTCTGAAACAGACCCAGTTTTTTTTACAGGTCTTGCTGCAGATTGGGAAACTAGGAAGTATTTTATCTCCTATGAAAACCGCATAACGAAATCTAATAGCATAGTAGATAACTTTAGACAAAAAGCTCGAATTGGCTTTTCTCCATATGTAGCTGACTTCGGTAATTTACATACATGGTTAATGCTTGAAGTTAGCCATGTTCCTGAAGATGAGAAAAACTTCGCATACACTCCGCTCATTCGCCTATTTAAAGGCCCTTCTCTACTCGAAACAGGCTACAGTAGCGAAGGTAAATTTTTACTCAATTTTGTTCACCGTTTTTAATTAGAGGTTAATCAAATGAAAACTTTTTTAACAATTATTTTTCTGACATTTTTAAATATTACTTATGCTGTTGATAATGTTCACAACCATGACAACCATGAACACTCATCAAGTGCACAAGGATTATCTACCGGAACCGTTGACCCGAAAGGCGGCAAGATAGACGTTAACGTATTTGGTTTAGTTTGTGATTTTTGTGCTCAAGCAATACAAAAAGTTTTTATGAAACGTGAAGAAGTATCTGGCATAAAAGTTGATCTTTCTGGCGGTCTTGTTGCTATTTATACAAAACAGGGAAAAGATATAGATGATGAAGATATTACTACATTAATCGTCGATGCAGGCTACAATGTAGACAGTATCAACAGGGAATAGGGGGATCAAGATATGAAACAACTATCTAAAAATTCTCTAATTCTTCCCCTTCTTAATCTTTTTACTAGCTTTGGAACTATCATTTGTTGTGCGCTACCTGCTCTGTTTGTCACGATTGGAGCAGGAGCTGCGTTAGCAGGACTAGTCTCTAATGTGCCTCAGCTAGTAACGTTATCTAAATATAAAGTTGAAGTATTCGCTTTAGCTGGAGTATTGCTAGTTATTACTGGAGTTTATCAATGGAAAATAAGGAATGCCCCCTGTCCTTTTGATCCTGAACTTGCTAAGGCATGTAATCGAATCAGAAGTATAAATAAATATGTCTATCTATTTTCACTAACACTTTATTTAATCGGTTTCTTTTTTGCATTTTTAGCAAGTCGATTTTTATAATTTCTTAAAGGGGGATGTGGCGCGCCCGGAGGGACTCGAACCCCCAACCCTCGGGTTCGAAGCCCGATACTCTATCCAGTTGAGCTACAGGCGCATAGAGTAAAATCAATTAGTTATTTCTGCCTAATTATATCACAAGATTTTGACGATATATTACGGCACAAAGCAAAGATATCTAGAGAATTATTTCTTATGTAATATCATATTGCCACGAGTTATCATTGTTCTCTCATAACCTGAATTAAGCAAATAAGACAGAATATTATCTCTCCATAATTCTTGACTTGTATATTCAATAACAATGACTCTTGGCCATAAATTGTTGTTAACTTTTTCAAAAAAAGGCATTAAAGCAACATCTTCATAACCTTCAATATCAATTTTTAGTGTATCAATTTTTCTAATTTGATATTCATACAAAATAGACTCCAATGTTTTAGATTGAACCCTTATTTCTCTCGCAGAGGAATCTAATTCATTTTTTATTACACCTGAACTACCTAAATCTGCGCAACTATAAAAAGTCAACTCTTCTTCTTTTCCTACACAATAAGGAGCTAATTTTATAATGTTTTCATATCCATTAATCTTAATGTTCGATTGAAGCGCCTTTATCGTTAATGGATTTGGCTCAATAGCTAATATGTTTTTAAATCCCATGCTAGCAATAGACAATGAGAAATAACCAATATTTGCTCCAATATCTATAAAAGCACCATCTACACTAGTAGGCTTTAATGCTTGAATTTCTTTTTTACTAATATATTTTGAACTGGTAAGAAGTTTAGAATCAATAGTATTAGTAGTTATATTCAATCTAAATTTTACCCCTCTTATCTCAGCATCTACTATTTCATATCCTTTGTTCTTCCATTGCCCTCTACTCCACTTAGCAATGAAGCCTCGACTAATGCCTATGTTTTTAATTATTTTTAAAAAACCAACATCACGCTTAGGTTTATATGTGCCGAATGGTTGTTCAAAATTACTATTCATAATAGATAATCTTTGGGCAGATTTTATTCTGTGGGACTAAAAAAATAATAGCAAGCTTAAAAGGTGATAAAATGGCGCGCCCGGAAGGATTCGAACCTCCGACCCCCTAGTTCGTAGCCAGGTACTCTATCCAACTGAGCTACGGGCGCGTTATTTTAAAATCGCATTGAATGCGGACGCCATTATATCTATTTATAAATAAGCTTCCACTGTATATGACAAAATATATGGAACTATTTTATCCAATAAACCATCCCGCCGTGGTTTAAATTTCTCGAAATAAAAGATTCCTGCCTTATCCTCAACTATCACTAACTCAAGTTAAAATGGAACATCTGTTGCATTTATTCCTGCAAAATGCCAATTCAAATAACAATATTTATCGATAATAAAGTAGAACTCAAATATGGATTGTTCTTATATATAATTAAAATTTAAACAATATTTATACCGACCTTAATGCTTGTCTCCCTCCATACATTCATATGGCTCAAATATTGCTTAATGATCTTATGATCAATAGTTTCGAGTAATGCCCGATAAAGCTGTAATCTAAAGGCAATTCTCGAATAAATAACCAGATTGATTAGTTAAGAAAATATAATAAAGTAGTTAACGTAGCTGTTCTTGAATATGTTGTGCTTAGGTAAATAATCAGTCTGCTCTCGGAATTGATTTTAGTTTGTCAGGGTATGTCATGAAGGTGAGTTGCAAGAAAATTATCTAAGCCATGTATAAAGGGGATAGTTTTGATCATAACTTGCAATTGATAGGGGAAAATAATAATGAGTGACAATATAGAAGTTGCACCTTGGCGTCCCAATGATGCAATCAAAGGGTTACTAATAATCTATGGGCTTACAATCATATCCTGTGCAATTATTAACATGTGGATGAAAGCATCACCTATTGGTCCTTGGGTGGGAGATGAAATTCAAAATTGGTATTGGTTCGATAATGTTACATTCCAACTGATGGCGCTTTGGTGGGCTCTCATGTTTGCGGTCGTCGGGTATTGGCCATTTCATAAAATTGAGAACCCTATGAAAAGGGGGGTCATTCTTACAGCTGTTTCCTGGGTTTTGGGGTTCTTTACTGCTAAAGCTATTTACTGGTCAGGACTTGGTGCTGACTGGGTTTTCCCTATAGTAGGATCGTTATATTTTTATCTAGCTTTTTTCTCTTTTACAGGCGAAAACTGGGTAGTTGCCAATCTTAGTCAACCACGACAATTTTTTGTTTTAATGGTACTTATTTTGGGGCTGACTTACGTCACGACTAATACCAGTATTCGCTGGATTCCTGCATGGTGGTTTCCATTTATTCAGATGGGTGCAGCTACGGGACTTCTGACCTATCTCACACGCAATATGGCACAACCATTAAAAGGAATAACGCAGATGCTGATCCTTTTCCTTGCTGTATGTATCTACCTTTGGATATCTAAGATGATGGGCATTTGGGATCTGTCACTCGATGGGGTTTCAGGTTTCTGGCATATCGGTTACCTGGCTGCGGATAGCAGTTGGTTGCTTTGGTTTATGGTTGGATGTTCTGTAGTATATGGAGTATTGATACCACTTCATAACTGGCCTTTCACCAAGATACCCATGCCATGGGGCGGGTTGATCGCCTCTGCATTTTGTATCGGTCTAATCTCGATAGTTACAATTTTCCTTAAATCGCTTATTGGACCAGTCTTCACAGATATGAATGAAGCATTGACGTATGGATATATGGGAGTGAACTGGTCATTTGTCATTCCTTTAATCTTCGGTGTTGGTCTGAGCAAGCCTTACTTATGGGCTGGCCAGAAAACGCCCGGCACATGGGACGATGTAGACGATTAATGTTTATTTGTATATGGAATTTTAAATAAAAGATTTTCCAAACGTACAAAACATTATTAAATAGTTTACTAAGCGTTAGATTAACAACAAGCCCCGGTATATTTGCCGGGGCTTGTTGCTTTAAGTCAGTCAAACGTGAGCCAATAGATATAGACCACTCTATAGTTTAAAAGTGACTGAGCTAAATCAGCTCATTAAAAGAACAAGCAGAAATATAAATAATATTTTTCATTTTTATCTCCTGTCTAAAAGAAATAATTAATGCTTATATTTTCTGATGAACTCATCATAGTCAGGAAGTCTTTGGACATGTTCATGTAGCACTTGTTTAGAATGACAATATATACATAAAGCTTTTATGTTGGCAATTGAATTATTACTTGGATTACCGTCCATATGATGTGCGTGAAGAAACTTTTTGTCAGTTGATAGATCTATATAGCATTGTTCACAACGCCACTCACGATCGTCTTTGAGTTTCCTAGCAATCTTATCCCATTCACGCGAATAAAAGATTGGAACTTGGTCGTGATCATATTCAAATGTCCCTGAAATATTAGATTTAGGGATATGCTTAAAAAAATCTTTAATTGGAAAGTTACTGACAGAAAACTGTTTAAATTGGGAAGGTAGTTCATTTTGACAGTTTTTACATAGTTGTAATTTTCTGCCTCGCATTCTTTCCTCTGGTTTATATTCAGTATTGTTATAAGTAATAATGTACTGAAATAAACCTTGG
>CAYPHQ010000063.1:0-5863 GCA_964410595.1 uncultured Thiotrichales bacterium
GGGATGAAGAGATGGCGTCTGAAGGCGAATTGAAGATCGCTAAGAAGATGAACGAGATTGCAGGTTACGCGTAAGCACTGCACTTAGAAGTACCTAAAAAGGGCTCCTTACGGGGCCCTTTTTTTTGCCTATAATTCCTTGATCAACATCAGACTGAGTCTTTAATTGTATGGGCGCTTGCAATGCTAAATAGCGACACAAATTAATTGATCAAAACCAGTGGATTAAACTGAAAAATTATTATGAGTAGAAAAATTTTATCGCAGACCTTGGCTGAGACGATTAGTGGACAGGATCTAGGTGATGCTCGCGCATTTTTTGAAAACGAGTTATTACAACATCAGCAGCACTTGAAAGAATTAGGTTCGCAGGCAGATGCATTGGATGTAGCCAATATACAATTAGAGATTGCACGCGCCCAGATGGGTCTTGGCGATAAAAGCGCTTGCTGGGAGACTGCTCAGCCTTTACTCAATAAATTTATTCAAAGTAATTGTTTTCAGCAGGCAGTGGAGACATGTGAACTTATGTATCTTGCCGAGCAGACAGAATCCATCAAAGCATTGGGTCATGGTTGTTGGCTAGCGGTGACTTATCCAGTCGAAACGGCACTGTCTGTGGATATGCTGTCATACATTATTGATGAGACGCCAGATAATTCTGATGGCGCCGCAGTAGCCAGTGTGGCGGCTATGTACCTAGTAGAGTTGAGAGAACAGGGTAAAGAGAAAGACAATTTGATATTTTTAGCCAAGCAGTTAGTGGCTTTGGTAGCTAAGCGTCACCGTGGCATTGAGGATGAAGAATCCATAGAAATATGGATAGAGATGCTAGAGCTGAATAACCTAGACGAGTTATTCACTCGCCTAGGTAAAGTGATTGACGCTATCGTCGGTACTGATTGGTGGTTTGAGCGTGATGAGTTACGCGCCAAACTTCCAGATCAGTAGCCTGCCTAGATCAACTTATTTAGAGAACTTGTCTAGATAACCTTCGATTGAGCCACTGTAACCCGTATGCTCATCACCTGATGAATGTGCGGCGTGACCGGCATGCTCTGCGCTACGGCCGGCGTGTTCTGCACCGTGTCCGGCATGTTCTGCAGAAGATGGGGTTGTGTCTTTGTTTAAATAGGCGAAAACCATAATGCCGGCGATCACTGCCGCTACGATAATGCCAGGAATAGTTGAACTTGAGCTGCTCATTTTTATTATGCCTCCAGTAGTATGGTGATATTTTTAATCAATATAAATATCTGTCCCGAATGCTACGGGCTCCAACGACAATGGTCAATCTAGAGTGGGATAAAATTTCATCACTAGTAGGGATGAGTCACACTTATATGGTTTTGCTGATGTGGAAGAATGCGCATAATGAAAGTTGTTGATGACAATGCCAAATGATCGCCGTATCTGAATCGATTATATGAACATGCCCTGTATTATTCATATTGATATGGACGCGTTTTATGCCAGTATCGAACAGCGTGATAATCCAAAACTACGCGGTAAGCCAGTGATTGTAGGGGGTGACCCTAATCAACGGGGGGTGGTAGCTACTTGCAGTTATGAAGCTCGAAAGTTTGGCATACACTCGGCAATGTCGAGCGTGCGGGCAAAAAGGAAGTGTCCTCAGGGTGTATTTGTTCGGCCACGCTTTGATGTTTATAAACGAGTCTCACAACAGATTCGTGAAATTTTTCTTTATTACACTCCTATCATTGAACCTTTATCTTTGGATGAGGCGTATTTGGACGTCAGTTCACTGCTACCGGTGCGTGGATCCGGTAATCTGATCGCAAAAGATATTAAGCAAAGGATTCATCGCGAGACAGGTCTCACTGCTTCAGCTGGAGTTTCCTATAATAAGTTATTAGCTAAGATCGGATCAGATAAAGATAAGCCAGATGGCCTATTTTATATCTCAGAAAAAGAAGGCCCTGATTTCGTTAAGTCACTGAGAATAAGAGAGTTTTTTGGCATCGGTCCGGCCACAGAGGAAAGATTGCATGCTTATGGGATATACACGGGTGCCGATTTATTGACCTGGACATTGGATGAATTGCAACCGATTTTTGGTAAGTCTGCGAGTTTTTATTATGATGCCGCACGTGCGATTGATCGACGTCCAGTTGAGGCGCACCGCGAGCGTAAGTCTGTCAGTGTGGAGGATACCTTCAAACAAGATCTTGATAAGGTAGACGATATGTTAGCGATGTTGAATAAACAATGTGAAACACTGATAACGGATTGTGCTCGTATAGGTGTCGTGGGTAAGACGGTAACACTAAAAGTGAAATTTAATGATTTTTCACAAGTTACGCGCAGTATCTCTTGTGCGAGTTACTTCACTGCATCTTCCGAGTTGTATAGTTTGATTCCACAGCTGTTAGAAAGCGCGCGTGTCAAAGATTTGCCTATACGTTTACTGGGTGTTGCTGTGTCTAATTTGAGTACGATTGATGATGCCAATTGGCGTCAGCAAATGCCTTTGTTGTGAATCATTCGCAACAAGAAATATAAATCTTTACAAGCCAGTAATATTCGAGTGTTTTATTGTTCTAGTTATGAGCTTGGTGTATGTTTTAAGGTATACTTAGCGGAATAAAAATAACCATAAATGTTGTGATATCGACTAGATATCAGAGAGAGCGGAGGTCACCACTAATGTCCCAAGACGTCAAAGAAATTAAAATTACTGAGGTCAGTGAACGTATCAAAGTTCCTGAAGGCCATTCAGTTCATCATTCATTTTGTCCCCATGATTGCCCAGATTCATGTTCGATGCTGGTCACACGAGATGATTCCACCGGTAAAGCGGTGCGAGTCCAAGGCGATCCAACCCACCCAATTACGCGCGGCTACTTGTGTAACAAGGTGAACCATTACCTTGATTTTGTCTACAACGACAATCGAGTAATGTACCCTCATAAGCGTGTGGGCCCTAAGGGTCCAGGGGCTAAGTTTGAGCGAATTTCTTGGGATGAAGCTCTCGAGACAATCACTAACAACTTCAAAGAGACCATTGAAAAATATGGTTCTGAGGCAGTTCAGCCATATTCCTATTCAGGCACCATGGGCATGGTGGGTTACTGGACGATGGACACACGCTTTTGGAACAAGATGGAAGCCGCACGTTTAGAACAATCTATTTGTATTTATGCGGCCATGTGGGCAGGACTGCACACCTATGGCATGGCGCATGCCAACACTTCAATTCATGAGGCTGCACAGGAAGCGGACTACATCATCTTATGGGGTGCGAATCTAGTCAGTACGGGTGTACATGCAATTCCATTTATACGTGAAGCTAAAGAACGTGGCGCTAAGCTAGTGGTGATTGATCCACGTCGTACACGTACCACTATGATGGCGGATTGGCATATTCAACCTAAGCCAGGCACTGATGCTGCACTTGCATTAGGGATGATGAAAGTCATCGTTGATAAAGGTATGCATGATGAGGACTTCCTAAAAGAGCAGACAGTCGGTTGGGAAGAATTATTAAATTCCAAACTGCCGGATTATCCATTAGATAAAGTCGAGTCCATCACAGGAGTGGCTGCGGCTGATATAGAGAAACTAGCCACAGAATATGCCTCGGCTAAAATCGCGGTGATTCGAGCTAACTACGGTCTTAATCGTCACCAGAATGCCGGTCAGATGTGTCGAGCCATTCTCACTCTTCCATGTATTACAGGTTCATGGCGACATCGTTCAGGGGGAGCTAGTTTTGGTAACTTAGAAGAGATGTGGTTACGTCATGATTTAGCTAAGTTGCATCGTCCTGATTTGGGTGATCGTGCCTCTAAGCGCCAGATTAGTATGGTGCAAGTCGGCCGTGCACTGTCAGAGCATATCGGCTATGACGAAGAGCCACTCGATCCACCGATTAAGAGTCTGTTTGTATACAACTCAGATCCTGCTAACTGTGCGCCAAACTCAAACGGTGTGCGCAATGGTCTCATGCGTGACGATTTGTTCGTCGCGGTGCATGAAACCTTTTGGACAGATACTTGTGAATACGCCGACATCGTATTGCCAGCGGATACTCAACTAGAGCGTCAAGACTTAGTCGCGACCTATGGGAACTGGTACTACGTGATGAATGAGCCGATTATTGAGCCTTTGGGTGAATCGGTGCGCAACTCAGAGTTGTTCCGTATGCTGGCCAAGAAAATGGGCTATGACAAAGATACGGACAATGCTTTCACTCAAACTGATGAAGAAATTATCCGTGATATTTTGGTTCAAGATGAAGTCAATCCACTCATGGAAGGCATCACTTTTGAAAACTTGAAAAAGAATGGATGGTGGCGCGCTAACACTGAGTCTGAGCGTCGTAACTTTATGAAGAATGGTTGGCCAACACCAAGTGGTAAGATCGAGATCTACAGTGAAGCCTTGAAAGATGAAGGTGTGGATCCACTACCAACTTACGTACCAGAAATTGAAGGTCAAGAAGATCCTAAGCGTGAGCAATATCCTCTGCAAGTGCTAAGTAGTGCTTCGCATTACTTCATTGGTGATTCATTCCAAGCCGTTCCGCGTTTGCAAGCGATGATGTCACGTCCAACAGTGGAGCTTAGCCCTGAGGAAGCGGACAAGCGCAACTTGCAAGATGGTGATCTATGCCGTTTGTATAACGATCGTGGCGAGACTTATGCCTACGCGGTCATCATCGAAGGCATGCTTTCAGGTATGTGTTCTACTCAAAAGCAATTCAAAGGCAGTAATACACCAGGTGGTGTCAACATTAATGCTTTGAATTCTGAAATGTTGACTGACTTTGGTAAGAGCCCAACTTTCTATTCATGTTTGGTGGAAGTAGAAAAAGCCGATGAGAAAATGCGTAAGCAGGCAATCCTAGAAGAATGGGGTGGCAAAGAAGGCTACATTCAGAAGTGGCGAGAGGACCCTAGAAATCAAGGGATAGATGCCACAGATGAAGAAATTATCAAAACAGCAGAAGAAATTCACCCGGGGGTATTCAACTAATGGCGAAGCTAGATACTTTTAACGACCCGTTTGATTTTCGTATTCGAACGCTCCCTGAGCCGAATCCAGATGTTCAAACGCTGCGTGTACTGAGTAATGAAGGAGTAATCACTAAGTTTAAGAATCTCACTGAAGATACTTATGAAGTAGTGATTACCTGTCCCGAAGGTTCACACAAACTATGTGCGCGTGCGGGGCAGTATGGCACTATCAAAGTCGAAGGCATTCAAAAGCCACGTTCTTACTCGTTTGCGCAAACACCAGAGAGAGAAAACCCTAATGAATACACATTCTTTATTCGTTTGGTGCCTGGCGGGGAATTATCCGCTTGGTTAGCTGAGAAAAATCGTGAGGGTGAGAAAGTAAAATTATCTGGTCCAATGGGTAAATTTGGTCTCGATGATTCCATGAAACCGATGGTATGTATTGCCGGTGGTAGTGGTATGAGTGCGATCAATGCGCTCACTCAAGAAGTGCAAGCACGAGGCATTGCCCGTGATTGTTACTTCTTCTATGGGGCTCGTACACAAAAAGATCTTTATTTGCTAGATGAGATGAAGAAGATGGCCGAACAATGGCCAGCCGGTTCTAACTTCAAATTCATCAGTGTGCTATCCGAAGAACCAGAAGACAGTGATTGGGATGGACCACGCGGATTTGTCACGCAACACATGAAAGAGGAGTACTTAGATAAGGGGGTTGTCACCGCTGGTAATCTCAAGGCTTTCTTTTGTGGGCCACCGCCAATGATTGATCATGGTGTACAAGCGTTGATAGATGCGGGCTTGTCGATGGATGATATCTACTACGACAAATTTGAAGACATGCGTTCGCCCGCGCCGGTGATTGATAATCAAAAATGCGTG
>CAYPHQ010000064.1:0-5607 GCA_964410595.1 uncultured Thiotrichales bacterium
CGCAAAAAGGTCGTTATCGGCAATTTCATCAATTGGGTGTAGAAACGTTTGGAATGGCGGGGCCGGATATTGATATAGAGCTGATACTAATGACACAAAGTATGTGGCAAGCCGTAGGCTTAGATAGTCAAAATCTGGAACTACAGATTAATACGTTAGGCGATAGTGAGGCTAGAAGTAGACATAGAGCAGATTTGATTGCATTCCTTTCAGACCATTCTGAGCAGTTGGACGAAGATGCTAGACGACGTTTGCACAGTAACCCATTACGAATTCTAGATAGTAAAAATCCTGAGGTGCAAGCCCTAGTAAAAGAGGCGCCTCTATTATTTGATTATTTGGATACTGAGGCTAAAGAGCATTTCGAAAAACTATGTTTAATGTTGGAGCGATGTGGTGTTGAAGCCAAGATTAATTCAACGTTAGTCCGCGGGTTGGATTATTACAACCGTACGGTATTTGAGTGGGTGACGAATCAGTTGGGTGCCCAAGGGACTATTTGCGCAGGTGGACGATATGATAGTCTGGTGGGTCAAATGGGTGGGAGAAACACTCCTGCTGCCGGCTTTGCTATCGGCATTGAGCGGTTATATAGCCTTGTTGATGACAATTTACGCAAACATACCCCCACTTTGGATGCTTATGTGATTGCCCTTGGTGAGCAAGTCACACGTTATGCATTTCATGTTTGTGAGCAAATTCGCAAGGAATTACCTGAATTTGCTATTCAGATGAATTGTGGAGGTGGTAGTATCAAGTCCCAGATGAAGCGGGCTGATCGCGCCAATGCTAGATTAGCTATTATTATTGGTGATGAAGAACTCAATAATGAATACATCACAGTAAAAAATTTACAAAAAGATGTACCTCAAATTACCTGTGGGTTAGATCAATTATCGACTCTCTCAAAAGTATAATTTATTCCATGTGCTAGGAGGCAAACATGGCAGAAAATGAAACAGAAGAACAACAAGTAGACGCGCTCAAGAAATGGTGGAAGCAAAATGGTTCCGCGGTGGTCGTCGGGGTCGTGCTGGGTATTGGTTCATTGGTCGGCTGGAAAAGTTGGGGAGCTTATCAAGAGCAGCAATATATGATGGCTTCAGATAGATATGATGTAATGCAACAATCCGTAGTGGCACAAGATATTGATGCCGTTGTATTGCAAGCTGAACAGTTAAAAAAAGAATTTCCCTCAACACCATATGCCGCGCTTGCAGGTTTGATGTTAGCTAAAGTTCATGCCGAAAATGTTGAGCATGAAAAGACTGTAGAGAATCTACAATGGGTAATCGACAATGCCCAACAAGACACTATTCAATCTGTGGCTAAGTTGCGTTTAATTCGTATTTATATTGCTCAGGAACAACTAGAGCTCGCACAAGCCTTACTCAATCATGATTTTCCATTTGCCTACGCATCATTGAAGGAAGAATTACGTGGTGATTGGCACGTTAGTCGTGGTGAGTATGAAGAGGCGCGCGCAGCTTATGACTCCGCGATTGCTACTGCTGAAGAATCTGATATTAGTTATCTGGAAATGAAGCGCGATAATGCAATGGCAACACAGCAGTCAAATGTGTAAAGGTATCACTCTATTCAAATTTCATTTTATTGAGACTCCTTACATTATGAGCATAATCAACGTATTACCAAGGTGCATCATGCTGGCCCTGTGTGTGGTCATTAGTGCCTGTAGTTATATACCTTTTATTGGTGATGACGAAGAAAAAGTCGAATTGACATTGCGTGAGCCTAAGAAGTTGGAAAATATTGAGGCGTCAGTTGAGCTTAAAAAAGTATGGGATGATTCGTCTGTTCGAGGAGATGGAGAAAAAGTCATAATAAGACCACATGGATATAATCAGAATTTAATCATCGGTAGTGAGAGCGGTGATCTGGCTTCAATTAGTATCCAAGACGGCCAGCTGATCTGGAAACAGTCAATACAAGAGCGTTTGTCAGGAGGTGTTGGTGGCAATAGAGAAATTGCAGTGGTAGGCACTCAGGCGGGTGAATTGAGAGCTTTTGATCTAAAAGATGGCAGTGAGCGTTGGTCTGCGTCACTTGGTTTAGAGGTTATGGCCGTCGCACATACTGAAGATGATATCGTTATTCGAACCAATAATAATCAAATCTTAGCTTTGTATGCCGATAGTGGGCAGAAGCGTTGGACGGTGACAGAAACGATGCCTGCCTTAACCCTTTTTGGTGCGGGTGTACCTGTTGTTATGGATGGAATCATCTATGCGGGTATGGATAACGGTAAGGTGATTGCTATTAATATTGCATCTGGAAACTTGTTATGGGAAGCACGTGTTTCAGTGCCTTCTGGTCGCAGTGAGCTCGACAGAATGGTTGATGTTGATGGACAAATTGTGGTCACTGACAATACTGTCTACGCGGCCAGCTATCATGGGCGTGTAATGGCTATTAACCGTAGTAACGGGCAGCCAATTTGGGTGCGAGATATTGCTTCAGCACAGGGCTTAACTACTGATGAATCGATAGTTTATGTAAGTGATAAAGATGATCATGTGTGGGCATTAGATCGCAATACAGGGGGCACAATCTGGGTGCAAAATCAGCTTGAGTACCGTCAATTATCCGCCCCAATGCTACTCGCTGATTATATTTTAGTGGGTGATTTTGATGGCTATGTGCACGTGTTATCAAAACAAGATGGCAGTATTGTTGGCCGTAAGGAAATAGCTAGTCAGCGTTTGTTTGCTGCAGGTACATCAACTGCATTACAGACTCATATTGTCCAGCGTAATGGTCGTTTGTCTGCCATATCTATTCAATGATTTTTCTCATGTGGGATGTAAAATCCACCCATAAACTCCTCCTTAATTGGTTTCATGTATGGCTCCTGTAATTGCCTTAATTGGCCGGCCAAATGTTGGCAAGTCAACGCTATTTAATTTTCTCACTCAATCAAGAGATGCGTTAGTTGCAAATTATCCTGGCTTAACTCGAGATAGAAAATACGGTTTCAGTCATCGCTACTCTAAAAGCTGTGTCGTTATCGATACTGGCGGTATTGTCAATGATAAAAACGAGATCGATCTTGGCATGCTTTCGCAAACAGATGTTGCGATTGACGAGGCTGATATTGTGTTGTTTATGGTGGATGCTAAGGATGGGTTGGTGCCAGAGGATTTTCGTATTATTGAGATGCTACGTAAACGTAGTATTCCATTTTCGTTGGTAGTGAATAAGATAGACGGATTGGATGCGAATATTATCGCGGGAGAGTTCTATCAAATAGGAGTACCTCAATTGTTTGCTATTGCTGCTCAACAAGGGCGTGGTGTCGAGTCGATGATAGAAGCACTTCTAGCCGATCTGCCGGAACTAGAGCCAATGAGCGATATAGATGAAGATGCTGACGATGAACAACATGAAAAAATCACTCGTATTGCAGTTATCGGTCGCCCCAACGCTGGCAAATCAACGCTGATAAATGCATTACTGAAGCAAGATCGATGTGTGACATCTTCAGTGCCGGGAACGACCCGTGACAGTGTACGTATTCCATTTGAATATAACCAAGATCGCTTTACTCTAATTGATACGGCGGGGGTGAGACGTAAAAGTCGGGTACGAGAAAGTGTTGAAAAATTTAGTATCGTGCAAACATTGGAGGCTATTTCATCTGCGCATGTCATTATTTTCATGGTCGATGTGACAGAAGGAATTGCGGATCAAGATAGTACCTTATTAGAGATTGTTTTACGTGAAGGGCGTGCCCTGGTGCTGGCACTTAATAAAACGGATGCGGCTAGTCATGATGATAATCACGCATTGAAATATGCGTTAGATACTCGCTACCAATACTTAGAATATGTCGACAAAATTAAAATATCAGCACAAAAACGTGTTGGTTTAAAAAAACTTATGCAATCGGTGGTCTCTGCTAATCTATCGGCTGCGATCGATTTAAGTACGTCGGAGGCTAACCAACTACTCGGCCATGCGGTGGAAAATAATCCCCCACCTATGGTGCGAGGCCGGCGAATAAAATTGCGTTATGTTCACCAAGGAGGATCACACCCTCCGACCTTTGTTCTCTATGGGACTCAGACCAGTCAATTGCCAAAATCCTATGTGCGCTACTTAGAAAACTTCTTCAGGGAAAAATTACGTTTAGTCGGTACACCGATTCGCTTTTTATTGCGTTCACCTGATAATCCTTATGCTGACAAACGCAATGTGCTTACACCCAGACAACTTCGCAAACGCGAACGCATGATGAGTCACTACAAGAGAAAGTAAGTGCTGAAACCATCCTCAATTAAGCCATTCCATGTGATGGATATCTTGGCACGTAGTAAGCAGATGGAAGCGCAAGGACGCGATATTATTCATATGGAAATTGGTGAACCTGACTTTCCAGCACCACAACCGATTATGGATGCAGGTATTATTGCGCTTCAAAAGCAGCAGACTTTTTATACCTCGGCTCAAGGTTTGCCAGAGTTGCGTGCTGCTATCAGTGAGGATTATGCAGAGCGTTTTAATTGTACCGTGGATGGACAGCAAATTTTTATCACGCCCGGCGCATCAGGGGCAATACAGTTAGTATTTTCTTATGTCCTCCAAGAGCGAAAAACACTCATGATTGAAGACCCGACTTATCCGTGTAACCGTAATGTCGCTGAGTTACTTAATGCTAAAATTGAAGCCGTGGCTGTTGATGAGACTAGTAATTTTCAATTGGATCTAAAGGCGGTTCAAACTCATTGGCATGAGGATGTGGCAGCTGTGCTTATAGCAAGTCCTTCTAACCCAACCGGTAGGGTATCTGATAGACAGGAATTATTGGCTATTGCAGATTTTCTTGCGTGTAAAGGTAGCGTCTTGATTGTTGATGAAATTTATCAAGGGCTAAACTACGATAATGCTCCAAGCTCAGTGGCAGGAATGCGAGATAATATTTTTGTTATCAATAGTTTTTCAAAATATTTTGGCATGACAGGCTGGCGCATTGGATGGTGTGTCACTCCAAAAGCCTATATCAAGAGTTTAGACGCGATTGCACAAAATACCTATTTAGCGAGTTCTACCCCAGCACAGTTTGCCGCATTAGCCGCTTATCACGAGCAAACATTTGATATTGTTGAACAACGTAGAAGTATATTTCAACAGCGACGTGATTTAATTTGTGATGCGTTGAATGATATGTCGATAAAAGTTCCTTGTATTCCACAAGGTGCATTCTATGTTTATGTGAATATAGCTGATGTGAGTCAAGATAGTTTTCAGTTTTGTCAGCAATTGCTGGAAGAGACTGGGGTTGCAGTGACTCCTGGCTGTGACTTCGGTCAATATAGAGCTGAACAATTTATTCGGCTGGCCTACACCAGTCATGAAGATCGCCTGTATGAAGGTATGAAGCGGCTAAAGAATTTTATTGCGTAGCAAATTTTTTTATATTCTTTTTGATTTATATTGCTGACAATATTTTGACGTAAAATTTCCTCATTATATCATTCAAAGAAATACCTAGCTCTTTTTATTGGCCGTCTAAGAAGAATATATTCGTTAATGGTGTGTAGCCTTTAAGTTTTGTAGTGTTCCTATTTGCTTGATTATTTCAATTAA
>CAYPHQ010000065.1:0-5551 GCA_964410595.1 uncultured Thiotrichales bacterium
TTAATCATCACTGTCATTGATTTTTTTTCATATGTGAATAAGTCATACAGGCATAATGTTCAAGCTACTAATGAAGAATGTTACGAGGCGTTTTTAATTTTACTCTGATGATTTTAACAACAACAACTAACTACTGACCTCAGCACATATTGCTCGGTAGCTAGCATAACGCTGTGTTGAGATGTATCCGGACTCGACAGCGGCTTTTATTGCACAGCCTGGTTCATCAAGATGCTGGCAGTTGGCAAATTTGCATTGACCGATATGATCTTTAAATTCTCTGAAGCCATTAGCTGCCTGATACTTGTTAGACAGAATAGGGGTGAAATTGCGCACTCCAGGTGAATCAATAATTTTTCCATTTTTACCGAGTGGATAAGCACAAGCATTGGTTGTCGTATGTTTACCTTGTTGTATGTTTTCGGATAGGGAGCCTACTTTGATATGTGTATTGCCGAATAAGCTGTTAATAATCGATGACTTACCGACACCTGATTGCCCGACTAAAATACTTTTTTGTGTCATTAGAGTATGTTTGAGTGCAGAAATGCCGCATCCAAGATGAGCGCTGGCAATAATGAAATGCTCGACAATAGGCAGGTAGATATCCTCTAGTTGTCTTATATCTACTTTGTATTGACTGAGATATTCGGATTTATTGATCACTAGGCTAGCTTTACATCTATTCAGCTCAGCGCAGGCAAGATATTTGTCTATCAGTAAGTGTGAGTAATTTGGAACTGGCGCAATAACTATTACCATATGATCTATGTTAGCGGCGAGAGTTTTAGTGCGTTGAAAGTTATCAATTCTTGTGAGTTGATTTACTCTAGGTTGAATACTGGCGATGACATCATATGATTGCCTTTGGCTCTCACATAATACGCGATCACCGCAAACAGCTTCGTGTGCTTGGCTTCTAACATGACATTGATGCTGTTTTTGCTGTTCATCTTCGACAATGTATGTTTTGCCTTGTCTTGCGATGACTGTGGCTAAATACATGAAGGAGTGTCAAAAGTGGTAGTGACTTTCATTTAAAAAGTTGATGACAGAGTTAATTTGGTTATTAGTCCAGTTTGTATTTGCACCATTTGAACATCGCATTACTTGTTTCTCCAGCACTTTCATTGAGTTGACAATGCGATTCTCGCGCTCATAGAGCACGCTACCATCACCACCAGTCATTAAGCTGTGACATTCAATGCATGCTGTTTCATGGAGTGTTTCTCCTGGCTCAGCAAATACGTTATTTAAAGGAAAAGATATGATTAATATGAGAAAAAAAAAGTTAATGTGTTGCATAGTTAAATGTATATTCGAATGAGTTGTCGTAAGATAGCAGAAAATTGACTGTGAGTGGACTTATGCAAGATGAAAACAATTTAATTTGGATAGATCTAGAAATGACAGGGTTGGATACTCTTAATGATGAAATCATTGAAATAGCCACAATTGTTACAGACGCTCAGCTCAATGAACTGGCCGTTGGGCCCGTGATTGCCCTGCATCAGCCACAAACTCGTTTAGATATGATGGATAGTTGGAATCAAACCCAACACAAAAAATCTGGGCTTATAGAGCGTGTGTTAGCTAGTTCATATGATTGCCAACGAGCTGAACAGGAAACGATTGAATTTCTTGACCAATATGTACCAAAAAGCACATCACCGATGTGCGGAAACAGTATCTGCCAAGACAGACGATTCTTGGCGCGCTTGATGCCCAGTCTGGAAGGCTATTTTCACTATCGAAATCTTGATGTGAGTACCATAAAAGAGTTAGTTAAACGCTGGTATCAAGCAGAGCAAGTTAATTATGAAAAAGAGTCTGATCACTTAGCTCTTAGCGATATAAGAGATTCAATACAAGAGCTGGCATATTATCGCAGTAAGGTGTTTTTACCAGCAACTTAATTTAATGTTTAGTTGATTAATTTATGTCCGACTCGCAGTTGAGATTGTTTTGGCGGTGTTAAAACAGTGTTAACTTGGTCTAGAGATTTGTCGATTTGTGGGTAATCAAGCGTGTAATGTAACCCCCGGCTTTCGTGACGAGATAGGGCGCTACGGATAATTAAATCAGCTACTACCGCAAGATTTCTAAGCTCAATTAGATCGCTTGTAATTTTGAAGTTACTGTAATACTCATCTATTTCGTTGAGTAACAGATCAATACGGTGTTTGGCACGTTGCAAGCGTTTGGTTGTTCTGACAATACCAACATAATCCCACATAATGCGCCGGACTTCATCCCAGTTATGTGCTACCACTATTTCTTCGTCAGAATCTGACACTCGACTCGCGTCCCATACTGGAATAGTTAATGAGTCATGAGTATTTGGAATGTATTGATTGATGTGTTCACCCGCAAACTTTCCATAGGCAAGACACTCCAATAGTGAATTGCTGGCCATACGATTAGCACCATGCAATCCCGTGAATGCAACCTCGCCAATCGCATAAAGATGAGGGATATCAGTTTGTCCATGTTCATCTGTGACAATTCCACCACATGTGTAGTGTGCTGCAGGAACGACTGGGATGGGTTCTCGAGTCATGTCATATCCAAGTTTTTTACAGCGTGCTTGGATGTTAGGAAAATGCTTGTTTATGAATAGCGCTGATTTATGGCTAATATCCAGATAAACACAATCATGACCATGTTTTTTCATCATATAGTCAATGGCTCTGGCAACGATATCTCTGGGTGCTAGTACACCTCTTGGGTCAAAGTGATGGAGGAACTCACGCCCATCTTGCAAGACTATTTTGCCACCTTCACCGCGAATTGCTTCGCTGAGTAAATAAGATTTTGCTTTTGGATGGTATAGGCAGGTGGGATGAAATTGCATGAATTCCATATTGGCGGCTCGGCAACCAGCGCGCCAAGCCATAGCTAAACCATCACCACATGCACCGTCTGGATTACTGGTGTAGAGATATACTTTACTGGCACCGCCGGTTGCTAGAATGACTGATTTAGAGCGGAATACTTCTACATGGCCACTATTCAGATTGAGTATATAGGCACCTAAACATCTATCTTTCTCGCAACCGAGTTTGCGAGCAGTAATTAAGTCAACAGCAATGTAATTTGAGAGTAAGTCAATATTCTGGCGTTGTTGAACTTGTGTTATGAGTTCGTTTTGTATGGCATCGCCAGTAGCATCTGCTACATGAGCGACTCTGCGATGGGTGTGACCTCCTTCACGTGTTAAATGTAATTGATGGACATTATGAAAGTTTTGTTCACGAGTAAACTTGACACCTATAGAAAGTAACCAATCTATGACTTTGCTGCCTTCTGAGATGGTTTTTTTTACAACCTCAGCATCACACAGTCCCACACCGGCTGAGATAGTATCTTCAATGTGATTTTCAAGTGAATCATCGCGATCGAGCACTGCTGATATGCCTCCTTGGGCCCAAGCAGTGTTGCCACTATTGAGTTCAGCTTTGGAGATCACGGCTACACTGAGGCTTTTGCTTAGATGCAATGCAGCGCTGAGGCCAGCGGCACCACTACCTATAATTAATACATCGTAATCTTTAGTCTTTGATTTGCTCATAAAATACATTTTGTCACAAAGTATGTGACGTTTGCAGTATGTATGGTTAATATATGCTTGTTCATGTCCAGTATAATAATTATTAGAACTTCTTCATATTGCCGTGGTCATATGAGCAGCAAATGAAGTTTTGCAACAGGAGAAATGCCCAAGATGGGCAGTGACAATAATAACGACAAAGAGTTAGTTGCACGCGCTAAGGAAGGGGATACTAAAGCCTTTGATGTGTTGGTGCAGAAGTACCAATATAAAGTTTTAAATTTAGTGAGTCGTTATGTCCAAGGGGATGAGGCGCAAGATGTAGCTCAGGAAGCTTTCATCAAAGCCTATAGAGGATTGAAAAATTTTCGAGGTGATAGTGCTTTTTATACATGGTTGTATCGTGTTGCTGTCAATTCAGCTAAAAATTATTTGATGTCCTCAGGCAAGCGGAAAGCTAAACAACAAGTTGATATAGACAATGCTGAATATTTTGACGAAGCAATACTTTTGAGGGATCGGCATACGCCAGAGCATATGTTGCAAACTGAAGAACTAGAGGTGAAAGTATTTGAGGCAATTAGTAACTTACCAGAAGATCTTAAAATCGCGTTAACATTACGTGAGATGGATGGTATGAGTTATGAGGATATTGCAGATACAGTGGGATGTCCGATTGGTACGGTACGTTCCAGGATTTTTAGAGCACGTGAAGCCTTGGACAAGGTGATCAAAACACTTATAGACTAACTTGTTGTCTCAAATTGGACTGATTAAGTTGTTATTTGTATCAGTAGAATCGATCATGGCGCAGTTAAGGGGATTATAGATTGTGGGAATAAAATATGAGTAGTGATGAACAGATTAATGATAATGACTTGGAGCTGATTAGCTCTAGTCTAGATCAGCAACTATCAGAATTTGAGCGCAGACGTTTAAATAATAATATCTTAACTAATAAGACCAATAACGCATCTAAGTCTCATCCAGAGAATGATGAAATTGCAAGTGTCAGTGACGAGGCTGTTAAAAAATTGCAACGATATTCATTAATCAGCGCGATTATGAAAAAAGAATGTGGTGATTCAATTGATGCAAATTTTTCACAGCGAGTTATGCAGGCTATAGAAAATCAATCTGTATCTGAAGAGCTTGATGAGGCTGATATTTCAACAATATCATTTAACTCTTACAGTAGACAAAAAGGTGATAATAGACCCAAAAGAACCTATGGGATGAAACAGGTAGCAGGTTTAGCTATCGCAGTTTCTGTTGCCACGTTATCATTTTTAAGTTTTCAACAATACGCTCAAACACGTCCTGATTCAGAGCATTTTATATCAAGCACTCAAACTAATTCATGGGAATCTCGTTCCGATAGTGCGGTTGAGAGAATGAATAAGATCTCATCTAGAGTGGAATTTGCACCTGTGCAATTAAATGCTCAGCCTAGCAGGAATACTATTCAGGATGTCCGAAGTCATGCATTAGATCATGAAATAGAAGCATATATATACAATCATTCTGGTTACGCAAGTGGACGTATAGTCTCACCATATTCTGAAATCACAAAATTGCAAGATCATAGTGACTAGACATCGTGTTCTTTTTAGATATCTGTATGCGGTTTGTTTGTTGTCCTTTGCAGCAAACGTAGCTGCAGAACTGCTCTCTGAAAATGTTCTTTTGTCTAGAATGAAGCATGCTGAAAATAACTTGGATTATCACGGTGTGTTTGTATTTAAGCATGGTAACAAGCTGGATGCGATGAGTATTACTCATGGATTGGTCGATGGGGTCACAAGAGAGCGTTTAGTCTCACTTAATGGGGATTCAAGAGAAGTTACGCGCACTGGCTCTCAGGTGAAATGTGTGTGGCCTCAAAAACAAATCTTTAGTTTGGCGCCATCATCTACTTATAAAGCAATACCAACTACCATTCCAAGAGATCTTACGAAAATCAAAAAAGTTTATGCATTGAGTTCTAATAAATTTGAACAA
>CAYPHQ010000066.1:0-5474 GCA_964410595.1 uncultured Thiotrichales bacterium
GATGTTACCACCTTGATGTGGGACAGGAGCTAGCACATAAAAACTGTCATGGCCTGGTGGCGCAAAAGAGGGATCTGTGGCTGTCGGTCGATGCACATACAGAGAAAAATCATCAGCGAGAATCTGACGATGAAAAATATCATCCAATAAAGCTTTATAACGTCTGCCCATCCAAATAGTGTGATGAGCAACGTCAGAGTATTGATGGGTAGTGCCAAAAAATAATACATATAAGCCCATTGAAAGCTTGCTGTGTTTACGCTTAAGTCGAGTGGTTATGGGCAGACTCTTTTCAGGCATCAAGTGACGATACATATGCATAGGGTCGCCATTGTAGACTACACAGTCGGCTTCAATGACTTCGCCTGATGTGCACTTAACTCCCTTAGCGCGTCGTCGTTGAATAAGAATCTTATCCACTGTGGTATTGGTTTGTATTGTAATACCTTGCTTTAGCATTAACTTTTGCAAGGCTTTAATTAGCGCACCCGTGCCTCCCATCGCAAAGTGGATGCCATAGGCCCTCTCCAAGTAATGAATGAGTCCATAAATACTGGTTGTATCAAAGGGGGATCCTCCCACTAGCAAGGGCTGAATCGAGAAAGCCTGTCTGAGTTTATCGTGGGATAGATGTTTACAAACAATATCCCAAACAGTTAGGTCGCTTCGCAGCTTAGCTAGCTGAGGGATCTGTTTGAACATGGTGCTGAACTGATGGAAAGGCTCATGTGCAAGCTGCTCAAAGCCAACATCAAATATTTTTTTTGAGTGTGCAACCAGCGCTTGATAGCCTGCACAATCTACAGGAGAGAGTCGCCTTATTTCATCTAATGTATCTTCCAGAGTGCCGCCATAATTAAAATGATCTCCATCGGGATAAATAAATCGATACCATGGATCTAATGGTTTGAATTCTATGTAATCTGACCGCTGTTCATTGAATAAATGAAAAAGTTCATCAAATAGAAATGGGGCAGTGATGACAGTAGGCCCTGCATCATGTCGATAACCTTGATGTTCAAAGCATTGTGCGCGCCCACCAATAGAGTCCAGACGCTCCAACAAATGCACATCCAACCCTAATGCTCGTAAACGCAGCGCTGTGGCTATCCCTCCTAAGCCGGAACCAATAACCAGTGCGTTTTGCATTAGGCGGCGTCTCTAAAGCTGGGATATTTTTGGTGAAGAGCTTGAATCAATACTTCAAATGCTTGGATGCAATAAGGGGGTAAATTCTGTACGCACTCACGCGCATTATTAAGATGCCAATCAAATTGTTTGCGTAATTCACACTCAGGGTCAGAGTCGTCTGTTATTTCTCCAGCAAGTACCCAATAACCATTGAGTCGGAAGTTATGATCTTCTACTTTATCACTCAAGTCATCGGCTAATTGGTAAGCCACACCAATAGAAGATGCGCCTGCTAGTACTTGTTCAATATGTTCATCAGTGCCACCAGCCAATGCCAGTATCATGGCGATTGGTAATCCTAATAAGGGGCCGCTCTTATGACGAACGATCATCTCGTAATCATGAAATGAGATTTTTGTGGCAGGTGTCCATTGACAATCTAGGGTTTGTCCTGCCGCCATTAGACTGATGCCTTTAGATAGCATGACGATCAGTCGTGGTAATTGTTGAATATATGGCACGGGGAGTTTTGATAATTCCTCATAAGCCGCGCCTATAAGCTCATCACCTAAGCAAATAGCAGAGGATTCACCAGCTATACTCCATACAGCGGCCTGACCTCTTCGCAAGGTGTCTTTATCTTGAATATCATCATGTATCAACGAGGCTTGATGGAGCAGCTCTATAGATGTGGCTATGGCAAAGCGTGCTTCGTCAGGAAGGTTGGTTGCGCGTCCTGCTGCTAAAGCTAACATTGCGCGTGTTCTTGAGCCACCCGACGATAAGTGATTCTTGAAAAGTGTATTCAGGCTGGTTTCAGCTTGTATGGGTTTGGCGCCATATACCTTGAGGCGCTGTTCCATGATCCTAAGATCTTGTTGAATTAGACTTAAATCGTAAGTTTGCATAACAATCTCTCATATTACCCATCCGTGGCACGTGGTTTGTTGTTTTTATTATGTGAGTCCTGTTATTTAATTATAGCGGGGTCTCTCATTGAGACCCCGCTATGAGCTTTATGCAGGTTTTCAGTTTTTACTTTCCGAAGTCGCCGCATACCAAATCAACAGACCAAACGCGATCTTGTTCACCACGTCAGCCAAGTTGTAAACGATATTTAAAGCTTCGCTTGCTGCTTGAGTTGTGTTGCCATCAGCATCGATGTATACGAAGTAGCCGAGTGCATATCCTAGTGGATAGATAGCCCAACCAATCGTAACAATCCAACGCATTGAGTTATATGAGCTCTGTACGGCTTGAGATGCTTCTTTGGCAGCCATTTGACCGGCTTCACCAGCGAAGATTTCATACAAGATATAGAACCAACCCAACATTCCGATAACAAATCCAAGCATAGTATTGATATAGCCTGCCTCTGCGAGGTAGCCAGGGATCAACATGACCAAGGTGCCGATGAGGAGACGCCAGAAGATTCCCCCTGATGCGTTGCCAATGGCACGCAAGATCAAGAAGAATTCGATCATGAGTAAAGGTACTGTGAGTAGCCAATCAATATAGCGATAGACAGTAGGTGTTTCTCCTGTAGTAATCCATACATCACGCATGTAGAAGTAATGAACTGCAGCGATGAAAGTCACTAATGCAGAGACGACAAGGGAAGTTTTCCATTTACCGTCTACGCTTTGAGTTTCCCACAAGAAGAACACAGTTGCGGCCATTAGGGCCATAGAAATCAACCAGAATGAAATTCCAACGAAATCGTCTGATTGGAGGTTTGCTGCCGCAAACGCTGAAGAAGGTAGCGCTGCGATGAGACCGATCGGTGTTAAACCTTTCAGCAGTTTAGTCAATGTCATTTTTGCCTCCTAAGCACTGGAACATATAAAAACTGTTTTTCGTCCAATCCTTGTTAGAGGCCTTAGGCATATAAAGAAAAAAAAGTATTTAGATCTTTATATTTCTTAGGCAAGCCGTAATCCATTACGGTTGCACAACAAAATACCATAAAAATTTTATTATATGAACAATATACTTGTGATATTAATTCACAAATATCGGCGGTAAATTTAAGCTAAATGTGACAAAGCATGAATGAAAGCTAGCTATAGTAGCTTATTAGGTTGATTGGCTCCTTGAATAGACAGGCTGTACACCTATGTACAGGGTGTGGTTTTTGATCTGTACATAATAGACTTAACCAACGAATTCGGCGCTGCGATGGTTGCTATCTGTTAATTTAGAGGCTGATTGTCTCTTCTATTGGCGCTGTAAATGTTGATTCTCAAACTAAATGAGAGTTGTCTTCAAAACCTACACTTAAAATACTAGTGAGATGCTTATGAATCTTCAAAATATCAGGGCTTATGCTGCACACGCTGATAATCAACACCTGGTGCCGTATGAGATCGGTAGGCGTGATTTGGGCGCCAATGATGTACTCATTAAAATTGATTATTGTGGAGTGTGTCACACTGATATTCACTTTGTTAAAAATCATTTTGGTAATACGGTCTATCCTATTGTGCCGGGACACGAAATTATTGGGCATGTCATTGATGTAGGTAGCCAAGTGACTGGTTTCTCAAACAATGACACTGTGGGCGTAGGTGTCATAGTGGATTCATGTCATCAATGCAGTTCATGTGAGCAAGGCTATGAGCAGTTTTGTGAGCAGGGTATGACAACTGCGTACAATAGCCCTGATCCACACACAGGAGGGGTAACTTATGGAGGCTATTCCAGTCACATTGTGGTTGATGCCAAGAGCGTTTTAAAAGTCTCTGAGAAATTGAATACCTACGCTGCTGCGCCACTATTGTGTGCAGGTATTACTAGCTTTGCTCCACTGAATCGATACCAAGTCAACACGGGCGATAAAGTTGGCATTATTGGTCTAGGCGGTTTAGGTCATATGGCGGTGAAATTTGCCGCGGCGATGGGAGCGCATGTGGTGATGATTACTAGCTCCGAAAAGAAGGGGGCTGATGCGATCAGACTGGGTGCTCATGAGGTGTTGTTATCCACCGATCAGGCAGCGATGCAAGAGCATACAAATAGTTTTGACTTGTTGCTGAATACTATTCCAGTAGAACATGATTTTTCATGTTATTTGGATTTGCTCAAAATTAATCAAACCATGGTCGTTGTTGGGCTGGCGTCGATGAAAATGCATGCAGCTAAATTGATATTCGGCCAAAAGCGTGTCGCGGGCTCCCTTATAGGCGGGATTGAAGAAACTCAACAAATGTTAGATTTTTGCGCAGAACACAATATTACGGCCGATGTAGAATTAATTAATATTAAAGACGTCAATGAGGCTTATCATCGTATTGAGCATGGTGAGGTGATGTATAGAGTCGTCATAGACATGACTACCTTGAAATAGTTATCAAGAAATAATTATCTGTCAGAGTAATCTTAAGGCAACATCACATACAGCGTTTAAAGATGACCAGCTAATCGAGATATCCAGCTCGTAAATCAAACTCTAATACCTGCAACATAAAAAATGTTCTAGACTTAATAATCAATACTTATTAGCCTGAATGCGTCATCAGTTAAGATTAAAAATAAACACAAGGGGGTATTGTGCAAGATAATAGCTATGAGGTTTCAAGCCCTGATATCGTCGCTGAGTTGTTTGAAGATGAAGTGGTTGTGCTTAATTTAGAAAATGGCAAATACTTTAGTTTAAGGGGTCTATCTGCAAAACTTTGGAGTGCGGTCACGGCTGGACATGCACCACGTCAAATTCATCAACATCTACTCAGAAAATAATTATTTATTGATACAGTTGTCTCAACTCTTTATGAGTTTGTGTGTAAGAATCCTCAATTAGACTTTTTATTGAACTGTATAATGTTATTTTCCAAAGTGGCATATATATGGTCGCCAGCTAAAAATTCTCCTGCAAGTATTTGTTTTGCCAATGGTTGTTCGATCAATTCCACAATAGCTCGTTTAAGTGGACGTGCACCATAGGCTCTATCAAACCCACGTTGTGTGATTAAATTCATCGCATCTTCACTCACAGTAAGCGTTAAGTCACGACCTGCAAGACGAGAGTTTAGCGCTGTTAGCTGTATGCGTGTAATAGCAGCAATTTGCTTTTCACCTAAAGGTTTGAAGATAATGGTCTCATCTATGCGATTAAGAAACTCTGGTCTGAAGATAGCGCGTAGATCACTTTCTAACAAATTGCGAATAGATTGATCATCACTAGATGATGCTTCGAGTATTTTATCACTGGCAATGTTAGACGTCATAGCAATCACTGTATTACGAAAATCCACTGTACGACCGTGGCTGTCTGTTAAACGTCCATCATCTAATACTTGCAGGAATAGATTGAATACATCTGGATGAGCCTTTTCGATTTCATC
>CAYPHQ010000067.1:0-5461 GCA_964410595.1 uncultured Thiotrichales bacterium
TGCTTTGCCTGCATGTTCAGCCGCTTTACCAGCATGTTCGCCAGCGCTCACTAGCATGGGAAGGGCAAATAATAGTGTAATAAGTATTTTCATGTTTTCTCCTAATGTGATTGGTGTTGGTTAAAAATATTATAGGTTAAGCCTTGGTGATATTTAAATTTCTGTGCTTGATCGGTTCTCTCAATAATTCAATAGGCTGAAAGGCGGATTCTCGATTTTCAGGTAAACCTATTATATGTTCACCATCTCGTACGCTATCATTATCAAGTGGTATTGAATAAGTGCCAAACAATCTATCCCATAGTGAAAAAATAGTGGAAAAATTGGCATCACCATAGTGTCGATCAACTAAATGATGGGCTAAATGATAGCGCGGTGTGACTAGAAATAACGCCAGCGGCTTTTCAATGTAATCAGGAAAATCAATGTTTGAATGATGAAACTGTGCACATAGGCTCACCAGCATCTCGAATAAGAACCACGCTACCACCGTTGGCCCCCAAATCAAAATCCACAAACCTTTAACAATGGCAGATATGGCTAACTCACCCGGGTGGAATCTCAATGAAGTAGTTACATCCATCTCAGTATCAGAATGATGTGCCTTGTGAAATCTCCATAAGAAACTCACTCTGTGATTGGCGCGATGCCAAAAATAGTCGAAAGCATCTAAAACCACCAATGAGATTAAAATTTCCGTCCAGCCATACAAGCCTAGCCAACGAGAGATCCCCCAACCTTGTTCATCAACATACACTGCCCATAACAAAAAAGGCACGTAAATAAAAAGTCTTATGGTAATGGTATTAAACGCAGCAAGGCCTAGGTGAAAAAGTAGACGTTGGTATCTGGGTTTTTGGAGTTTGCGAGCGGATAAGAGCGTCTCGATTATGAGAAACAAGATAAATCCAGATATAAATATATATAGCTTGCCTGTATCGAGATTTATATCCATTCATCACCTATCTTGTATATGATCTTCAATTTATAAAGACACCTGAAACAGAATAAAGTTTCTTATCAGCTTTATCAATTAATCTGTCTTTGAATCTCTATGTTGAAGCCAATCTGATTAATAATTTGATCTAAATCTTTAGGGAGTATGACGTATTCGCTACGGGGACTGAATATCACTCGGCAATGATTTTCTGGGAGTTGCGTTGACAGCAATACGCAACTTGTTAAGTTGTGTTTAATAAAACTATTACATGCTTGATATTGAGAGTTCAGCGAGTAATCTTCAGTGATCGATATCTTCAACCCTTGATCAACAAACTCTACAGGCAAAGAGAAGTCATAAGCCGCAACGGTGTTAGTAGCTAATTTTCTGGTTTCTATTAATAAATAACAACTCGTCATGCTCAGCAGTGTAAGTAATATTAAGGTCCCTAGCATCTGCACGATACTTTACTAATTAGACAAGTGGTTTACATCTGTTCAACAAGTGGGGCTATATCTACCAATAAGGCTTCTTGATCACAACGCACTTGACCTCAAGAATCCACAAAAACCTTTGCTGAGTTGACTATACAATCATTAATTGAACGTTTTGAAACAATCTGTTTGTCATAAAGTGAATGACACAAATTCGCCCCAGATGGTGTTTTTACTGAGCACTTTTGCATTAGCATAAGTGCTGGAGAGGATATTGATGATTGACAAGCTATAGCCTCTATAACCAATGGACTAAACATGGCTGCGTCCTCTTGCACAGGACATTGTACGATATTATGCAAAGCAGTAAGTAATTTAGGACCAATAAACTGCGGACTCATAGCTCCGATATTTTTGGATATTAAACGAGTTGCTGTATCAATATAAAAATCTAGAAAGACATTGTTTTGTTGATACATCATGAAAGCATTGTGTACCTTTACATGAGAACGTAATTTGTTCTGTATGTCACTCTGAATCCATACTTCGCGCCCAAGCGCATAGTCTGCATCAATGAGATGAAAACGCTCAGGTGCAAAAATATAAAAGTCGGCATCACACCACACCACGCGCTGATAACCTTGTGCTAGTCGATCACGGATCAGGTATAAACGAGCTAGATCTGTGGCAATAACAATTTGTGATGCTGTCTTATCGAGAATCTCTTGGCTAACATCATCAAATAATTCATCTCCTAAGAACTCATAATCATAATGATTCAAATGCGCCCAATAACGCACCGATTCACAACATTGCTCTAACCACTGGTCAGGCAAGGGGGTTTTATGAGATTGGATAATGAGAGTCTTTTTATTCATTGGCACATTTTTTTTGTGCAACCTGATATCAGCAATGCAGTATCATAGTCCACTGGATTGTTGTGTGACAAACAAAAAGCTTCAGAAACATATAGGGAATAACGCTATTAATTGAAAGCTGTGTCTGTATAATCCACCGGCATTCGACAGCAAGGAATCCGCTAGTGACTATTAAACTTCGTAATATCGCCATCATCGCTCATGTTGACCATGGTAAAACCACCTTAGTGGATCAACTGCTTCAGCAATCAGGTACACTGGATATGCGTAATGCACCTCAAGAACGCATCATGGATTCCAATGATCTTGAGAAAGAACGCGGCATTACCATCTTGTCTAAAAATACGGCGATCACTTGGAATGATTATCGAATCAATATTGTGGATACTCCAGGACATGCCGACTTCGGTGGTGAAGTAGAGCGAGTTCTTTCTATGGTCGATTCGGTATTACTCCTAGTCGATGCTGTGGATGGCCCCATGCCACAAACTCGTTTTGTTACCCAAAAAGCCTTCGCGATGGGATTTAAACCTATTGTTGTCATCAATAAAATTGATCGTGATAGCGCTAGACCTGACTGGGTGCTCGATAAGACATTCGATCTCTTTGATCAACTCGGTGCCACTGATGAACAGCTTGATTTCCCCGTAGTCTATGCCTCAGGTTTAAATGGCTTTGCTGGTCATGATGCCAGTGTTCGAGAAGGCGATATGGTGCCACTACTCGAAACTATCATCGATAAGGTCAGTGCGCCGGATGTGGACAGTGAAGGTCCATTCCAGATGCAGGTATCTACACTAGATTATAATAGCTATGTTGGTGTTATTGGCATAGGACGCATTAAACGTGGCACAGCCACAACTAACATGCCGGTAATAATCGTCGATCGCGAGGGCAATAGTCGTAAAGGTAAACTATTACAGATTTTAGGCTTCCACGGACTCGAGCGAGTACAAGTTGATCAAGCGAGTGCAGGTGATATTGTTGCCATTACTGGCATTGATCCGTTGGATATTTCAGATACTGTATGTCACCCAGATCACCCAGAGGGGCTAGCCCCTCTGAGCGTCGATGAACCTACAATCAGTATGACCTTCCAGCCAAATGCTTCACCATTTTCGGGTAAAGAGGGTAAATATGTCACTAGCCGGAATATCTGGGATCGATTACAGCAGGAGCTTAAACACAATGTTGCCCTGCGAGTTGAAATTACTGAGGATGCAGAAAAATATCGGGTATCAGGACGCGGAGAGCTTCATTTATCTGTGCTTATTGAAACAATGCGCCGAGAGGGCTATGAATTAGCTGTAGGACGTCCCGAAGTGATAGTGAAGATTGATGAGAACGGCAATAAGACCGAGCCCTATGAACAACTAACAGTAGATGTTGAGACAGATCACCAAGGCTCGGTTATGGAAAAGCTTGGCGAACGACGCGCAGACTTAAAAAATATGGAGCCAGATGGAAAGGGACGTGTGCGTCTAGACTACATTATCCCAGCACGTGGTCTAATTGGCTTCAGAACAGAGTTTCTCACGCTGACGTCTGGCACCGGGTTACTTTACAATGTCTTTGATCACTATGGCCCGGGTATTCCCATGAGTATAGGGCAACGCTTGAATGGTGTACTTATCGCCAATGGTCAGGGTAAAGCCGCTGGATATGCCTTGTTTAGCTTACAAGAGCGGGGCCGTTTAATGGTGACACATGGTCAAGAAGTCTACGAAGGTATGGTAATTGGCATTCACTCCAGAGATAACGATTTGACCGTGAATCCACTGAAAGGTAAGCAGCTAACCAACGTTAGAGCTTCAGGCACGGATGAGAACATTGTATTAACCACCCCAATTAATGTCACATTAGAGTATGCTTTGGAATTTATAGATGATGATGAATTGGTCGAAGTGACGCCAATGTCGATTCGTATACGTAAGAAGCATTTACTGGAGCATGAGCGAAAACGGGCCTCGCGAGAAAACTAACTCAAAGTCCTCTGATCACACTAATTCTGTGTGAGTGATTAGTGACTAAAATCTTAATTCAATAGTATCAATAGACCATGCTCATGGAATAGCGATATTCAACACATGATGTATGCTATTTTGAGCGATTTTGCTTATTTAACCATCTTCTAATCATTTGAATAATTTAGGTTGTTATTAATACTGGGCTAGGCCCTGGATGCCTCATCTCTGCTTTAAAACCTTATGACTAATAAGATTCTTTGACTGTTATTAGTCATAATAATCATATACTTATGATTGTTTTTTTGAGTTTTTTATGTCTTACAAATCCCTTTCAAAAATATAGAAATGAACGAGGTTTTAGATTAAAAGACAGCGCATTCTCTAATCTAAAAATCACTCACCAGCGCTATCAAAAGTCCATAAGAATAAAAATTAAACGTTTACATCGTGCAAAGTTATGATAATCTGAACCCCTGGATGAGATCTTAGGTGCCATAACACTAAAAATAAGCCTAAGAATCAACAGCACTAACGCCGTGCACATCGGCCCAGACAAGCTTGCCAAGCAGGTAATAAAAAAACGATAAATTGTCGAAAGTAGGATGTGTCATTCGGGCGAATTCAAGACCCGCCGCAAGGCGGGTTTTTTATTTATAAATCATATAAATCATTTATTTACATCAACATGTTAATAAATATATGAACATTACGCCAACCATCATCAAACTCTTAAGTGTGACACTGTTATTGTCAGCGCCCCACCTGCTATCAGCCAAAGATGCCTCAGGTCAACACAATACCATGGGCCTCGGTAATAACACTTGTAATGCATTCGTGCACGAATATGACGCTCATGGCGCCTACTATCTCAGCTGGTTAGCCGGCTATATGACCGCCTATAATGTCTATGAAGAGGATACTTACTCGATATTAGGTGACAGCAAAGATGTTGCTCAGTTACAAACGTGGCTACTGGACTATTGTAAACTTAATAGCGAACAGACATTTGAGCACGCTGTAGTGAATTTGATGCGAAATTTAAAATATTTTCGCTTACGCACAAAGAATTAGAGAGTTTCCATGTTGTGCCTGCAACAAAATTGATATAGTTACAGTTCAGTAGCTGGAATCATACAATTATGGAAAACCAAGATCTTAGAAAAGCAGGCCTGAAAGTCACACTTCCAAGAATGAAAATTCTAGAAATACTTGAGACTTCAACTGAACCGCATCTGAGTGCAG
>CAYPHQ010000068.1:0-5394 GCA_964410595.1 uncultured Thiotrichales bacterium
AGAAAATTATTTAATAGAAATGCGAACCCATCATATGGGAGTAGGCTATGAGAGTGGAACTTATCGATTTGCATGATTTTATTTGCTCACATATTGATTGTGATGAGGGTATATGCAACTCAGTGTGTTTAAATAGTTTGACGCTTTAGGTGTCTATTGAATCCCAAAAAGTTTGGCTATCAGACTGTATCATTGCTAATTTTTCAGGTGACATTTTGTCAAGAGTTCTATAACTCATGCCTAATCTGTGATTGTTTTCCAATTGTTTGCGATTCTTGATCATAAAGTTCCAATAGAGATAATTGAACGGACAAGCGTCAGGTCCATTTTTCTGGCTGACTTTATAACGACAATTCTTACAATAATTAGACATTTTATTGATGTATGCACCACTAGCAGCGTAGGGTTTGCTTGCTAGTCGGCCACCATCTGCATGTAACACCATACCGCTGACATTGGGTAATTCAACCCACTCATATGCATCTGCGTACACTGCCAGATACCATTCGTTAACATCATCGGGATGTATGCCCGTAAGTAGGGTAAAATTTCCTAACACCATTAATCGTTGTATGTGATGAGCATAAGCATTTTGTCTGGTCTCAGTGATGCATTGTTTTAGACAATTAAGTTCAGTGTTTGCCGTCCAGAAAAAACTTGGCAGTTTGTTTTGCGCATTGAGGTGATTGAGTTGCTTATAACTAGGGCCAGATAACCAGTATACGCCTCTGATGTATTCTCTCCATCCTAGGACTTGGCGAATAAAACCTTCTACAGCATTGATGGGTGCCTTATCTTGATAATAGGCGCGCTCAACTGCTCGAATGACCTCATTGGGTAACAATAAGCCAATATTTAAATATAGACTGATATGAGAGTGATATAACCATGGCTCGCCCTCCAACATGGCATCCTGATAATCTCCAAAATTGATTAGTCTTTCTTGTATGAATTGTTCCAGTACGGCCAATGCTTGAGAGCGTGTAACGGCAAACTCAAATGATTCTAAATCACCAAAATGTGATGCAAATTCCTGTTCAACCATATCAATGACTTCAGTGGTAATCGCATCATTAGTTTGCTGATATGGTCTGGGTATATCTATGGAGTGTTTAGGGGTTTTGCGATTCTCAGCATCATAGTTCCAACGTCCACCGACAGGGTCAGTCCCATCCATTAATACATCATGGCTGACTCGCATCATGCGATAAAAATTCTCCATGCGTAATGACTGCTTGCCATGCGCCCATTGATTGAACTCATCATGAGAACATAGAAAACGATCGTCATCTCGGATCTCTACATTTAGTTGTGAATGATTGGCCAGGTCTTGAATTATGGCATCAACGCGATGTTCACTAGGTTGAGTAATAAGGATGTCATTAGTTGAGTGACGTTGACAAGCTCGCAAGATTTCATTTTTAAAGTCGCCATGATTATGTTTGTCTCTATACTCTACATAATCAACTTGAAAGCCTTGCAGTTCTAACTCTTTGGCGAAATGACGCATGGCGCTGAAAACCAGTACTAATTTTTTCTTATGATGAGGAACGATGTTAGCTTCTGTCTTGACTTCGCACATCAGAATGATGTCATGTTTGCTATCACAGTCACGCAACGAGCTGATGGCTAAATTCAGTTGATCCCCAAGAACGACTCTGAGCTTTGACATGATGTTAGCGCGTTCGCTGCATGCTGGATCTAAATCGACCCACTTCATAGCCGCGGGCAGCGATATGCTTAGTTTTTCGGCCACGAACACGTGCTCGCCACAACTTGAATGATGAGGTTTTCATGTGTTTGCGCATAAGTTGCCTTACTTGGTTTTCTTTGAAACCAAATTGATGGTAGATGGCCTCAAAAGGAGTTCGATCCTCCCAAGCCATTTCGATTATTCGGTCTATATCATCTGGGTCTGTTGGCATAGTCTTATGAAGTTTATTGACGGATAATATACAGTGACAGTTGTGCAGGCACTAAACAAATTTCTGTAATGTATGAAAGACTATGCCTAAAGGCGTTAATAAAGAAAACTTGCCCACCAAAGTGTGTATTGTATGCGGAAGGCCGTTTACTTGGAGGAAAAAATGGCAAAATTGCTGGGAGCAGGTTAAATACTGCTCAAAGGCTTGCCGTGGGCAGCGTTGCGCAAGTCGTGTAAGAGCACGCTAGCTTCGGTGATTTGGGCTATGTGCTCATTATTGTCCAGATTTACCTACCAACCACTATAAAGTCTGTGCGCAACACTTTGATTGTGGCAGGACATGTCGTGATGCTCAAAACTCCCCAACCGCCTGTTTGATGGTGTAAACTATTGCTAGGAAATTTGACACTCGACTCACAACATTATCATTATGTGAAATTTGAGTTTTATTAGTAGGAAACTTTGTTTGCATCCAATATGAAAGCTCGATACAGCCCAATTGCTAATCCAAATAACCCTGATTGGCCAAGTGTGATTGTGTTTGAGGCGGAGAACACTCAAAAGTCTAATCTATCTACGGTAAGAATTTTTCTGGGCACAGAAATTGCCCAACAAAGAGCACAGCGTGTATTCATTTACTCTGTTGAAAAATATCGAAATCCAGCTCGTCGATATGAAATCTATTTGATGGATAATCTCACAGGATTCGATAATTCTAGCTGGCGCACAGGCTTTACATTATATAGATTTGCTATCCCTGAATTTGCTGGCTTTAAGGGAAAAGCGATATATAACGATGTTGATCAAATATATCTCACTGACCCGGGGTTGCTGTTTGACTGTGATATGGGTGAAGCCGGATATATGTCAGTGTCACCTAATGACACCTCAGTGATGTTGATCAATTGCGCTAAAATGGGCGAGTTGTGGAATCTACAACAAGCTACCAGTAAGACAAAAAAGCAACTTCATGATTCTGTTATTCAAAACAAAACTTTATGGACTGTATGTGATGAAGGATGGAATACACGTGATTGTGAGCATCCGCTAGAAAAAATTAAGTGCCTACATTATACCGCTCTACATACTCAGCCTTGGCGACCCACACCAGAACAATATTCTTACCACCATCATACGCTGGCATATCTGTGGGAAGACTTGGAGTGTGAGTTGGACACGCTAGAGGGTGCTAGCACATCAGCCTACGAACATTCTCAACCAACAATTTGGGCCTTAATTACTCATAGGCGTGGCGATAACAGTCAGATATTGAATCTAGCCTCACAGCTCTCTGAATATATCGAGGAAAAAAAACTGGATTTTAATATCACTAACCATATACCAAATTATGTACGAAGAAATTCTTTGCTGGGCCTGAAATCATCTGAGCATCTCAATCCACCTTGGCCTGATATAGTTATTTCTTCAGGTCGAAGATCGGCGCCAGTGGCACGATGGATAAAATCTCAATCGCCTTCCACTAGATTGATTCATATTGGCAGACCATGGTGCGGATTGAGACATTTTGATTTGATCGTGACAACCCCGCAATATCAATTACCCCTGCGAGAAAACGTCTACATTAATAGTCTCACACTCAATCAACTTAATTCAGATGTATCGCAAAAACATAACAGCGAAGATGCAGTTACACAATCAGGCCTGTCTGCACCATATCTTACGGTGGTACTGGGAGGTAATAGTCGACCTTATAAAATGACACCAGCTTACTTGAGTGAGATGGCGCAAATGATCAATTCATATGCGCGACAACAGGGTTTCTCAGTATTGATCACTACAAGTCCGCGTACACCTGATTTTGCAGTGGAATGTTTTGCCTCGCAACTAGATGTGCCTTATCAATCGTATACATGGGCTGCAAACTTAAAAAATCCTTATCAAGATTTTGTACGACTGGCGCAGGCCATTGTGGTTACGGGTGATAGTGCATCAATGGTGTCTGAATTGTGTAAGACTAGGAAACCTGTGTTTGTGCATAAACTTCCTAAACATGCTGATTTGCTCATAAGTGGTGTGGAGGCTGTGCGCAATTTTTGTCGATTTCCGCTAGGGCGCGGTAACTATAGGGGCATGCCTAAACAGCAGAATATATTGAGTCGTTTATTTGATAAGGCCGTAGAATACGGTTTTATTACCTCGCTTAGAGATTTGGATTTATTTTTAGATAATTTACATAGTAGGGGTTACATAAAATACTTAGAAGATGCAGAATCTCTTGAGAATTATCATTCGCTAAGGAATCCTCAGCTTGAGATGGAGAGGTTGGTGACTTTTATAAAAAAGCATAGTTTGGGACATTGAGAAGTTTATGCATTATCTGAATAATCAAATTTTATCAGGTTTCAGTGAGAAGGTATTCAGAACGACTCAGCCTTATCCTTGGTCAGCCATTGATGAATGCATTCATGCTGATAAATACCAAGAACTTATTGATACACTTCCAAGCAAAGAAATCTTCAAGCAAGTATTTGGTAAAAAACGCAAATTTGGTCAGATGAGTCACGATCGTTTGGCACTTGATTATCATCCTGATTTGCCAATTTCAGATTCATGGCATGCTTTTGTTAATGAACTGAAGTCAGATGAATATTGTGACTTTATATATAGGATTGCTGGAAGTAAAAATATAGAGCTAGATTTTCACTGGCACTACACGCCTAACGGTTGTTCAGTATCGCCTCATTGTGATTCTAATAGTAAAATTGGTTCTCATATATTTTACTTGAATACAGAACAAGATTGGCACAGTGATTGGGGAGGGGATACACTCATACTAGACGATGAAGGTCGATTTAAGCGCTCTTCTAACCCATCATTTTCAGACTTTAATAAACATTTTAAAGCGGAATCGATAGGTAATCGTAGTTTATTATTTATACGTAATGGAAATTCTTGGCATGGAGTGCAACAAATAAATTGCCCTCAGGATAGATACCGTAAAGTCTTCATTGTAGTTATAAAAAAGGCATCAACTCGGACGATCGCTCGACGTATATTTAAAATTACAAAATAATGACTGCCAAAATCACAGTGTTTGTCCCTGTCTATAATCGACAGAAATACATTGCAGAAACTATACAAAGCGTTCTTGACCAAAGTTACAAAGATTTTCAATTATTATTGGTCGATGATGCTTCTAGGGATAACTCTGTAGAAATCATACGACAGTTTGATGATGACAGAATCACTCTTATTGAGAACAAAGAAAATTTGGGGATTCCAAAAACAAGAAACATAGGCCTTCAATACGCTGAGGGCGAATATCTAGCAATACTAGATAGTGATGATCTCATGATGAAGAATCGCTTGATTAAACAGAAGCGGTTTCTTGACAGACATCAAGATTATGTTGGTGTGGGTTCTTGGAGTAATTATATTGATGATAAGGGTAAAGTAACTAAACCAATAGTCGCGAGGCCAGTTAGTCATAAAAGAGTGGCTGCAAGCTT
>CAYPHQ010000069.1:0-5386 GCA_964410595.1 uncultured Thiotrichales bacterium
TCAAACGATTGTTTACACCCGAATTCAGAAACCGATTAGACGCTATTATTCAATTCGCCCCTCTGGATGAGAGGACTCTCTCAAGCGTTGTTGATAAATTTATCGCCCAACTTGAAAGCCAGTTGAGCCAGAAGAAAGTTGACCTCATCGTTGATGAGGCTGCACGAAGCTGGATAGGCAAAAAAGGCTATGATCCGCAAATGGGTGCAAGACCGATGGCTAGAGTTTTACAAGAGCACATCAAACGACCTCTGTCAGAGGCTATTTTATTCGGAGATTTGGCCAAGGGTGGAGTAGTCCATGTATCTGTTGTTGATAATGAGCTATACCTTGATTATTCAGAGCACAAACAGCATGTAGAATGTTAGCGAGCGCGATAGGTAATTCGGCCTTTGCTTAAATCATAAGGGGTAAGTTCGACCGTGACTTTGTCACCGGTTAAAATACGAATATAATTCTTACGCATTCTTCCTGAGATATGGGCAGTGACAACATGTCCGTTTTCAAGCTCGACTCGAAACATAGTATTCGGTAGAGTTTCAACTATAGTGCCTTCCATTTCAATATGATCTTCTTTTGCCATGCATCTCCTTAAGATGTTTAGTGCTGTGGGCGACATTATCGTTATCTAACCGAGTAAAACAAGGTTTTTCTGTTAGATTATTATGAATTGAATCTATAAATTAATTAAAAATTGAGAAAATTATGGAATTTGCATGTGTATTTCCTGGGCAGGGCTCACAATCTGTGGGTATGGTAAGTGATTTTGCTGAGAGCTTTTCACTAGTTAAGGAATATTTTCAAGAAGCTTCTGAAGTGATTGAAATTGATTTATGGCAAATAGTTCAAGCGGGTCCTGCTGAGTTATTGAATCAAACTCAAAATACCCAACCGATCATGTTGGCGGCCAGTTATGCTATTTGGAATATCTGGAATCTGTCAACTTCAAAGTCAGCTACAGTCATGGCTGGACACAGTTTCGGTGAGGTTTCGGCACTTACCTGCGCACAAGCCTTAAGTTTTTCTCAAGCGGTGAAGCTGGCCCATATACGCGGACAATTCATGCAAGAGGCTGTTCCCGAGGGTGTTGGGGCGATGGCGGCAATACTGGGCATGGAGGATTCGGTGTTGGAGCAATTATGTGCACAAGTGAGTGCAGGAGAATTTAGCGTAGAAGCGGTAAATTATAATGCACCTGGTCAAGTCGTAGTTGCGGGGCATGCTCAAGCGATCATACAGCTAATTGAGCTGGCAAAAGAAAATGGAGCCAAGCGTGCGTTGAAATTACCTGTGTCGGTGCCTGCACATTCTAGCTTAATGCGAACAGCGGCAGAGAAATTTGCTATTGCTCTGGATGATGTTGATTTTAATTTGCCATCTATACCGGTGCTGCAAAATACGACTATGACTAGTCCAAGTTCCATTGAGGATATGACTATGGCGCTACAAGCGCAGTTACATTCACCGGTGCCATGGGTTAACACTATTCATACTATTAATGCTCAAGCCGAATGTATTATCGAGATGGGGCCGGGCAAGGTGCTGACAGGCCTAAACAAAAGAATAGATAAAACTATCAAATCTGTATGTGTGTTTGATAATGCATCTTTAGAACAGGCAATTAAAATTATAGAGGAATAATCATGTTAAAGGATAAGGTGGTTTTGGTTACAGGTGCTAGCCGTGGGATTGGTAAAGCTATTGCAATAGAACTGGGTAAAAATAAAGCTCGTGTTATCGGTACAGCAACTTCGTCTGCAGGTGCTAATAAAATATCTGAATATTTGGCAGCACAAGGTATTCAAGGTAAGGGCATGGTGTTGGATGTATGTAATGAAGAGTCTGTCGATGAGTGTATGAAGGCGATAACTGAAGAGTTTGGTGTGATTGAAGTGTTAGTGAATAATGCAGGTATTACTCGTGACACACTTATGATGAGAATGAAGCTGGATCAGTGGGAACAGGTTTATCAAACTAATTTGCGTTCAATTTTCTTAACTAGCAAGGCCTGTTTGCGTGGCATGATGAAAAATAAGCATGGTCGTATTATTAATATTTCGTCAGTAGTTGGGGCGACAGGTAATCCTGGTCAAGTTAACTACTCCAGTAGTAAATCGGGTATGTTCGGTTTTACAAAATCACTGGCACGAGAGGTGGCTAATCGTGGTATTACGGTGAATTGTGTAGCACCGGGATTTATTCAGACAGATATGACGGACGAATTAAGTGATGAACAGAGAAATCATATCTTAGCTTCTGTTCCAATGGCGCGTTTAGGCCAAGCAGAAGAAATTGCTCAGGCAGTAAGATTCCTAGCCAGTGAAGATGCTAGCTATATTACTGGGCATACATTGCATGTGAATGGGGGTATGCACATGGAATAAATTGATGGATTTATGCACAATTGGGCGGTTTTTTTGGGGCAGGTTCCATCATCGATGATAATAAAATTGATTTTATAGATTATGATTGTGTTGTAACTATCTGTATTTGTTATTTATATTTCCTATAAAGTTCAGTTGTAAGGAGCTTTCGTGTGAAGCTCAATCAATAGTAGATAGAACTCTTAGTTTTCACTACAATGGCGAACTTTCCAGCTGTACATAACTAAAAATTTGAGGATCACGAATGAGCACCATTGAAGAGCGAGTAAAACAAATCGTTGTTGAACAATTAGGCGTAGGTGAAGATGAAGTAAAAGATGAATCTTCATTTGTTGATGATTTAGGCGCAGATTCATTAGACACCGTTGAGCTTGTAATGGCTCTAGAAGAGGAATTTGAATGTGAGATTCCTGATGAAGAGGCGGAAAAGATTACAACAGTCAAACAAGCAATTGATTACGTGCACGCGAACCAATAACGTAATTAATTATCCAATAACAACCATCAAAACCATAAAAATATAAGTCTGTGTCCTCAAGAAGAGTAGTAGTCACCGGTTTAGGTATCGTATCCCCAGTTGGGTCAACTATTGAATCTGCATGGAATGATCTTTCTGCAGGTATTAGTGGGATTTCTAGAATACAAGCATTTGACCCCTCTGAATTCAGCGTTCAAATAGCAGGAGCTGTCAAAGGCTTTAATGCTGATGATTACATTCCAAAAAAAGATCAGAAAAAAATGGATCCCTTTATCCACTATGGACTCGGCGCAGGGATACAAGCAATTAAAGATTCTGGTCTTGAAGTGACAGAGGAAAATGCTGAACGTATCGGCGTACTGATTGGCTCGGGTATTGGTGGTTTACCCGGCATTGAAAAGAGTTATGCAAGCTTTATGAAAAATGGGCCAAGAAAGATATCCCCATTTTTTGTGCCATCGAATATTGTCAATATGGTGTCAGGAAACCTCTCCATTATGTATGGTCTGCAAGGACCGAATATGTCTATTGTTTCAGCATGTGCGTCAGGGACTCATAGTATTGGAGACGCTGCAAGGATGATAGCTTATGGTGATGTGGATGCGATGGTGGCGGGTGGAGCTGAAATGGCCAGTTGTCATCTAGGCGTTGGTGGTTTTGCTGCAGCACGTGCATTGTGTGCATCTCATAATGATGATCCAGAAGGAGCTAGTCGTCCATGGGATAAAGAACGCGACGGATTTGTTCTTGGTGATGGGGCCGGTGTGTTAATGCTTGAAGAATATGAAATGGCAAAGGCACGTGGGGCACATATCTATTGCGAGCTCGCAGGGTATGGCATGAGCAGTGACGCTCATCATATGACACAACCAGCAGAAGGAGGACTTGGAGCTGCTCGTTGCATGCGCAATGCTCTCAATGATGCAGGATTGAATGCAGATCAAATCGACTATGTGAATGCCCATGGTACATCAACACCTGCTGGCGACATTGCCGAAACAGAAGGGCTCAAAGCGGCTTTGGGTGATCATGCTTACAAGGTGACCATCAGCTCATCGAAATCAATGACTGGGCACCTTCTGGGTGCTGCAGGTGGAATAGAAGCTGTTTTCTCGGTACTAGCATTAGAGAACAATACAGCACCGCCAACGATAAACTATGAAACACCAGATCCTGATTGCGACCTGGATTATTGCCCTAATCAAGCACGAGAGATGCAAATTGATGTAGCTGTGTCTAATTCGTTTGGTTTTGGTGGCACCAATGGCACATTAATATTTAAACGTATCTAGGCAAGATATCTCACTAGCGCATTTAGCTAGCATGGCAGGCGAACCGTTTCAGAACAGTTAGAGCTAACTAATCATCGGTGACGTATAAATTGGTCATTGTATTAAGCTATCTAGCTGAAGATTTGTATGCTCAAATCAGCTTGAATTCGCGAAGTCGATTGTGACGAACTCCACAGAGCCTAGTGTGATTGCATTCATATGGACTTCTCAGGTAAATATTCTTACTTGACTAGTGCTGAAGTAAAGATCGACTGGCAAGCTGTTATCGTCTCATGCGTGACGCAATTTACTAACACTCCAGTTCTGAAAACCCAACATATATCCGCTATATTGCCTGTTAAATTACTTGCAGGTATGAAATCATCTACACATGCCACATTCTTTTATAATTGACTGATAATAATCTGATTGGAAGATACTATGCTCGTAAATGGTGAGCCAGCACAATGCATATCTATAGAAGATAGAGGGCTGCTATATGGGGATGGACTTTTTGAGACCATTCTATGTGACCAAGGTAATCCCGTGTTAGTGGACTTGCACATGCAACGTCTATTAAATGGATGTGTGAGGCTGCACTTGCCAACACCAGATGAAAGCCAGCTCAGGCAAGAAATTGAATCAGTAGCCGCAGGAGAAGATTGTGTAATCAAAGTCATTATCACTCGTGGTGTTCGTGCTCGTGGTTATCGATTTGATCATAATGATCTCACTGCCAGTCGTATTATTTATAAAAGCCCATGTCCACAAATTCCTGATGAGTATTATCTTAAGGGAATTCAGTTAGGAGTGAGTGAGTTTAGGTTAGCTGATAATAAATTGCTGGCTGGTTTAAAACACTTGAACCGACTTGAGCAAGTCATGGCTTGTTATGAATGGCCACAAGACTGTGCTGAAATTTTGATGCTCAATAATCAGGAGCAGATTATTGAAGGCACGATGAGTAATGTCTTTATACATACTGATGATGGATGGAAAACACCAATATTGGAGTATTCAGGAATAAATGGAGTCATGCGTCAATGGCTATTAATGCATGCAATTGATTTGAATTTCCAGTGCACAGAGGCGAATTTGACATTAAAGGACTTGCAGCAGGCTAGGAGTTTATTTGTTTGTAATAGTGTGATTGGTATATGGCCTGTTAAGCAGTTTTTAAATCAACAATATGTTATTGATGATTCACTGATAGAGTTGATTGAAAAAGTTTAGCAGCGACTATCTCCACATTT
>CAYPHQ010000070.1:0-5353 GCA_964410595.1 uncultured Thiotrichales bacterium
CCACTATCAGTCAGTTGGCTTATATTGTGCTCGGTGCTGCATTAGCTACTTCAGTCAGTATGATTGGAGCAAGCATGCATTTGGCCACTCATGCAGTGGGTAAAATCACTCTATTTTTCTGTGCCGGAGCAATTTATACGGTCACTAAAAAAACTTCTATTAAGGATATGCGTGGCATTGGTTATCAAATGCCTTTCACCATGTTTGCCTACACTATTGCTGCCATAAGCATCATCGGCCTCCCTCCTATGGTCGGCAGCTGGAGTAAATGGTTCTTAATTGATGGTGCGCTAAGCTCAGGTCAAATAGTGCTTGCTGTGGCATTCCTTATCAGTACCTTATTAAATATCATGTATCTAATGCCAATTGCTATAAACGCTTTTATCAATCGACCTGCAAGCACTGAACCCCAATATCAAGAAGCACCAAAGAGCTTACTCATCCCACTGTCTATGACTGCATTACTATGTTTGCTATTGTTCTTTCTAATGCCATATTTCTATGAATTTTTGCAGAGAATCCCTTAACGCGTGATGTTAGAAAATAAAAAACTTCTCAATATGATAATCGTCTTAATAGTGCTCATGTGCATGATTTTATTGTGTGTGGATGTGTTCTATCACAAGCATGGACATTTCGCTTTTGAAGAAACTTTTGGCTTTTTCCCAGCCTTTGGTTTTTTTGCCTTTGTGGCACTTAGCCTATGTGCACGACTATTACGCAAAATAGTTAAACGCCGCGAGGATTACTATGACTGATTTTACGTGGGCATATTTATTCTCACACCCAGGTGCGATATTAATTCTGGGCGGTATAGTCATTGCTCTATTACCCTATCGACTACGCCTCATAACAACACTGGTTTTACCGCTGGTTGCGCTATCAGCCTTTTTAAACTTACCTGATACGCTGAGCACGCAAATGTCACTGATGGGTTATCAATTGCATCCATTACACATAGACGGCTTAAGTTGGATTTTCACCCTCATATTTATTATCGCAACCTTTATTGCCGCATTATATTCATACCATAACAAAGATCGTGTCGAACAAATTACCTTGCCTATTTATGCAGGTTCTGTCATCACAGCCGTGCTAGCAGGTGATTTGCTCACCCTCTTCATCTGCTGGGAGATTAGTGCGCTATCATCTGCGGTTATTGTGTTTGCTGGCCGAACAGAGCGCGCCAAAAATGCAGGCATGCGTTACCTACTGGTTCATATTACGTCAGGCCTGTTGTTATTATTAGGTAGCTTGTTACATTTCCAAAACGAACAAAGTCTGGTGTTTGCTCATATCGGTCTTGAGACCGGAGCAGGATGGTTGATTTTCATCGCTTTTGCGATCAAATGCGCCTTCCCGCTATTACATAACTGGTTACAAGATGCATATCCAGAGGCCAGTCCCACAGGTTCGGTTGCGCTTTCAGTCTTCACTACGAAGCTTGCTGTCTATTGTTTAGCCCGTGCCTATGCAGGCACCGAATCATTAATCTGGATTGGCACTGTTATGGCCATCTTTCCCGTTATGTTTGTGATTATTGAAAATAATCTGAGGCGCCTATTATCTTATAGCTTGAACAATCAGCTAGGCTTTATGGTGGTAGGTATTGGCATTGGCACAGAACTATCACTCAATGGAACTGCGGCTCATGCTTTTGCACATATTCTATATAAATCTCTCTTATTCATGAGCATGGGCGCCGTGTTATATCGCACAGGGACTGCCAAAGCCTCACAACTAGGTGGCTTATATAAATCCATGCCATGGACGACGACATTTTGCATCATTGGTGCAGTATCAATTTCTGCGTTTCCACTATTCAGTGGTTTCGTTGCCAAAGGGATTATTTTATTTGCAGTGGCAGAAGAAGGCCTTTGGTTAATTTGGTTAGCATTATTATGTGTGTCAGGTATTTTAGATAACACTGGCTTACGAGTGCCTTATGCAAGTTTCTTTTCACATCACTCTGGACTGCAATGTGAAGAAGCTCCGACCAATATGTTATTGGCCATGGCTATTGCCGCGTTCGCCTGCCTATTTATCGGTTTATTCCCCAGCTTACTGTATGCCTATCTGCCTTATGCTATGGAGTATCATCCCTACACTATGGACCACGTTATTGCTCAATTACAGCTGGTATTCTTTGCCTTGCTGGCTTTTGTGGTATTAATCAAAAATGGCTGGTATCCAAAAGCGATGCCCGCAATCAACTTAGATACAGATTGGTTCTATCGTAAGCTGTGCAAAAATATACTTAGCTATTTATCTAGACTATTCGCGGTCAGCTTGAACGCTTGGCAGACAGTTCGATTCGATACGATGTACCGCGTAGTACGATTGATTACTCAAACTAGTGGCCCGCAAAGTGCGGTAGCCAGCGGTAGTTCTGTCAGCCTGATGGTGGTGTGGGTTGCCCTACTGTTATCTGCTTGTTTAGTTTTTTACTTTATTTATTAATCCCGCTTGCATGGTAGCGCATTAACTATTGGTAACGTTGACCCATTATTGACCATCTCAATACGCAATATTTATGTATGTGCATAGACAACGTTTTAATGCAGATTATGGCTAACGCGTGTATCTGAATCCATAAAGGCAGGGCTGCCGTGATGACCAATCATTTTCCAACCTTGGTCGTCAGTCTGATGATAAATATTAGTCGCTAGCACTGTACCTAATTCTCGCTGATCAATAGTAAGCACTTCTTTCACATTATGAATCGAGAGATTGTCATTCATAGTGTACGCACTGTCACTTAATTGAATATTAATTTCTTCTTTGCCTGAAAAAATATGCTCCCAACTGGCAATAATCAGCTGATAACTATAAATTCGCGATGAACCTGGATGTATACAAAATACATCATCGCTCTGATGCCATACCTGTTTCATCAATTCAATATCGTGTAAACGGAAAGCTTGATAGAATGCTTCTTCAACCTGCATAGAATCCATATATTCATCCTGAGTGTCTTTCACTGTATGCCTCTTATTAAACTCTGTAAATTAAACGAAATTAGCACCGCACAATCATTGGGATTTTTTATAACAGATGTTACACCTCAGCGTAACATTTTTATTGTCTACCATGACGATCAGGTATACGCCTATGAAAATCAATGTCCCCATACACTGGGCCCATTGGATTGGTCACCCCATCAATTTCTCAATAACAGCCAAGATCACATCCAATGTGCAAGCCATGGAGCATTATTCACTATTTCAAGTGGAGAATGTGTGTATGGCCCCTGTTATCAACAATCTTTAATCAAACTGCCCATAGAAGTTCTAGATGGCAGTGTCTATGTATCTTTATAAACGATGAGCTGGTTACAAAAAACCTTCCCTCTAATCGCTGTATTAAGTGGTGTATTAGCCTATTTTCAGGCTGAATTTTTTGCGGATTACAAAAACATAATTATCTACCTACTGGCTGGCATTATGTTCTGTATGGGCACGACACTCTCATTGAGTGACTTTAAGCGGGCTTTCAGTCGTGTCAATGTTCTCATCCTCACTCTGATCTTACAATTTGGCTTCATGCCGTTCATCGCCTGGCAGCTTAGCTCATGGGCAAACTTAAACGCCTTATTGACAACAGGGATGATCTTAGTAGGCAGTGTTTCTGGTGGTACTGCCTCCAATGTGATGTGTTATTTATGCAAAGGTGATGTAGCACTCTCTATCAGTCTCACCGCGATAAGCACAGCATTAGCAATTTTCGCTACACCTTTGCTAGTATTTTTTTATTGTCAGACAACAATTTCGATTCCGGTTGGGGCAATGATGATAAATATACTCTACATGGTAATTGCCCCAGTATCTCTAGGATTGGTATTAAATCAATGGTTTTCAACAGTAATTTCTCCTGTACAACGTTATGGAGCTGACATCTCCATTATTATGATTTGTCTGGTGATAGCTATTGTCGTTGCGCTTAATCATGATAACTTGTTAGCTATCAGCCCGCTTTTGTTCACTTTAGTGCTTATTCACAACTTGTCAGGGCTAATCATCGCCTACCTCAGCACCTATGCACTGACTAGAAGTCACTATTTAAGTAAAACTGTTGCACTAGAAGTTGGTATGCAAAATTCTGGACTGGCTGTGGCTCTCGCAGTAAAATTCTTTGGAGGTGCAGCCGCTCTCCCAGGAGCATTATTTTCAATTGTCCATAATGTCACTGGATCATTAGTTGCACGACTTTTTACAGAACAACATTACAAGTGATAAAAATTATGAATACAGCAAGCGCCAATATCATCATTCTAGTAGCCTGGGGATTAACTATTGCCCTCACCTCACAATTACTTGGAGGCACTTTTGAGAGCGGTCGAAGTTGTCAAACAAGCTGTGTCAGCATGATGTATTACGGATCGATTGCACTTGCCATAATTGGTACAGGTTTGAGTTTCATGCAAGCTCGCAAGCCTAGTTCAAGCATACTCACCAAATTGTTTTTACTTGCTGGCTTGGGCTTGATCGCCATCTTAGTAGGAGTCATGCTAATCGGAACCTTGACCGGCTAACACTCATATTAGACAACATGTCTTGTAGCAACTAGGCGTGCACGTACTCTACCGATATGCCCAACCATCGCTGCAATAAAGCATCCACTCGTTCTGGATGATTTTCTAGCAGCCATTGTGCCGCCTTATGAACCTGCGGAAGCAATGCCATGTCTTGACTAAGATTAGCGATACGCATTTGCATATCTCCAGATTGTTTAGTTCCCATGACCTCGCCTGGCCCACGCAATTCTAAATCGATATGCGCAAGTTCAAATCCATCGCTGATATGACGCAAAGCATCCAAGCGTCTTTTTGCTGTCTCACCTAAAGGCGCTTTGTATAACAACACACAACTACTTTGTTTATCACCACGTCCTACACGACCACGGAGTTGATGTAACTGTGCCAAACCGAATCGCTCTGCATTTTCAATAATCATCAATGAGGCATTAGCTACATCTACTCCAACTTCAATCACAGTTGTAGCAACTAGTACATGAATTTTATTTTGAATAAAATCTTGCATGATTTTTTCTTTTTCAACAGATTTCATCCTGCCATGCAACAGTCCAATATTTAATGCTGGCATTTTCTTAACCAGCAAAGCATGCGTATCTTCAGCGGCCCGGCTTTGTAGACTCTCTGATTCCTCTATTAAACTACACACCCAATATGCTTGAGCACCATGCTGACAAGAACTATTAATACGTTCAATAATCTCTTCACGACGCTGTTCAGACATGGCAACCGTCGTAATGGGTTTTCTTCCTGGTGGTAATTCATCAATCACTGAATAATCTAAATGTGCATACATACTCATTGCTAATGTTCTAGGGATTG
>CAYPHQ010000071.1:0-5348 GCA_964410595.1 uncultured Thiotrichales bacterium
AGTTATTCAGTGATTATCTCGAAGTTATCCACAGCTTTGTTCATTTCACTGATTAATTTCACCTTAAATTCAGTTGCTAAGTATACGCAATAGACTGGTGTAATCGTCATTAATTTTTGTATCACTGGAACGTAATTCTTTGGTCTTGCGACAAGCATGTAAGACAGTGGTGTGATCACGGCCACCAAAAGCATCGCCAATTTCAGGCAAACTATGATTGGTTAGTTCTTTTGATAAAGACATGGCTAATTGTCGTGGGCGTGTAATCGATCGACTACGACGCGCAGAAAGTAAATCAGCAACACGTATTTTATAATATTCAGCCACGGTTTTTTGTATGTTTTCAATGGTGATCAATTTATCTTGCAAGGTGATCAAGTCATGTAAGGCTTCTTTTGCAAAATCAAGCGTAATTGGCTTACCAGTAAATTGTGAATTGGCTATTACGCGGCGTAAAGCTCCTTCCAGTTCTCTGATATTAGAGCGTATACGTTTAGCGATAAAAAACGCGACATCGGTGGGTAGTTTTGCATTGGCCGCTTCGGCTTTACTTTGCATAATTGCCACACGTGTTTCTAGTTCTGGCGGTTCTATTGCTTGTGTTAGCCCCCAACCGAAACGTGATTTTAGACGCTCTTCTAGCCCATCAAGTTCTTTTGGATAGCGGTCACAGGTCATAATAATTTGCTGCTGACGTTCCAAAAGCGCATTAAAAGTGTGAAAAAACTCCTCTTGAGAGCGTTCTTTACCTGCGAAAAATTGAATATCATCGATCAAGAGGGCATCCATAGAACGGTAATGACGCTTAAATTCATCTATCGCGTTATGTTGAAGCGCTTTAACCATATCTTGAACAAAACGTTCAGAGTGTAAATAAACCACTTTAGCTTGTGGATTGGCATGAAGAATTTGATTGCCAATGGCATGCATCAAGTGGGTTTTACCTAAGCCAACCCCCCCGTAGATAAGTAGTGGGTTGTAAGCATTTCCTGGATTATTAGAGACTTGTAGCGCCGCGGCTTTGGCAAGTTGATTAGATTTACCCTCAACAAAGCTATCAAAAGTAAAATCTTGATTGAGATTGTGTTGAGGTTTCGGAGATGGTGTTGCCGGCTTTATATTGGTAGTGCTTGGCTGATTAGGTAGACGACTGCCAATCTGTAATAGTACTTGTCGAATGTTACTCTCAATACTAAAAGCGGTAACGAGCTGATTAATCCGCTCCAAGTAATGGTCTTTTACCCAATCCAAGACAAAGCGATTAGGCGCGTATAAATACAGTGTGTGTTCTTTTTCTTCAGCTTGAAGTGGACGAATCCATGTATTCAGCAATTGATCAGACAATTCAGATTCTAATTGAGTGATACATAGATTCCAGAGTGTACTTGTCATGATTTCGATGTGTAATGGGAGCTTATTGTAATTATTATGAGTCAAACAAACTTAGTTGACCGTATCATCGCACAAAAACTGATTATAATCGTTGACAAAATATCATCAGACAATTAATGTTTCGCCCCCTTGAGGATATATTCGTCGATTTGTCGAAATCGCTGTCTGATTGTTAGTAAATATTGTCAGTAAATTAAGAGTTAAGAGTCACATTAGCTTTATAAATCATGACTTATAATAATCATATATCAACGATATGTATTTGAATCATTAAGAGCAGATAGATCATCAATAGTAAGTAAAGACGTTAACGACCGTAGGTAATAGAAGTGAAAAGGACATATCAACCAAGTAATTTGCATAGAAAACGCACTCATGGCTTCAGAGCTCGAATGAAGACTCGTGGAGGTCGTGCTGTAATCCGTGCGCGTAGAGCACGTGGTCGCGCAGTACTTTGTCCGTAACGGTTGATTCAAAGCAAAAACTGAACAAATTAGCGTATCCTGCCGCCATAGGTGGTAAGTTCGCGCGTCAAGATCGTCTTCTCACCCCCGTAGATTACAAATACGTATTTGATCAAGCCATCAAAACGGCGGACTCTGCCTACACTATTCTTGCTAGGCTTAATACCATCGCCACGCCTCGTCTAGGGGTGATTGTAAGCAAAAAGAATGTGTCTCAAGCAAGTGCTAGAAATCGTTTGAAACGCATTGTTCGCGAGAGTTTTCGTCACAATAAAGCCATGTTACCGGCGTATGATGTAGTTGTAATTTGTAAAGCGAAAAGTGCACACCTCATGAATGACAAATTATTCGAGAGGCTTCAAAAACACTGGAAGTTCTTACATAATCATGTTTAGTAAATGTGTCATTGCAATATTGCGTTTTTATCAACGCTACATTAGCCCTATGACAGCTCCCTCATGTCGCTTTGTGCCAACTTGTTCTCAATATGGCATTGAGGCGGTAAAACAACATGGGGTGATTAAGGGGGGATACCTTACAATAAGACGATTATTAAAATGTCACCCATTGCACGCAGGCGGTCACGATCCTGTGCCTGAAAAATTTAACTTTAAAAAAGCCAAATAAACTATCTCATGGAAAATCAACGTTTCTTTTTGTATGCATCGCTTATTGTTGTTTTGTATCTATTATGGAGTTCTTGGCAACAACAAAAAGTATTGCCGTCAATTAATACAGCCACTCCAAAGGTACAACAAAATTACGAAGCACCGATTCAAACGTTAACCACTAAGCAAGATATTCCTAATGCAATCGATGCTAATGACTTGCAGCCAGAAACAGCTAAGGAAGCGATCGTCGTCAACACACAAAAAAATGAATACATCACGGTCAAAACCGATGTATTTAATCTAATGATCAATACACGTGGTGGAGATATTCATCGTGTTGAGTTAAGCGACTACTTGGAAGAACTAGATAACCCCAATCAACCGTTTGTGTTGTTAGATGATATTAATAAAACGTACATTGTACAGTCCGGACTCGTGCATGATCCATTAGCCAATCAAGAGGTTAGTCACCGAGCCCCTAATCATTACGAAGTGTTCACAGCAAAAAAGAATAATTATGTGCTAGGTGATGGAGATAATGAATTAATCGTGCCGTTAACTTGGCAAAACAATGAAGGTATTCAAGTCACTAAACGCCTGATATTTAAGCGCGGTGAATATCTTATAGATATCGATTACGAAGTCTCTAATCAAAGTGATGCTGACTGGTTAGGTCGTCAGTATCGGCAACTACGTCATAGTTACATTGAAACGGAGAAAAGTTTGCTCAGATTACCGACTTACACAGGTGCCGCCTATTATGATGGTAAATATGAAAAATTATCATTTGGCGACATGGTTGATAAGCCCTTGAAGGCGCAAATTACCGGTGGTTGGGCAGCCATGTTACAGCATTATTTCTTTTCAGCTTGGTTAGCAGAAGAATTTGAAAAGAACGATTACTACTCCAATATCGTGAATAAAGCGGTAGGCAGCGATTACATCATTGGCATGCGATCAGAACCCACGCGGATTGAACGCGGTGAAACCTACACATTTCAAAATCGTTTATATGTGGGACCAAAGTTACAAAAATACATCGAACAAATACAACCGGGTCTGGAGCTAACTACAGACTACGGCATTTTCACACCGCTGTGTAAGCCATTGTTCTGGATACTCGATTTCATTAACAAAGGCCTACATAACTGGGGCTTGGCGATTATCTTAGTCACATTGCTAATCAAGTTAGTGTTCTATCGTTTGTCTGCAGCCAGTTACAAATCTATGGCACGCATGCGCAAAGTACAACCTAAAATGATGTCGCTGCGAGAGCGTTATGCAGACGATAAGCAAAAGCTTAATCAAGCTATGTGGGATTTGTATAAAAAAGAACAAATTAATCCATTAGGTGGGTGTTTGCCAATTTTAATTCAAATGCCAGTATTCTTATCTTTATATTGGGTATTGATTGAAAGTGTTGAAATGCGTCATGCGCCTTTCATGTTATGGATAGATGATTTATCTTCAAAGGATCCATTATTTATCTTGCCGTTGTTAATGGGTATCTCAATGTGGGTGCAATTTAAATTGAATCCTAAGCCAACGGATCCCATGCAAGAAAAAGTATTCATGTTAATGCCCGTATTCATGATGGCCTTTATGGCGTTCTTCCCAGCGGGCTTAGTATTGTATTGGTTTGTGAATAACCTGTTGTCAATTGGTCAACAATGGTACATCACTAAACGCTATGCAGAATAAACTGTATACGCATTGAGCCAACAAGATACCATTTGCGCATTAGCGACACCTGCAGGGCATGCGGGTGTCGCTGTCATAAGAATTTCTGGCCCTGCAGCACTGCACATTAGCCAACAGCTCACACATAAAAAACTCCAAGTGCGTTACGCACACTTAAGCCAATTTTTTGATCAAGATGATCGTGTCATTGATCAAGGGCTGGCGATTTATTTCCCCAAGCCTCACTCCTTTACTGGCGAAGAGATTGTGGAGCTGCATCCCCATGGTAATCCTTATATTTGTCAGCAACTGCTTACGCGACTCACTCAACTTGGTGCGCGGTTGGCGATTGCCGGTGAATTCAGTGAACGCGCATTTTTAAATGGCAAACTCGATCTCACACAGTTAGAAGCGATTGCGGATTTAATTGTCAGTGGATCAGAACAAGCCGCGAAGTCAGCAGTATTATCCATGCAGGGGAAATTCTCTGAACAAGTCAATGACATACTGCAACAACTAATCTTGATTCGTACCCATATAGAAGCCTCACTCGATTTTGCCGACGAAGACATAGAATTAGAAACGCGTGAAAAAATTGCGCAGTTAATCACACAGCTACAAAGTCAATTAGACCACATTATCGAAGTGGCGAAACAAGGCGCCAAACTGCAACAAGGTGCCACGTTAGTATTAACCGGTAAGCCGAATGTGGGAAAATCTTCATTGTTTAATGCCTTGTGTACTCAAAACCGCGCCATCGTTACCGACATTCCCGGCACTACTCGCGACGTTGTGGGTATGGACATCGATATTCATGGTGTAACGTTACGACTCCTCGACACAGCCGGCATTCGTGAGCAAGCCGAAGCAGTAGAAAAAGAGGGCATCGCACGGGCTCATCTAGCCATGCAAAATGCCGATTGTGTAATTCATGTATTTGATCGCGCACTCAGTGATGATGATGAAATCCAACAAACGCTTACTCAACCACATGCAATCACGGTCATCAACAAAGCGGATTTATTGAGTGAGGACACGCCACCAGACGGAGACGTTGATTCCGCACTGTATATCTCAGCCAAAACCGGCGCAGGACTGGATGCATTGAAACAAAAAATCATGCAAGTACTGGGGTTACAAAGCATGGATCAACAACCGCCCTTTTCAGCACGACTGCGTCATATCGAAGCGCTCACGCGCG
>CAYPHQ010000072.1:0-5317 GCA_964410595.1 uncultured Thiotrichales bacterium
TGCAAGATTTTTTAAAAGTGTGGGAAAGCGTTTAGGCGGACTTATCAGTCTAATTATATCGAGTATTCTTAACCAAGAGTTTCTGCAATCGCGATGCTTTATGCGTATTTAGATAAGCAAAGAACTTATCGGGTGTCGCTATTACCAGTCAAAATCTCGCAAATCTCTGTTGGTTTACGCCAGCAGAGATTTTAGAATTTCTTTGTATGTCTCTTTAAGTTGAAGCAATTGCTGGGTATCAGTGTGTTCATCTATTTGATGAATGCTGGCATTAGTAACACCGAGTTCAACGACTTCTGCGCCAGTCGGTGCAATAAAACGACCATCTGATGTGCCACCACCAGTGGAGAGTTGAGTGTCGATGCCCACTATTTTTTTAATGGCGGTTTTGCAGGCGTCAACTAAGCGTCCTTCTGCTGTAATAAATGGTTGACCAGAAACGTTCCAAGTTATGTCGGTATCAAAATCTTTCAATACTTCTGCTACGCGTGCTTGTATGCTATCCGCAGTGATTTCTGTTGAGAAACGTAAATTGAACCACGCTTCTGCAGTCGCTGGGATGACATTACTTGCCCCTGTACCCGCCTTGATATTAGAGACTTGAAAGGTGGTGGCAGGGAAGTGAGCATTGCCTTGGTCCCATTCTAAGGCTGACAACTTGGCTAATATCTCTGCTAAATGATGAATGGGGTTAATGGCCAGATGGGGGTAAGCGACGTGACCTTGCTTGCCTTTCACAATTAAATGCGCGCCGATCGAACCTCGTCGCCCATTTTTAATCACATCGCCCATCTGTTGAGTACTGGAAGGTTCGCCCACAAGACAATAATCAATATGGATATTGTTAGCTTGCAAGTGTTCAACGACTTTGACAGTGCCATTGATGGCCGGGCCTTCTTCATCACTGGTGAGGAGAAAAGCAATCGAGCCTTTGTGATCAGGATGTTCTTGAATAAATTCTTCACATGCTACGGTCATGGCAGCGATAGAGGTTTTCATATCTGCTGAACCGCGTCCATGTAATATACCGTTTTCTACATGAGCGGCAAAAGGCGGATGTGTCCAATTTTCAACAGGGCCAGTGGGGACAACATCCGTATGTCCAGCAAACACAAATAATGGAGCTTGTGTTCCACGCACGATCCAAGCATTAGACACGTCCTCAAAAGGTAGCATATGGCATTCAAAGCCGCTTGTACTAAGCCGTTCAGCAAGTAGGTCTATGCATCCTTGGTCATCAGGAGTGATGGAAGGTTTTTGAATCAGTTGTTGGCTGAGTTCTAAAGTTGTATTCACAGGTTCTCTGAGTAGTTTTTTTCACTGAAACCCACCATAACATTTTCTTGAGTCACCAGCACGGGGCGCTTGATCAAGGTGGGCTGTGCAAGCATGGTTTGCACAGCACTTTGTTCGTCCATGGAGGATTTCTCATTTTCAGTGAGCGCTCGCCAAGTAGTGCTACGGCGATTGACTAGCGTTTCCCAACCTAGCTCACGCACCCAAGATTCCAATAACAGTGGATCTAGGCCGTCTACGCGGAAATCATGGAAGTTATAGTCAATATTATGATTATCTAACCAGCAGCGAGCTCTCTTGATAGTATCGCAGTTGTTAATGCCATACAGAGTTATCATACTGATCAATACCGTCAGTCGATAGCTCTTAATAATTCATTGATACCGACTTTGCTGCGAGTTTTTTCGTCCACTTGCTTGACGATAACGGCACAGTAAAGACTGTAACTACCATCTTTAGAGGGTAAGTTACCAGAGACCACAACTGAGCCTGCCGGAATTCTTCCGTAGCTGACTTCTCCCGTTTCACGATTGAAGATTTTGGTGCTTTTGCCGATATAAACCCCCATTGAAATCACCGAGCCTTGTTCCACGATCACACCCTCAACTACTTCTGAGCGTGCGCCAATGAAGCAGTTGTCTTCAATGATAGTCGGTGCTGCTTGTAATGGCTCTAATACGCCGCCAATACCCACACCACCAGACAAGTGGACGTTTTTACCGATCTGCGCACATGAACCCACTGTAGCCCAAGTGTCGACCATAGTACCTGAATCTACATAGGCGCCTATATTGACAAAACTTGGCATGAGCACAACATCAGGTGCGATATATGAGCCGCGACGTGCCATGGCAGGTGGTACGATGCGCACACCTAATTGCGCTAATTCTTGCTCAGACTGGTTAGCAAATTTTGGTGGCACTTTGTCATAGTATTGAGCAAAGCCAGATTGCATAGCGCTATTTTCTTCTATTCTAAATGAGAGTAGAACAGCTTTCTTAAGCCATTCATTAACTACCCAATCACCATCTTTTTTCTCAGCCACACGATGTTGACCAGCATCTAATTGCGCCATAGTTTCGATGACAGCCACTTTAACTTCGTTGCTTACATTGCTAGGTGAGATATTGGCACGATCTTCAAAAGCGCCTTCGATGATGTCTTGAGTACTCATAGTGATTTCCTTAACTGTATCTATATTATTTAACGGTTGCCATTTAACAATGGCTACTAATAAAACGCCTGATTCTTTGTGCAGCTTCACGGCACTGTTGTGGTGCTGCCACCAATGCGATACGCACATAATGTGCGCCAGGATTGGTGCCGTTCACGCTTCTACCAAGATATTGTCCGGGTAGCACCGTCACATTGTGCTGGGAGTATAACCCAAGTGCGAATTCTTCATCATCTATTCGCGTATTTAACCAGATATAAAAACCTGCCTGAGGCTGATTTATGGTGGTGATATCTTGTAATTCTTCGATGAAAGCTTGAAAACTCTGTCGATAACGTTCGCGATTGAGTTCTACATGCTGTTCGTCGCTCCAAGCTGCAGCGCTGGCCATTTGAGTACTAATAGGCATAGCACAACCATGATAGGTGCGATATTTGAAGAATTTGCTAATCAACTGCTCATCTCCCACCACAAAGCCCGATCGTAATCCTGGAGCATTACTGCGTTTAGAGAGACTGTAAAAAGCTAGACAGCGTTGATAGTTATGATCACCATAGGCTTGAGAGGCTTGCAGTAATCCTTTAGGCGGATGCTGTTCATCGAAATATATTTCTGAGTAACATTCGTCGGAAATGATGACGAAATCATATTCATGTGCAAGTTGTATCAGATGTTGGAGAGATTCCTGTGGTATTACATCGCCGGTAGGATTAGATGGAGTACATATATAGACCATCTGGGTTTTCTTCCAAGTGGCCGCATCAACCGTATCGAGAGCCGGTAACTTACCATCTTGCACACTTAGGTCTAGGTAATGTAGCTTAGCACCAGCCAATAGCGCCGCACCTTCATAAATCTGATAGAAAGGATTAGGACTGATAACTGTAGCAGCTTGAGTCTGATCGATAATCGTTTGAGCTATAGCGAATAAAGCCTCGCGACTGCCATTGACCGGTAGAATATGACGTTCAGGATTTAGACTTGTTTCTGGCAAATTAAAGCGACGAAGTAACCAATTACAGATAGCACTTCTTAATTCTAGTTCTCCTTTGGTTTTGGGATATTTGGCTAGACTGTCAATATTGTCGATGAGAGCCTGTTTGATAAGGTCAGGCGTTGGGCTTTTTGGTTCGCCTATCGACAGATTAATCGGTTTGAGGTCGGGATTGGCGGTGACACCTGCAAAGAGATTTTTTAGTTTTTCGAACGGGTAAGCATGTAACTTGTTGAGATCCGGGTTCATGTCAATATTCGGCCTATTAAATAATGTAGCTGCTGTGTTGATTATCTGCAGGGGCTAGTTGAGCTTGTAAATAATCACTCAGAGTTTTTTGTTCTTGCGTATTGATAATTTTGCTACCGTCCATGTGAGTAATATGGAAAATATCATGCACTTTCTCACCTAGAGTGCTGATGCGTGCGCCGATGACTTTTACGTTGGCTGCAGCTAAAGCCTGAGCAATATTGGCTAACAGACCCGGATGATCAGCGGCATGGACGTGCAATATAGTATGATCCAGATGGTCTGCATTTTTAATATTAATCTCAGCGGGCACTTGAAAATGAAGCATACGAGTAGACACAAATTGTTTCGCTTGATTGTGTTCAATTTCATCACTAGCAAGTACACGTTCAATGTCATTTTGTATGATTTTTATTTGCTCTTGACAATCAACTACTTGACCTAAATGATCTGTGACATTGAATGTATTAAACGTCATAGAAGTTTTAGAGGTGATAATGCGAGCATCTAAAATACTTAAATTATGATGTAATAAGCAATCAGTTAATTGAGCAAATAAATGAGCTTTGTCTGGTGTGTAAATAAATATTTCAGTGCTACCGCGTTGTGGTGAGACACGCACATGCACGTGAGTATTAGTTTCATTCGTTGGATTGAGGGCAATATGAGTATGCCATGCGATCTCATCATCAGTGTGTCTTAAGAAATAGTCATCATTATGTGTCTGCCAAAATTGTTGGCATTCTTGTTGATCCAACCCTTGTTGTTCTAATTGAGTCAGTGCAGATGACTTAATATCTTCAATAATCGCACTATTATCTCGGGGTGCCCCTGCTCTTAACTGGAAGGCGGTATATTTATAAAGATCTGCTAATAGTGTTGAACGCCAATTATTCCATAGAGTTGGGTTTGTCCCTTTGATGTCAGCTATGGTCAGTAAGTAGAGATAGTTTAAACGAATGATATTCGATACTTGATCAGTAAATTTTTGAATAACACTGGGCTCGTTGAGATCTTTATGCTGCGCAGTAATAGACATTATTAAATGGTTTTCAACCAACCAGCTAACCAGAGTGGCATCAAACTGGCTCAAGCCATGATCTAGGCAAAACTGCATTGATTCTTGTGAGCCTTCAGTGGAATGATCTCCGTCTCGACCTTTGGCAACATCATGAAATAGTGCGGCTAAATAAAGAATTTCTAGTTTTGGTAGTGAATGAAAAATTGCGCTGATATCATCTTGACTGCGCTCTTTATCACCTAATCGGCGAGCTTCTGTGAGTACTGTAAGTATATGATGGTCAACCGTATAGACATGATAGAGATCATATTGCATGTGACCAACAATACGCCCGAAGGCAGGCCAATAGGCAGCCAAAACTCCTAAGCTATGCATGCGTTTTAATTCGCGTGCAATCAAGCGAGGTTGTCTTAATATTTCGATGAATAGCTTTTTATGTTCTGTGTGATTGCGAAAGTCGTTGTCTATTAAATGTAAGTTGTCGCAGATTAAACGAATACTTTTACTGCCAATCTGCGTCAGCTCTGGATTTTTTTGCAGCGTGAAAAATATGTCTAGCAAAATCTTTGGATGACTAAATAAG
>CAYPHQ010000073.1:0-5302 GCA_964410595.1 uncultured Thiotrichales bacterium
TGTGCTGAGGCTAATATTGATCTACCTGATTACGGTCATTACGGGGCCGCATTGGTGTTTTTGCCCAACGATGCAAGTCAATCTGAGCAATGCCAGGCGATGATTGAAGAAATTGTCATCGCTGAGGGTCAGTCTGTTCTTGGTTGGAGGGATGTCCCTACTGATGATAGTAGCCTTGGTCCAACTGCAGTATCGGGTGAGCCAACGTTTAGACAGATTTTTATTAAGCGTGCTGATAATATTAAAGATATAGAAGCATTCGAGCGTAAGCTCTATGTTATAAGAAAGCTGTCTGAGCATACGATTTGGGGTTCTGATTTATCAGAAAAAGATCGTTTTTATATTCCATCACTGTCATCGAGAACATTTATATATAAAGGAATGTTGACAGTCACGCAGTTGGAGCTGATGTATCCAGATATTCTGGCCCCAGACTTTGAATCAGCTATTTCTTTAGTTCATCAACGTTTTTCCACTAATACTTTCCCAGCTTGGAAGCTTGCCCACCCATTTCGATATGTAGCACATAATGGCGAGATCAATACAGTACGAGGCAATTCTAACTGGATGAGAGCGCGTGAATCTCTGTGTGAATCAGAGTTGTTTGGTGACGATCTCAAAAAACTCTTCCCGATCTGTATTGAGGGTGGCAGTGACTCCGCGACATTTGACAATGTTATAGAATTTTTACATATGAGTGGGCGACCACTCTCGCATGCAATTTTGATGATGATTCCAGAAGCATGGAGTGGTCATGAAACCATGTCGGCAGAAAGAAAAGCCTTTTATGAGTATCATGCCAGTCTTATGGAGCCCTGGGATGGTCCTGCTTCAGTCGCTTTTACCGATGGGGATGTGATTGGTGCTGTATTGGATCGTAACGGACTTAGACCATCACGTTACTATGTGACTAAGGATGATATGGTAGTGATGGCTTCGGAAGTTGGCGTGCTGGATATTCCGCCTGAAGACATTGTTGTCAAAGATCGTTTGCATCCTGGACGCATCTTCATGGTTGACACCAAACAAGGAAGAATCATAGAAGACGAAGAGCTCAAATCCGAGTTTTCTAGTCAGCATCCTTACGGACAGTGGTTGCAAGACAACCTTAAGTCAATTGATCAGTTGCCACCATCTAGCAATGTCTATGACACTGACACCGATACGTTATTGCAACGTCAACAAGCTTTTGGTTATACCCATGAAGATCTTGATGTATTAATTGCGCCTTCAGCCGCTAAAGGTATAGAGCCATTGGGATCTATGGGCACGGATACCGCACTTGCAGTGTTATCGAATCGTTCTAGACCATTATATGACTATTTCAAACAGTTGTTCGCTCAAGTGACTAACCCACCTTTGGATGGGATACGTGAAGAATTGGTGACACAGGTGGCGACTACTATCGGTGCCGAGCAAAATCTTTTGGAAGCGACGCCAGAGAGTTGTAGGCAGATTAAAATCGATTCTCCTGTGCTCACTAATCAACAGTTAGCAACCATCCGTGATGTTGATATGCCTGGCTTCAAAACCGCTACAGTGAGTATTCTGTATTTGGTTAAAGAAGGTGGTAAAGGTTTGGATGCAGCGTTGAAAACGGTATGTGCTGAGGTTGACAAAGCGATACTCGATGGCAACACAAATATTATTTTGTCCGACCGTGGTATAGATGCTGAGCATGCTGCAATTCCTGCATTATTAGCGACGGCAGGTGTGCATCACCATCTAATTCGTAATGCGTCACGCACCAAAGTGGGACTGATTCTTGAGTCGGGAGAACCCAGAGAAGTTCATCATTTTGCCGTTCTGATTGGATATGGTATTGGCGCTGTGAATCCATATTTGGCTTTTGAATCGATCAGTGATCTGATCGACAAAGGTCATATCCCTGAGATGGAATATGACAAGGCAGTGAGCAATTATATCAAATCGATCAATAAATCATTGATCAAGATCATGTCTAAGATGGGTATATCTTCGGTACAGTCTTATCGAGGTGCGCAAGTATTTGAAGCTATCGGGCTTAATAAGGATTTTGTGGATCAATACTTTACTTCGACTGCTTCTCGCATTGGAGGTATCGGTCTGGAAGAAGTGGCTGCCGAAGTTTCCGTACACCATGAACGTGCATTCCCAACACGTGCTGTTAAACGCGCAGATTTAGAGTGGGGTGGTGAATATCAATGGCGACGTGATGGTGAGTATCATCTCTTCAATCCGGAAACTGTGTTCAAGCTGCAACACGCGACTAAATCAGGGCAGTATGAAATTTTCAAGGAATATACTAGCAAAGTCGATCAACAGAACGAGCATCTAGCAACATTGCGAGGCTTGTTTGATTTAGATTTATCGCGTCCACCAGTTCCACTTGAAGAGGTTGAGCCGATTGAAAACATTATGAAACGTTTCTCAACGGGTGCGATGTCATATGGATCAATTAGCTCTGAAGCTCACGAGACTTTAGCGATCGCTATGAATCGCATCGGTGGTCGATCGAATACCGGTGAGGGAGGCGAAGATCCCGATCGATTCACGCCGGATGCAAATGGTGATTCACGTCGCAGTGCGATTAAACAAGTCGCTTCAGGACGGTTTGGTGTCACGAGTGAGTATCTAGTCAATGCTGATGACATTCAAATTAAGATGGCTCAGGGTGCTAAGCCAGGTGAAGGTGGTCAGTTGCCAGGTTCTAAAGTGTATCCATGGGTCGCGAAGGTGCGTCACTCAACGGCAGGTGTAGGGTTGATTTCTCCACCACCTCATCATGATATTTATTCAATTGAGGACATGGCACAGTTGATACATGACCTTAAGAATGCTAATCCTGAAGCACGAATTCATGTCAAATTAGTTGCTGAAGTGGGAGTGGGTACCATTGCTGCTGGTGTAGCAAAGGCCCATTCTGATGTGGTGCTTATCTCAGGCTATGATGGAGGAACAGGTGCTTCACCTATGAACTCGCTAAAGCACGCAGGATTGCCGTGGGAATTGGGGGTGGCTGAGACTCAGCAAGTACTCGTTCAAAACGGATTGCGGGACCGTATTGTGATGCAAACGGATGGCCAGATGAAGACGGGCCGCGATGTAATAATTGCCGCGCTATTGGGTGCTGAGGAATATGGATTCTCAACGGCTCCTTTAATTGTTATGGGCTGTGTGATGATGCGTGTATGTCATCTCAATACTTGTCCAGTGGGTGTGGCAACTCAAAATCCTGAACTACGCAAGAAGTTTGCAGGGCAACCTGAGTTTGTTGAAAATTTCTTTAGGTTCATTGCTGACGAAGTGCGTGAATACATGGCGCAACTCGGATTTAGAACGATTGATGAAATGATTGGCCAAGTGGATCGTTTAAATACCATCAAAGCTGTCGATCATTGGAAAGCTAAGGGTTTAGACTTCTCAGCAATACTTCATAAGCCGGTGCCCTATGCGGGAACTAAGTTGTATTGTGTAAATAAGCAAGATCATGGCTTGGAGTTATCTCTAGATATGACCCAACTGGTGCCCGCTTGTGAAGCAGCGATTAAGGACAAAACCGCACTTGAAGTTTCCCTACCGATTGTTAATACCAATCGCAGTGTGGGCACAATACTGGGCTATAACATTACTAAGCAGCACGGCGGTCAAGGATTACCAGAAGATACGATTAAGGCACATTTTACAGGTTCCGCAGGTATGAGCTTTGGTGCATTTGTTCCCAAAGGCGTCACTATGACACTGGAGGGCGATTCTAATGACTATCTTGGCAAAGGTTTGTCAGGCGGCAAAATAATTGTTTATCCGTCTCGCAAAGCTAGCTTCAAAGCCGAGGACAATATAATTGTCGGTAACGTATGTTTCTATGGTGCGACCGAGGGTGAAGCTTATGTTCGGGGTATCGCTGGGGAGCGATTTGCAGTGCGTAATAGTGGAGTCAATGCAGTCGTTGAAGGTGTAGGTGACCACTGTTGTGAGTATATGACGGGTGGAAAAATTGTTGTTATCGGTGATACTGGTCGTAACTTTGCTGCCGGTATGTCAGGTGGTGTAGCGTTTGTATTAGAAGATCGAGACCAATTTGAGATTAACTGTAACCAAGATATGGTGCACTTAGAGGAGTTGGTTGAAGATGAAGATATTCAAGATGTTCGCTCTATGTTAACAAAGCATTTTGCATATACTCGCAGTCCAGTGGCAGAAAAAATTCTCAATGATTGGGCAAGCTATCAATCAAAATTCATTAAAGTGATGCCTAAAGATTACAAACGTGTACTAGAAGCGATGAAACGAGCCAAGGCCGAAGGTACCTCAGTAGATGAGGCAGTTATGGAGGCAGCACATGGGTAAGGTAACTGGGTTTATTGAAATTGAACGCGCTAAACAACCTTATCGTCCTGTTGAGGAGCGTCTACAAGACTTCAATCAAGTGATGGCGCCATGGGAGAAAGAACCGTTACAACAACAAGCTTCCCGCTGTATGGATTGTGGCATTCCATTTTGTCATCAGGGTTGCCCGTTAGGTAATTTGATACCAGATTGGAATGATTTGGTTTATCGAGAACAATGGCAAGAAGCCATTGAGCGCTTGCATGCGACCAATAACTTCCCAGAATTTACTGGCACGCTGTGCCCAGCGCCATGTGAAGGCGCCTGTGTTTTAGGTATCAACGATAATCCTGTAAATATTAAGGCTGTTGAGCTCTCTATTATTGAAAAGGCATGGCAAGAAGGCTGGATTAAGCCACAAATACCCACGCAAAAAACTGGAAAGAAAATTGCGATTGTTGGTTCAGGGCCTGCTGGAATGGCCGCCGCTCAACAACTTGCACGTGCTGGACATGATGTTGCTTTGTTAGAACGTGATGATCGTATTGGTGGATTACTGCGTTATGGTATTCCTGAATTTAAAATGGAAAAACGCGTGTTAGATCGTCGCATGCAGCAGATGGAGCAGGAGGGTGTGACATTTATCACCAATGCGAACGTGGGAGAAAACATCGCAGTTGATGAACTGCGCGCTGAGTATGATGTAATTGTTTTGACAGGTGGTGCCTGTGATCGTCGTGATTTACCTGTTCAAGGACGGGAATTATCAGGAGTGCATCAGGCGATGGATTACTTGCCTATGCAGAACCATATTTGTGAGGGTGATGAAAAGCCAGCTGAATTTATCGATGCTAAGGACAAACATGTTGTTATCATTGGCGGCGGTGATACTGGTGCAGATTGTCTAGGCACAGCTAATCGACAACATGCTAAATCAGTCCACCAGTTAGAAATCATGTCGCAACCTCCACAGGCGAGTGCGGAAAATAATACA
>CAYPHQ010000074.1:0-5275 GCA_964410595.1 uncultured Thiotrichales bacterium
ACATGATATTCACCATCAGCCTATTTCAACGCAGGCTTATTATCGCTATCAACCTGGCATAGGGCCAACTGAAATAAGTATTAATCACTCGGTTGGCCACTTGCCATGGGATATAGTCAATGGCCGCCTACTTAAACAGCTCAGCTTGCGAGCGTTACCTGAACAAGATTGGCCACAAGCAAAATCTTTTCTGCGAGGTTTGATAAAATATTATATGGATGGCAAGCCACTGATGACGCGGCGACTGCTGAGCAATAAATAAGCTGTTATGGTGAAGATGCAAAAACAAGATCAACAATAGAGACAACAAGGTTTAAAAACAAAGTGCAAAATGAAAACGTTAGATTAGGAGTAAATTTAGATCACGTCACTACTTTAAGGCAGGTGCGTGGTACGCCATATCCTGACCTTATACAGGCAATACAAATTTCTGAGGCGGCCGGTGCAGATGGTATTACCATGCACCTGCGTGAAGACCGACGTCACATACAAGACGCTGATGTCTATGCTTCACGTGAGGTAATTAAAAGCAGCATGAATTTGGAAATGGCTGCTACCAGTGAAATGCAGCGAATTGCTATTGATGTGAAGCCAGATTACTGCTGTATCGTGCCTGAAAAGAGGGAAGAATTGACCACTGAAGGTGGCTTGGATGTCATCACGCACAAAATGCGTTTACAGGATCTCACTATGGCTCTGCAAGAGGCCAATATTCAAGTGTCTTTATTCATCGAGCCTAATCCTATTGTGATTGATGTTGTCGCTGAAATTGGCGCACCGATTATTGAACTGCATACAGGCCATTATGCGGAACTCACCGGTGAACTGCAAAAAAATGAGCTCGATAGAATTGAGGTGGCAACACAACACGCTCAGCAATTGGGTCTGATTGTTAATGCGGGTCATGGCTTGCATTTGGGCAATGTAAAACAAATTGCAGATATTAATAATATAAATGAGTTAAATATTGGACATTCGCTCATTGCAGATGCATTATTTAACGGTTTGGCGAAATCTATCGAAAATATGCGTGCAGCTATGCAAGGAAGAACGGCATGATGCCTATCGGCTCAGGTATTGATATTGTTGAAATCGATCGTATCAAGGTGATCTTAGCCAAAGACTATGCAGCACGATTTATTGAAAAAATCCTGCATCCAAAAGAGCAGGAAGAATTTCATGCGCACCAAAGTCCAGCGGCTTTTGTGGCCAAGCGTTTCGCCGTCAAAGAAGCCATGTCTAAAGCCTTAGGTTTGGGTATAGGACGTGAGATTGGATTTGTTGATATGTATGTCGAGCATGACGCGCTGGGTAAACCTAGCTTGGCATTTACGGAAGGAACCGCACAACGGTTAGAATTAACAGATAAACACATATTATTAACCATTGCAGATGAGCGCGCCTATGCAGTGGCCCATGTGCTGATATTTAGTCATTAGCTGTATTAGAATCGCGCCAAAAGAATTTACTCGAACTAAACTTAGAGAATATTTTATTAAGAGAACATTATGAAATACAAAACCATGGCGGATTATGTGGGAAATACCCCACTGGTTAAACTGCAATATATGAATCCAAACCCAAGCAACACTATTCTTTTAAAGCTTGAAGGCAACAATCCAGCAGGTTCAGTGAAAGACCGGCCAGCCCTCAACATGATTAAAGCTGCACAAGTGCGGGGAGAAATACAGCCAGGGGACACATTAATTGAGCCGACCAGTGGCAACACCGGCATTGCTTTGGCTATGGCAGCTGCTGTGCAAGGATTTAAAATGATATTGGTTATGCCCGAGACCATGACTATAGAGCGTCGTTCAGCTATGACTGCTTATGGCGCTGAACTCATTTTAGTTTCGGCCGAGCAGGGCATGGAAGGGGCGCGTGATGTCGCTTTGCAAATGCAAGCTGAGGGCAAAGGGAAAGTATTAGACCAATTTTCTAATCCAGATAATGTCGCCGCACATTATGAGACTACCGGGCCAGAAGTTTGGCAGCAAACTGAGGGAGAAATCACTCACTTCATGTGCTCACTGGGAACCACTGGCACGATCATGGGAGTGTCTAAGTATCTGAAAGCGAAAAATCCTGATATACAAATGATTGGTATATATCCCGCCGAGGGCTCTCAAATACCTGGTATACGTAAGTGGGCAAAAGCCTATGAACCTGCCATATTTGATGAGTCTGTAGCCGATCAATTACTCTATGTTACGCGTGAGGATGCCGATAACACAGCTGTCAGACTGGGTCGTGAGGAAGGTATTTTTGCAGGCATTTCGTCAGGAGCCACTTTATTTGAAGCACTTAAACTCTCACAACGCGTTGATAACGCAACCATTGTTGTCATTATTTGTGATCGTGGTGATCGCTATATTTCTACGGGCATTTATGGTTAAGTTTGCTTGTGGTTATTAGTAAGTAGTTTGACGAGGAGTCGATTTGGATGGAGTGCTCGCGTGATCGATGTGCTTAAAGGGCTGGGTTCATTGTTCATGGTGCTGGCTAAGGCTTCTGCACATAGAGGAATCCATGCTAGTCCACGCGATCCAAATCCACATGCGATATATAATCCGTCGTAATAGTTTGGACGTGGATACTGATGACGGGTGTTGCCAGTAGCCATTTCAGAAAAGTCGTTCATGAATGCTTCGCGTTGAGCTACTTGCCCTATTATGGGTAAGCGATCAGGACCAACAGCTCTAATACCGACACGTCCTCCCATATTATCGAGTTGCTGTGAGAATGTTGGTTTATCTAATTTGAAATCGATCATTTTATGGAGCTTGTTAATATTGCTTTCATGCTCAGCCTTGCGAATACGGGTGTCAGTATCGGCACTAATAAATGATGCTCCTAGCACATAGTGTTGATTGACAGCGGGCGTTAAATAAACATCAGAACATAGAATTTTTTCGGGATGTACTGAACTATATTGTTCCGGTATGTAGGTGACCTGACCGCGTTTAGCATGCATGCTACACCATGAGGTTTGTTTAAATAGATTACTTGTATATGCACTGGCAATTACTACATGTTCCGCTTCTGCGATAATTTTATTTTGGGCGATAACTTGCCAGCAAGATTCTTTTTGCTGTATGCGCGATATTTCATGGCCACCTTGAAAGTTGATATGGTCTGAATATTGATTCCATAGTGCTTGGCATAATTCTGCAGGTACAATCCAGCCCGCTTTAGGAATATACCAACCTCCCATATTCATTGAGCAAGCACTTAGTTGCTGTGCTTGATGCTGTGAGACCGGTTGAATTAATTCGGCGGGTAAGTGCTCATTATCTAGAATCTGTTGCATACGTGAGGCTTGCATAGAATCACGAGGAATTTGAATAGCACCACATGGATGCCACAATGGTGCTTGATGGGTTTGATTGAGTTGTTCGAATAGTTGCAGAGAATATAAAAATCCCTGCAATGTGAGTTGTGACTGAATATCATGATCGACACTCAATCTCGGCATTAAGATGGCATTTTGGTTGCCGGAACTCTCTTGAGCGATACTGTTATGTTTATCGACGATGGTGCAATGCCAGTTACGTTGAGCTAATGCAGCAGCAATATTGAAGCCAGCCATGCCAGCGCCAATGATAACAACATGGTGTGTTTTTTTATTGCTTATAACGGGTCGGGCATGTAACCAGCTTTTTTCTCGATAATGATAGCGCTCTGGTTGATCAGATTTATAACAGGTGCCTACTAACATATGATTTTTTTGTGCAAAACCAGCCGTCTTGCGACACTCAAAACCTGCTTGTGATAAATTTCTTTTCACCTCGCCCGCCACGCTATAAGTGCTAAATGTACCTTGAGGCTTAGTCAGTCTATGAACATTTTGTGCGATTTCTTGATTCCACAGAGAGGGATTTTTGCTGGGTGAAAACCCATCCAGGTACCAGGCATCCGCTTCAAAATCATACTTTTTAAGTTGTTCTAACGCACCGCCAAGCACCAGAGTGAGAACGATTTTTTTTTGTGCAAAATGCAGGCGATGAGAACCGATCACTGGGGGTGGGTAATGGGTGACCAGCTGTCGACTGAGTGTCTCATCACACTCGAGTAGAGTATGAATTTTTTTTAAGTCTTCGCGTTTGACAGGATGCTTTTCAAAGCTAATAAAATGAAGTTGTGAATTGGGTTGTGCTTGTTTTAACCATTCGCTGGCGGTAGTGAGGAAATTAATACCACAGCCAAATCCTAACTCGGCAATAGTAAAGTTTTTTTGTGACCAGCGTTGAGGGAGCTGATTGCCTTGGATAAAAACGTGCTTACATTCTTCTATGGCACCCGCTTGTGAAAAGTAGGTGTCTTGATAATCACTTGCATAGGGTATTCCTGAAGGATTAAAGTTTAGTTGTGCGTGCTGAACTGTTAGCATGTGATCACACATTTAAGAGCGTAAAGTGACATGAGTATACTCGTATTTGATATCGAATCTGTGCCTGATGTTGAATCAGGACGAAAAATCCACAACCTCACAGATGATCTTTCAGATAAAGATGTGGTTAAAGCCATGCAGCATCTGCAATTTCAAAAGACCGGCAGTGAATTTATGCCATTGCATTTGCAACGTATCGTAGCCATATCGGTAGTGTTTGAAAAAGGTGAGCAACTGAAAGTCTGGTCTTTAGGTGATATTGATGCCACTGAAAAAGAGATTATTCAGCGTTTTTATGAAGGTCTTGAACAACATATACCCACTCTTGTGAGTTGGAATGGTGGTGGGTTTGATTTGCCAGTGCTGCACTATCGCTCACTATTACATGGTGTGCAGGCGCCAACTTATTGGGAAACAGGTGATGATAACCAGTCTTTTCGTTTCAACAATTACATCAGCCGTTTTCATTCACGCCACACCGATTTAATGGATGTATTAGCTAATTATCAACCGCGTGGTGGCGCTAAATTAGATGAAATTGCCACTATGCTTGGTTACCCGGGTAAATACGGTATGAGCGGCGCTGATGTATGGGATAAATATCAGCAAGGTGCCCTAGATGAAATACGCCATTATTGCGAGACTGACGTATTGAATACTTATTTAGTTTATTTGCACTATGAATTAATGCGCGGACGTTCATCCCCTGATTTGCTGATGCAAAAAGTGTTACGTGTGAAGAATTTATTGAGAGAGTCTAATCAAGCACATTTGCAAGATTTTTTAAAAGTGTGGGAAAGCGTTTAGGCGGACTTATCAGTCTAATAATATCGAGTATTCTTAACCAAGAGTTTCTGTAATCACAATGCATTATGCGTATTTAGA
>CAYPHQ010000075.1:0-5271 GCA_964410595.1 uncultured Thiotrichales bacterium
TCTTTCTCTGAATGGGTTGAAAGAGTACCTGCCCTAGCCTTAGTTGCGGTAGTAGTGGTTGCATCAAAATTAGCTAAAGATGCTTGGTCACCCACAACTACATTTTGACCATTAAGTACATCTACAAACTGACCAACAGTCGCAGCACTGGCATCACCGGTTGCAACCGTGTATGCTGCAGCGTAATTTAGCTTTTTACTTAAATCACCAGAATCAAAGGTGAGGGCGGACCAAGCCAAAGATTTGTGAATACTTACCTTGGCACCGTTGCTACCATCTGCACTTGTAAAGACATCAATGGTGTGATCGCGATGTGCCTGAGCCCCATCAATGTCAAAAACACCTTGAGTGATACTTACGGATCCGTCGTCATTATCCGAAGCATGCATTGCGAATAAGCTGACCCCGTTGAAAGTACCGTTAATCATGTCCTTTAACTGGACCTGTAAATCTTTAAACTCACGATTATAGGTCTTCTGGTCATTTTCATTTTTCATGACATCCCGACTCAGACCTTTGAGTTCACTCATGCGGTCCACAATCGTACCAATTGATTCTAAGATGCCATCCTGTACCTCCAGGTATGAAATTCCGTTTTGAATGTTTTTCTCGGCTCCGGCTAAGCGGTTGATCGCAGCTTGTAATTTCATAGAAACAGCAAGTCCACCGGCATCGTCAGATGGGCGATTTATACGAGACCCACTGGCCAAGCGTTGCATACTTCTTTGTAATTCAGTCGAATTACGACCGAGATGATAGTTGGCGGTTACCGCCCCTTGATTTGTGCTAATGTACAATGACATGATTTTATCCTCCTTGATTTATTGTTATTTGTAGCTTTAGGCCTCCTTGCCATAAGCTGTGCGACATAGAATAGTTGTAGAGTGTCGCCCTCTATATTGAGTAGAAATTGTTGAATAATTTTGCATTAAACTGTTTTTTTGTGCTTTTTGTTCTAAATATGAAATATTATGGGTTCTTATTGGATTAAGGTTAGGGCCATACCCGTAAGATTATTGGCTTGAGCAATCATCGATGTAGACGCCTGAACTAGTATATTATTTTTTGAAAACTCCGTGCTTTCGGCTGCAATATCTGCATCCATAATCCTACCATTAGCTGCTCCCAAATTAGACTTCAGCAGGGTTACATGATCGGCGGCAAATTGAAGGCGAGACATAGATGCTCCATTTTGAGATCTTAAGCCCGCAATATTTTGAATCACTGCGTTGAGGACTCCGATTGAAATGTCACCCAACCCAAGTAACCTCTCGCTACCAGTTCCATCAAGAGACTCGTTGGCAAATCGAAAGATTTTATCTTGATCACCATTGCCAAATTGATCTGCAGCAAAAGAGACATCGACTTTCTTGATTGTCAGTGCAGATAAAAGCATGGCTTTGTGAATACTTACTTTTGTGCCCGCATCACCCTCAGCACTTACAAAAATACTCATCGTATGATCTTGCAAATTGGTGCCATTGAAAAGCACTTCGGTATTGCCAGCCTTTTCCGTGAAACGAGCAAATAAGCTGACTTGATTAAAGGTCTCATGAGCCATGTCATACAATTGTACCTGTAGGTCTTTGAACTCACGGTCATAGGTCGCCAGGTCTGAGTCGTTTTTCATGACATCATTGTAAAGGCTACGGAGCTCCGACATCCGATCCACCAACTCTCCAACTGTGGAAAGCACGCCATCCTGAACTTCAAGAAATGAAATCGCATTCTGGATATTTTTATGAGCACCTTCCAAGCGATTTATTGAGCTCGACAACTTCATCGATACAGCAAGTCCACCCGCATCATCCGCTGGCCCGATAATGCGATTACCACTGGCAAGCCTAGACAAGCTCTTCTGTAAAGCTTGGTTGTTGCGCCCAAGAAAGTAAGTCGCTTTCTCAGCAGCAGTATTCGTATGTATAGCAAATGTCATATTTATCTTATTCCTCTATCGCATTAAAACGAGTGAGAGCTCGGTAAGTGAATTGGCCTGGGCCAGCATCGAGGTCGATGCCTGAACCAATATATTGTACTTCGAAAAACGAGTGCTCTCGGAGGCCATATCAACATCCATGATTCGTCCTCTGGCAGCATTGAGGTTGTTCTTGTTTTTCGTTAAATTATCATACCCATATTCCAACTGGGATAAGGATGCACCATTCTGGGCCCTCATTGTAGCAATGTTTTGCAGTGCCTGGGTGTATACAGAAACACCAACTGCACCGAGGCTAATGACTTTTCCTGCATCTGTTCCATCACCATCAGTGCTCTCATTCGCTAAACGAAAAATTGTGGATTGGTTGGCATCATCAAACTCTTCGGCTGACAAATCATCAGCATTTATAGTAAGACCGGGTAAAAGTAATGCTTTGTGTATACTAGCCACTACACCATCATCACCCTCTGCATTCATAAAAATTTGCATGGTATGAATCTGGGAACTTTCGCCTTCAAATAATGCCTCTTCGCCACCATCCACTGTAGTAAACCTGGCAAATAGACTTACTCCGTTAAATTTCATTTGGGACATTTCAAAAAGTTGAACCTGTAAATCTCTAAACTCCTTATTGTATGATTCACGGTCGGAATCGTTTTTCATTACATCGTGATACAAGCTCTTTAATTCAGCCATTCGATCAACGATCTCTCCAGCGTTTGATAAGACGCCGTCTTGTACCTCTAGGTAAGAAATACCATTGAGGATATTTTGCATTGCTGCAGCTGAACGCATTACCTTGCTTTCCAGTTTCATTGCAACTGCCATCCCACCAGCATCATCGGACGGTTTTTCGATCCGTTGCCCACTAGATAAGCGGGCAATGCTCTTTTGGAGGTTAAGGTTGTTTCTGCTTAGGTGCAGTTTTGCCTCCGTAGCGGATGAATTAGAATTTAAGGAAAGGTTCACGATTGTTTGTGTAAGTGATTATTTATAAATGTCTTAAAATTTATTAAAGAGAGTAAAAAGAGGGGGTTTTAGAAAGTATGTATTTCATTTGCATGATCTCATTATTCGTAAAATAATGCAAAATAGTGCAATATGTACAAAATAAGGATAAAGGAGCCTGCTTCATGGTGTAAAAAGGGATCAAAAGTTATATAGAATTGAGGGAGTAAGACTAATACTACAGAGGAAACAAGGTGGTTAAACCTGAAGCCATGGGAGCGATAGATTGTTGTAGAGAAAAGTGTAAGATTTAATCTACAAGCGTGAGTCGCTTTGTATGCCTTACCATATAACTATGATAGAGACTCGGTGAATATGGGATCATCCTTGATCGCATGGCGACAACGTCCTGCTGTCGGGTAGTGTATGGTTACTTTATATTAGTAGTGAATGTAATTCGAAATGAATATTTGCAGCATGGGTTCCACAAGTGAGTGTGCAGACCTAATGGAAACAAATTACATGATTAAACGAATACTTTCTGGGCAATTCCTCCTGGTTAGTTGTTAGTGTTGATTTTCATAAAAAGAGTTCGCAAACCCGAGACCAGGCCAACGCCAATCAAACCTGGACTCGGGTTGCGTTCTGGCTTCCTTATTGTACCTGATAAATAAACTTATCAGGCCAACACAGGCGGCCAATGGTTTCCGCCAAGCTTTTACCTTAAGCTTAGCAAGAAAACCCTGCATAACTGCATGAGTAGTAGTAAACAAACCTTTGCAATTGAAAGGCTCAAGGGAGTCCGGATTGACTACGGACTTGGGCACTACCTTGTTTGTGAAATTGAAATATTGAGATGAAATTAAAAAGGTTCGCAAACCCGAGGCCAGGCCAATGCCAATCAAACCTGGACTCGAGTTGCGAGCTGTTGTCCCTTGTACATCATCCTTAAGTAAGGATGACTGACAATGGATAGACCGACGCTCAGTCAAAACTTCCCCTGAGGGATAATCAATTAAGCGGTGTCTTTTTGCATGAGTAGTAGTAAACAAACCTTTGCAATGAAAAGGCTTAAGGAAGCCCGGATTGACTACGGGCTTGGGCACTACCTTATGTTTGAAATTGAAAATATGCGTGTAAAGTGAACCCCTAAACCCTGAGCAATAGTGATAAAGTTTACTCCTAGGGTTATGGATGGAAGCCATAGGGGATCGGGGTTTCGTAAAAGCAGGACGGAGGTTATACTCTAACCTTTGCCAGTCATTAAGTCGTGCAAACGCAATACGATCTCTTAAAGGAGGCGAAGATCCTCCTATTGGTGAAACACCTAAAACAGGCATGCCATCCAAGACATCCGCGCATCCTTGCAAGAAAGGATATAGGGAATTATAGTAACTCGTACTATGTCTTTTAGGACTCTGTAAGAAACTAGGCATTTATATAAAAATTAAAAGGGTAGGCGGTAATCGAATTTAGAGACTGTAAATGATTGGTCTTTAGAAAGCGTGTTATGTGAAATCTGAAACGGAAAATAGATAGGGGGGAATTCCCCGCCCGCTCCCCCTGGGGCACTTTGTAATTGTGCCACAGGGGAAAACGAACAATTGAGAAAGGTATGATCGCGTCGTCCATCTAATTGACTTGATCTAGTAGAAGATCAGAAAGACAGATCATACTTGCTTTTAAGTGTTTATTGAAGAAGGGTTAGGGCAACTTGCGTCAACTGGTTGGCTTGAGCCGTCATCGATGCACTGGCTTGGACAAGTACATTATTCTTAGCGAATCGGGTAGATTCTAATGCCACATCGACATCCATAATCCGGCCGTGTGCCGCTTCAAGGTTGACCAAGTTGGTCTGGTGAAACTCATAAGATGACTGCACTCTTTGCTGCTCCGCACCATTTTCTGCACGGGCATCCGCAAGGCGCTGAATCATCTCGGTAAAGCTACCAATAGATACGTTTAAGATGCTTTTAATGAATCCGTCTGAATCCAGACCTTTATCTGTAGCAGCCGTGGCGTCTTTATAACCTTGAATTTGGCCGCTATCATTATCGAATTTATAGTTGCCAGCAAAGCCTCCAAGGTTGATACCTTCTTCACCTGTATCGCGTGTTCCATTATCGAAAGTTCCTATGGAAAGAATAAACTGTAAATTTGCTACATTTAAACCAATTGAACCATCGCCGGGTTGACCACTTGGATTGGTCAACAACTCTCTGCTGAATTTTTCATATTTTACTGTTGAAAGAGACAGTTTTCCAGTTACAGAGTCTGTTGTTTGAATGAAATATTCACCCGCTGCAACAGAAAGGGAATCAGTAGCGGTATTACCATCCTTATTAAGTACTATTTGAGATGAATCACCGCCAACAGTTGTTACA
>CAYPHQ010000076.1:0-5269 GCA_964410595.1 uncultured Thiotrichales bacterium
AGACTCTTCAATCAAAGTTGGAGACTTCGATCATCAATATCTTGCTCCACAAGAGTTAAAACAATGGTTAGATGAAGGACGTGATTTCATACTACTCGATATGCGCAATGACTTTGAGTTTCAGCTGGGCACGTTCGACTCTGCTACCCAGCTGGACTTGCGTCGCTTTAGAAAATTACAAACTAAAAATGAACAGATTCAGGAATTGCCTAAAGACAAACCCATAGTAACATTTTGTACTGGCGGCATACGTTGTGAAAAAGCTGGTCCTTACCTTGAAAAACAAGGCTTAGATAATGTCTATCAACTACATGGTGGAATTATTGAATACCTCAGACAAACCAAAGGCGCTCACTGGCATGGCAATTGTTTTGTATTTGATGAGCGAGTTTCTATCAACCATGAGCTTGCAGCGCAACACTTTAATTTATGTGTTGATTGTCAGCTAATACTCAAAGATGACGAACAAGAAATTTGCAAGTCTTGTTTAGCCATTAAAGCTGCTCAACAAGAAACACAACAAACCGAACAAGAAAGCGCCTGATCAAACCAACAAAAAAGACTATTAATGCAATTATTTGATCTATGCTTTAATTTTACTAGCTCTAAATTTCGAGCAGATGAACAAGCACTACTGGAACGCGCTCAACAGGCAGGTGTCACACATTTTCTTGTTAGCGGCTCTGATCAAGACGATAGCCGCTTTGCTGTTGAACTTGCACAACAACATCAAGCAGGCATGTATGCCACTGTCGGGGTACACCCGCATTGCGCTAACAGTTGGCAAGCTAACACGCTGGAAATACTCACTCAATTGGCTGATTCAGAGCGTGTTAAAGCCATCGGCGAAGCCGGTTTAGATTATCATCGGAACTTTTCTTCTCACGAAGAGCAACATCATGCTTTCCGACAACAAATCGAGCTGGCTATCGAATTAAAAAAACCATTATTTTTACATGAACGCGATGCACATGATGATTTTTATGCCATCTTAAAAGAATATCAACAGATACTTGGACCTACTGTAGTGCATTGTTTTACCGGATCTCGTGCAGCGCTTGAGAAATACATTGAAATGGATCTATATATTGGTATCACCGGCTGGATTTGTGATGAGCGACGAGGCACCCATTTGCACGACTTAGTCAAATTAATTCCACAAGATCGTCTCATGATAGAGACTGATGCACCTTATTTGATCCCGCGAACATATCGGCCGCGCCCCAAAGATAATCGCAATGAACCCAGCTTTCTGCCTCATATTGCCCAGCACATCGCGCATTATCGTGGGGATGACTTTGATCAGTTATGCCATCATACTTACAACAATACTCTCAAGTTTCTCAATATTAAATCTTGATAGCACCCAATAAAAACTTTAATAGAAACACTGCTAATTATGAAAATACAAAATGCTATAGAGTCAAAAATTACAGACAGCATTCAGCCCGAGCATCTAGAGGTTGTCAATGAAAGTCATCAACATAATGTTGCACCGGGCTCTGAATCACATTTTAAGCTCACCATAGTGAGTGCTGAGTTTGAGGGCAAAATACTAGTGGCACGCCATCGTCTGATTAATAAGCTACTGCAAGAAGAACTGAATGGACCAGTGCATGCGCTCTCCATGCATACATACTCACCACAAGAATGGATTGAAAAAAATGGCGCAGTAAGACCTTCACCACCTTGCTTAGGTGGAGCCAAAAAACAGTAATGTCCAGCAACGATGAGCAAGTCCAAATTGTTCAGACCATTATGCAACTACGTATTGATCATAAAGATCTAGATGACTCTATCTATGCCCTGTCACAATCTAACTATGTGGATCATTTGCAGCTCAAACGAATGAAAAAGAGGAAGCTCTCACTGAAAGACTCTATCAAAAGACTGGAGAGTCAACTAATCCCAGACAAAGACGCTTAAACTCCATGGCCGATGATCTTTGGCTTGACTCAATATGAAATTTCACCGAATGAGACTCTGATCATAAGAGCCTCAATTATCTAATCTATCAGTGACGTCAAAGCGGCACGCATTTTGTCTGCAGTAATGGGAAAAACCAACTCTTTATTGAATGTAAACTGCTGACGAATTTTATCTAGAAAGTGCTCAAATTCTTTTTCATATAAAACCATAAATTTTACATCGTCCATTTTCTGGGCGGCAGCGATTAATGATTCTAAATTACTAAGACGATCACGAAATGTATGTTGATAATTGAACTCCGCCACAATCACCTCAACTTGATTCTTTTTAAGATAAGAAATTGCTTTGCGGGTGTTATATTCTGTTATCACCTGATAATCAAACTCCTTATATACATGAGTCGCCTCAGGGTAACCACCCAACTCGATTACGCTCAAGAGTTTTCTTGCTGGCATATACTTTAGGCTTTATAGCGGGTCGTTTCTATCCGTTCGGGTGATACACGTCGAATCTCTCCAGTATGCAGTGGAAACTGACCGCGACGGCGATCTTCAAAATACAACTGCAGAGTTTCTGTAATGATGGGAAAGGATAGATCGTCCCATGGTATATCGTCCTCATGATAGAAAGCAGTCTCCAAACTTTCTGCTCCCGGGCTAGCCAATCCATCTTTGACCTCACCCTTAAACATCACATAGACCTGACTGATGTGAGGTAAATTGTAAATCATATAAATTTGTTGATTAATAATCTTAGCAGTTGCTTCTTCATGAGTTTCACGTGCTGCAGCTTCTTGAATGGTTTCTTGGTTTTCCATGAAACCAGCAGGCAATGTCCAAGTGCCTGAGCGCGGCTCGATAGCACGCTTACAAAGTAAAATTTTCCCCTCCCACTCTGCCACACAACCTGCAACAATTTTAGGATTCTCATAGAAAATAGTGTCGCAGTCAGAGCAAACATGACGTAAACGATTGTCTCCCTCAGGAATCATATGATTGATTTTATCGGTACCGCAATGACTGCAATATTTCATATAACCATCCTTAGCTACTCACTCAAACTGTGCACAGAAGCTACTAGCTAACAATTTTTTCATTATTCGCCAGTCGCCACTGGACGTGATTTATCACGAATCCACTGACTCCATGAACCAATGAAAATTTTCATTGGCGGCAAACCCGCCACGGCTTGTGCTAATAAGTTATGACAGGCTGTAACGCCAGAACCACACATGTTGACGACATTATTAAATGGTTGTTCCTTAATAGCTTGTTCGAAACGAGCGCGAATAATATCGGGTGATGCCATCAGTCCATCAGCATTTAAATTGCCAGGGAAAGGTAGACTGGTTGCACCGGGAATATGGCCAGGCACTGGATCTGTGTTGTGATCTTTACCGGTGAAACGATCACCGCTTCTAGCATCGATCAATGTGATTGCGTTAGTTTCCATTTGGCTAGCGACTGTATCAATGTCCACTAACCATTCCATATTAGCTTGACCCTTGAATTCACTGGGAGCATAAGTTGCACTCTCTTGCGACAATTCATAACCTTGATCTGTCCATTTCGACATTCCACCATTCAATACAGCAACTTTATCGTGCCCACACCAGCGCATCATCCACCACAAACGTGCGGCAAATGCTCCCGACATATCGTCATATGCAATCACTTGCGTATCGTTAGTAATACCCCATTGCCTGATTTGATCCAAAAATACTTCAGCATCAGGAAGAGGATGGCGACCACTGGTCTCAGTCATAGCTGATGATAATTGAGTATCCATGTCCGCATGTTGTGCATTAGGCAAATGCCCTGCATTGAAACTCTTAATACCGCCCTCAGGATCTTTGAGGTTAAAACGACAATCAAAAACTCGCACATTGTCATTATCGATAATTGCTTTCAACTCATCGGCTGAAATGATTGTTTGGTAGTACATATTTTTTTACCTTTAGTTTTTGATGGCTCTATATGAGTCATTCATATCAAGTGAACTTCACAATATTGATCAGTGCACAGTAAATAGATTCAAATCAGACTTCAAGCACCATAGAGTCATAGCTCATGCCAGTGTCTGACAATAACATATGCAATTAATGATGTAAGAGACTTTTGGATACTTTACCTTACCATTGCCTTGCAATTCTCTTTCTGCTCCATACGCCGCATCATAGTCAGGATTAATTTTGAATCATCTTATCATCTGTCACTATGCACGAGAGATCTTGATTGCCGCGCACTGATTCAGTAAAGAAACGATGTGAATTGTAGTTTTTTTGCTGACAAATGTCCTTGAATAATGTCTGTGCGGGGGACGGAGCACACACATAGATATCATGACCAAACAAGTCAGGTTGATCTAGTAATGCGTCATGCAAGTGTTTCCCTACAACTTGACAACTCAGTTCTGGATTATTCAGCAATGTTTGCGGTGATTGTTGCAACATAATACCAGTATATTCAAAGCCATCAAATGCATCGGTCCATGAGCGGCATAGGTTATGTAGATACAAGCCACCATCACTGCATGCCATCCATATAAGAAAAATATCAGGCTCTTGCTCTTGCGCTGTAACATGATCAAGTAAACTTTTAATAGCGGCAAAACCAATATCAAAAGCGAACATAATAATTGGACATGTGGTTTTTTCCTGGTATACAAACCCCCCATGAGGACCATGTAAAAGGATACTATCTCCCTTACGCATTGTATTGACTAGGCCATACGTTACCGCATCATTATTTGTTACTCGCACATGAAATTCTATCAAGCGGTCTTCACACGGACAGTTTGCAATCGATAACTGACAGCGTCCTAACTTCTCGATTTCTAATTCCACATATTGCCCTGCCAAAAAACGCAAACGATGCGTGCGAGGTGTTTGCACAATAAGACGATGCACCTCTCTGGATAACTGTTCCACTTTCCGTACTTTAACTTCAATAGTCTGCACCGGAATCTCACTTGGATCCTCACAGCTCATTGCATCAATCACACAATCTTGGCTGGGACTATTTATACAAGTAAGAATATTACCCTGTAATTTATCCGCTTCCGATATGGCAAAATCATGTGATCGTATTTCAGTCACTTGCCCTTCTAGCAAACGTGCCATACACAAACCACATGTCCCACTGCTGCATCCATAATTTAAACTCACTCCCGCACGTATGGCTGCCTCAAGGATAGTCTCATTATCCTGCACACAAAATGAAACCTGCTTATTTGTCAGGCGAACTGTTTTGCTCATAGGTTAATTCAGAAAGGTTAATTTTAGGTTTTTCTCTTATCTTGATTATATAACTGTGACTTATTCAGCCATGTCTTTCAATTG
>CAYPHQ010000077.1:0-5207 GCA_964410595.1 uncultured Thiotrichales bacterium
CAATGGAGCACTTCCTGCTCCGTCGACAATACATTCTAGCGGGAATTTTAATTCATGAGCTTTATGTAAGGCCGTTTCTAACACTCGTGCAACTACCTGAACGACCCCAGCCAGGCTTTTAGTAGGAGTTAATATAACCGTCATATTCTCTGGAGTTACGCCGCATTGTTCAGCCATTTTACTAAGTAACTCCGAGGGTGGATTCTTATCCACCTCCATAACCAAACTTACCTTTGCCGCTTTATCTTCATAAGCCAATTCTTTAAACAAGGGTTCACGCAATGAAGCCGCGCGACCTGGGCCTGATCCCAATGCATAGAAAGCCCCCTTACCTTCACCATGCGACAATTGCCAACCTGCATACTGACTACCCAAACAAGCCAGCACCGGATTAGAAGTATGCACATACACTGATAGCGGCCAATTTGGAGCGGTATTTGTGTGCGTGAGAGCCACCTCACCTAGCCCCCCTAGACACACCTCACTGATCAATCGACCGGCTTCTAAACCACCTAAGTGCTCGATGCCTGCGTCAATCAACGTCGCGCCAGTAGGGTCTTTGCTGACACCTAACCTCAGCTCATGGGCATTTGCAATCAGATGATCAACAATTTTTTGAGTTTGTATATTTATGCTAATTTTATTATTCATAGTCAGTCATTTACTAATTTGGATTGATAATTCAGTGTTATTTAAGCATTTTGTGCTTGTAGCAATGAAAGTACTTCTTGCTCACGTTTTTGTAGCTGTCGTAAAATTTCATCAGGCGTAAACCTCCCGTCTTCAGTATGAATGCTGCACACAGGCTCATTTAACTCAATTAGTCGGCCAGCATGCGGTCGATCTACTACCCACTCCGGCCACGTAACATACTCTGGTATGAGAATATTTTGTCGAGCGAAAACAATACGATAAGCCTTTGATTGCATTGATAGAGGCCCCAACTTCGGAAGGGGCTCAAGTTCACATACTCTGATGTGCGCGTCAACTAGATTCAGCTGCGGATTCAATCGTTCATACATTTCGAAAGAAGCGGATAAGCGCGGATTCATTTCCAATACAAACAACTCCTCTGAGGTCAGTATCATATCTAAGCTAAAGACCCCTAAATAATTAAAGTGTTTAGATAATTTATTAGCATAACCATCTATTTTTAATAATATTTTATCGCTTATTTGATAATTTGCCTGCAAGCCGGAAAAAATAAAAGGATGCTGCTTAGATAAACCATCATTAACAAACTGTAAATTGATTCCTAAACGCTCACAAGCGTTGGTTTGCGCAATAAATAACGCCGATATGGGTAAACCAAACTGTTGTTGTTGCCAATAACACCGCTCCATTTGAGTGTGCGGATAACTCCCTCGCATAACCCCCATTCCTCCACAGGAATGAAATAATTTAGTCAGCCAAACGCCACTTTGCGGACGGTATTCGAACTGCGTTTCAGGATATTTAATATGCAACTCATCCAGACCTGCAAAGAAAACCTTTGGATTTAGGATTTGATCAACCGCTTGTGATTGCGCACATAACTTCCATGACCGCAATCTCTCGATATGAGAGCCGAAATATTCAGCACCGGCGCCCAATAACACATGAGCCATGGGATATTTCTGATGCAGTTCTGTCAAACAGGCACCAAGAAGATGTTCTGAAAAATGACCATTTTTCAGGGGAATACATACGCTTTCATGAGCATATTTTTGAGTATCGCTATCAGCAAATGCGTCAACCGCAATCACTTGCCAACCAGCATGCGACGCAGACTTCGACAAAGCCCGCGCCGAATGCGCGATAATAATGAGTAATTTACTTATTTACGTACTCACGGGCAACTTCGAAAGCATGCTCAAAGTGTAAATAGATTGGCTTATCTGTTTCACACATCTGTTTAAGCAGCATGTTTTGTGTCTGATATTTAACATTACCTATAGCAAGAGCACCAATACCCACCGCACCGCTTGGCGATCCATCAATAGCTTCAGCATTATCCATCACACCAAGGCCTGCAATACCAGAAGGTGGTACCGCGTTGACGTCTGCTGCCACTTTAAGTTGAGACGCTTTTTTCAGCTGTTCACTATTCAAAACTTCGATTCCTGCTGAAGCTGTCGCTAAAATGACATCAATCTCATTCAGTGACTTACCTAAATCATCGATAGATTCACCCGCAATCGATATTTCATCTGAACCATACTCAGCATTGCAAATACCAGCAACACGTTGGGATTTATCTTTTTTACGCCCGTAAATAGTAACATTAGCCCCAGCTTTAGCAGCAATGACTGCACCGGCCATACCCACTGGGCCGGTACCACCTAATGCCGCAACGTTTTTACCTTCTAAACCGGTGCCAAATTTATCATGTAGGGCTTTTTCCACAGAAGCTAACATACCTGCAGCCGTTGTGAATGCACCACTTGGATCAGCAAATGCTGACACCTCAAACGGTGGCACCATAGATTGCTGACAAACTTTAAGCATATCCATGGCCACATGCATATCACGTCCACCAAAAAAAATACCCGTACGTTTCACACCACTGGGGCCACGAGAGAAAATTGCGTCTTGAACAAGCGCCTGAACCTCATCCTGCTCGACTGCAGTGTAAGGAATACAATTTGACCATCCAGCGTCTATTGCCATGTTTACATCAAACGGGCTCAAATTTCTTGCCGCTGTGATCATATGAAGAATATAAGGTTTTTCCATGTTTGTGCTCTCTGTAATTAATCTATCCCTAAAAAAATAACAATCGCCAGCCTATATATAGGAATAATCGGCGTTTTTCTAGGTATTTGTAGGTTTATGGTTAAATATAGATCGTTTTAAGCGCTTATTTGCGAATCTTGTCCCTGTGGCTTTTCAATCAACCTAATTATACTTCCCTGATTATTGCCACGTACTACTTTATAAGATAGCTGAGGCATATCAGCAAACTCATTTTGGAGCTGTCGTAACATCATGTGGGCTTTAGTATCGCTGTCAAAAAATGCAAATCCGGTGGGTCCCCATGAACTCTGCCCAACCCCTGGCACGCCTTGAGCGATTAGATATTCTATCACTTGCGCGACTGATGGACTGGTGTAACGCCCACCTTGTGCTGGAGCAAAATAATCACCAACACGTTGCTGTATTTCACGAATGCCTAGTCCAAACTCTTGAATATTATTTTCTATTATTCCCGGCAACACCCGCGCCAGTACTTGCCGGGATAAAAACCCTGCACATTGATCTGAAAATCTCGGTAATGTCTGAAAAGCATCCGTCTCATTTGAGCCATGTAAGCCAATATCACTGTTATCAACGATAATCAGTGCACGCCAGGCCTCTGGAAAGTCTTGTCTGGCAATCATGGGAGGGACTCGCGTATTAGGGCCTCTACCCCCATCTACAATCATTCCACCATAATCAAAGCCTGCAATGCCAATCCCAGAACGTGCACCACGTCCAAGTTCTTGTGCAATTTCAGCAGTAGATACTTCCACCTGCCATAATTTAGCGATAGCTGTACCTACGCACAAAGCTAATTGTGTGCCTGAACCTAAACCGGCATGCTCTGGAATTGCATGATGAATATTTATTTCACAGCCTCCGTCTAGATTCCATTTCTCAAACAGCTCACGCGCATAGTTCAAGGCTCTCTCATGACTTGGACCCTGCCCCATAAATCGATCTGACATGGACATACTCATCTCCATACCAAAATCTTCAATCGTTACGCCAAGACTGATAAATTTTCTTCCTAAAGCCCCACCTAAATCTACAAATCCTAAATGCAGACGTGCTGGAGAATTCACGGTTATGGTGTGATTGTTATAATATAACATTGTGTGATATCTTCGATATTGTATTGAATGTGCAGTTAATTTACTCATACTACCCACAATAGACTATATTTTACACTGATTATTGGGTTTCAAACTAGCCGAAATAGGCACAAACAAATTATACTAGCTAGGTTGTAGACCAAACACTCTCTAGCTCAATCCTATTCACTTTTTTTACTGAACATAATTTATGCAATTTAATAACGTGACCTGTCCACACTGTGGACTTCTATGTGATGATTTATCTCTAGAGGTGAATGAAGGCTTAGTGCGATTAATAAGCCCATCCAATAGCCCATGTGCTGCCGCATTTGAAGATGCCAGCATAAATGGAAAACTTCCCAGCGCCCAGATTAATGGCAAAGATGTTTCTCTCGATGCGGCTATAGAACGCGCCAGTGAAATTCTTAAAAATGCTTCACAACCACTTATCAATGGAATGATTGCAGATGTGCAAGCCAGTCGCGCTACAGTTGCACTGGCAGAAAAAACTGGCGCAGTGATGGACCACGCTAACAGCAGCACTATGCGCCCAAACGTAGCGGTAATGCAACGAATTGGTAAGGTTAAAGCCACGTTATCCGAGGCCCGTAATCGAGCAGACAATGTGATTATTTTTGGCTCTCAAGTCCTAACAAGATTTCCTCGCCTCATCGAAAGAATACTAAAACCTGAAAAAAGTTTGGGCTCAGAAGACACACTCAGTAAAACCATCACTATACTTGATGCGGCTGACTGTGAGACTTCAGATCAAATCGACAGACATGAAGGATTAGATTACCACAAGGTCAATGCAAGCTCCTTAGATACCATCATCCAAGCCTTTCAAAGCATTATTCAAGAAACGCCTGAGCTAACAGACGACACTGACAGCATGACACGAACTTTAGTCGAACTAAAAAATACTATACTCAGCAAAAACTATACTGTTTTGATTTGGAATACTGGTCTGTTAGATCCAATTGCGGCAGAGCAAACCATACAAACGCTGACTTTGATGATTAAATCATTGATGACAGAAATTCGCTGTGTGGGTATGCCGCTAGGCGGCTCCAAAGGTGAGATCACAGCGAATCAGGTCGTCACTTGGCAATCGGGTGTTCCACTCCCAACAGCTTTCATGAGTGGTGTTCCTATTCATGATCCAGTCACACATAACGCAAAAGCCATGTTAGCGAATCAAGAAGCTGATGCTATGTTATGGCTGTCTACCTATCGCTCAACTGATACTCCTCCTACAACTGATATACCAACTATTGTTGTCGGCCATGCCAATATGCAATGTGATAATGTGGCTGTATTTATCCCTGTTGGAGTCCCCGGAATTGATACACGAGGTTTAGCCTGCAGAACAGATAGCGTAGCCACGCTCCG
>CAYPHQ010000078.1:0-5172 GCA_964410595.1 uncultured Thiotrichales bacterium
TGTGACGTGGGGGCATGTTCACAATTAATCTTTTGTTCTTGCCTGTCATGAAATCCTGAAGTTTTTGTGCAATCTTGATGTGATGTGGTCCTTCTACAAATTCAGGCCAGACCGATTTTACAAATCTCATGAAATCTAAGTTGCCAATGTAGCAATATGAGTACATCGCGCCAGCAACACCACAGTAGAATGTACTAATGAAGAACGCCATAAGCTTAGTTTTTGCTACTGAGATACCAATCACATTTGCTGCAATATCCATATCACGAACCGCCATCCAGTTTCGACCGGTCGAGCTACGCACCATGTTTTTACATGCAAGCACCAACAACAATGTGACTGTTAGTGTTAATAGATAGCGTCCCTTATATGAATGCCAGAACTCTGCATTTAATGGCGTTAATTCTTGAAATGGAAATACCTGATAATGATGTTGAGGTAAAGCCACAACGCCCGATGAGTTGTTGTCTAGAAACCATGGATAGGCGTTAAACACCCATTCGGCAAAAAATTGTGCAGCTAGAGTAGATACAATTAAATAGAAGCCTTTAATTCTCAGACTTGGCAGACCAAAAAAGATACCGACAATACCTGCAATTATACCAGCCAAGAAAAATGCCATAGGCAAATACATATCTAATCTAAGCACTAAGTTAAATGCAGCAAAGGCCCCAAAACACATAAAACCTGCGGTACCTAACGACAACTGTCCAGTGTATCCAACGGCAATATTAAGACCTAGCGTAGCAATACCCAACACCATCATTGGAATGAGAATGGCGCTAAATAAATAATCACTGGCAAACGCTGTCACCACTATGTACATGAAGGCCATAAATGCGATAAGTATCCATCGATCTTCCATTAATGGAAGCATGCGACGGTCTGACGCAAAACTTTTAACTAATCTCCCTGCTTCACGATAGTACATACTTACACTCTCTCAATTTCTTTCTCACCGAAGATGCCGGTGGGTCTAATCATTAAAAATATTAACGCAGTGGTATAGGCCCACCAGTGCTCTATTCCTTGACCTCCAAAGTAATCAGCTAGATATATTTCACCCAACTTCTCACTTGCGCCAATTATTAGGCCACCTACGATGGCGCCTGGAATGGAGGTTAATCCACCAATTAGAATTACTGGTAATCCTTTAAGTACAGCTGCAGTTAATGTGAACGATACACTGACACGGTCACCCCATAGCAAACCAGCGATTAGACAAATAACACCGGTTACTGCCCAAACGATTGCCCAGATTCTATTAAGTGGAATGCCGACAGCCATTGCTGCCATATGATCATCAGATACCGCACGTAGTGATAAACCTGTGCGCGTGTATTGGAAAAATAGGGTTAAACCAAGAATCATAGTACCAGCAATAACAGCCGCTGCTATATCAAATTGACTGATAATGATGTCTAAGCCTAAAGCTGGGAACTCATCAATGAGGAAGATTGGATCATTTGATATGCCAAGTTCTAAACCATGGACGGCTGAATCCCATACCCCTTGCGCAAGTCCTTCCAAAAAGTAATTGAGGCCCACCGTTGCCATGAACAATGAGAGCAACGATTGGTTAGCCAATGGTCTCATCACTGTCCTTTCAACAATGATACCCAGCACAACCATCATCACTAACGTGATAATAAATGCGATTTTAAAGTCCACTTGCCTTTCGGTCATACTGACAAATGTCAGTGCTGCCAGCAGCAGCATAGTGCCCTGAGCGAAATTAAATACGCCTGATGATTTGTAAATTAATACAAAACCGATTGCCACAAGTGAGTACATAACACCGGACAATAAACCTCCGACAAGTACTTCTAGAAAAAACTCCACGTTCTCTCCCCTTTATAATAATTTAATGACTAACGCCTAGATATGCGTCGATAACATCTTGATTATTCATAATCTCGCTTGGAGGTCCGTCACCGATTTTCTTACCATAATCCAGAACGACCACATGATCTGAGATATCCATCACTACTCCCATATCATGCTCAATCAATACAATCGTAGTACCCAAGTTTCTATTCACTTCTTGAATAAAGCAGGACATATCCAACTTTTCTTCCATGGTCATGCCCGCCATAGGCTCATCAAGAAGTAGCATTTTTGGTTCTGCTGCAAGTGCTCGCCCAAGTTCAACACGTTTTTGCAAACCGTATGGCAATGATGCCACAGGTGTTTTACGTATCGACTGCAATCCTAAGAACTCGATAATCTTTTCAACTTCGAGACGGTGTTCCAACTCTTCTCTCTTTGCACGTCCAATGTTTAATGCCGTTTCCCAGAAAGATGCTTTCATCATGAGGTTACGCCCAGACATAATATTGTCTAGAACAGACATGCCTTTGAAAAGAGCAATGTTTTGGAAAGTTCTTGCTATCCCCATCACAGCTGCGGTGTGTGGCTTCATTTTATTGAACTGTTTGCCATCAAACGTGATTGTTCCCTCTTGGGGAATATATACCCCATTAATGACGTTTAGCATCGAGCTTTTACCTGCGCCATTGGGCCCAATTACAGAACATATCTCACCTTCGTAAACATTAAAGCTGATATCTGTAATCGCTTTAACACCTTTGAATGAGAGACTGATGTCTTCCAATACTAAAAGAGGCTTTTTTGATTCTGTACTCATATTCATCTTCTATGTTTAAGCCGTTTGTAATCTTAGTTTAGCTACTAATTCACCGGTAGAATCGATCACATCATAATGATCTGCCGATGAATAAAGGGCTGCAATAAGGTCTTGGTAATTATTTGAAACAACATCGCGTTTAATTTTTCGTGAGCGAGTCATTTCACCCGCACTGATGTTGAATTCTTTATTAAGAATTGTGAACCGCTGGATATGAGGACAATTCTTGCCACCTATACGTTCTATGCTGGCATTAACATCCTTGATCTTATCCATGATTAACTCCATGACTTCGTCTTTAGTCGACAAATCACGGAATCCTGTGAACTGCATTTGACGCAATTCTGCCCATGCCCCGACCGTGTCGCCATCAATAACTATGAGTGCGGAGATAAAGTCCTTGTTTTCACCAACAACAAAAGCATCTTTGATGTATGGAGAAGCTTTAATAGAGTTTTCTATCTGTTTAGGTAAGAAATCTGCACCATTAGCGAATTTGCTAATGCAGTCAGACCTTTCGAGAATGTGGATTTGATTGTCTACCATTCCACCAATATCCCCAGTATGCACCCAACCATTAACTAGTGCAGACTGACTGCCCTCGACATCACCATAATAACCCGAGAAGGCGTTACTACCTTTGAATGCAATTTCGTTATCAGTAGTCACTTTTACTTCGACTCCTGGTAATGGGATACCTACATTGGTTTCACTCTGGTCAGAACTAGCTCGGTCTTGGTGAACTGTAATACAGCCAGCACTCTCAGTTGTACCGTAAGTAGCTTTGAGATTTAGACCAATAGCACGGAAAAATTTGAACACTTCTTGGTTAAGCACATCTCCGCCAATGTAAGCCCTGTGAATTTTACTTAATCCATACAGATCTTTGATAGGGTTGAAGATGAGGTTATCACTAATCCAGGTTCTGCCTTTAGTCGCCAGGCCTGCCATATGCTTATCTATCATATTTGACTTCGAGCTGGCACTGCGTGAATTGATCGTGGCATGTATCATTTTGAAGAAATGAGGGGGTCCGTAAAATAAGGTTGGACCAACTTCTCTCATATCGATCATAGTTGTTTCATTACTCTCAGGACAATTAATGGTAAATCCTTGAATCATCCACAATGTGTACACATGAAATAAGGTACTCGCATAAGATAATGGCAAGTAAGCATACACTTCCTCGTCAGCTGAAATACCCTCTTGCGAAATAAAGGCAGTTGCCGGTGTAATAAAGTTACTATGTGACAACATAGCACCTTTAAATTTGCCAGATGTACCTGATGTATATGCGATAAATGCTTCCTTGTCGCCGCTGACAGATGATAATGCCTCCTCCACCGCACTAGGGTTTTGCTGAGAATACTGAGCACCTTGAGAAATGAAATCCGCATATGAAACAAACTGCTCTTGGTTGTAGGATTGCATACCACGCTCATCCAAATAGACGGCTTTCGCCATATCTCCCAGACTAGCTATCACCTCATTCAGCGCATCTGCTTGTTGTTGGTCTTGCAACACCGCCATGCGTGCTTGACAGTCTGTTAGTAGCGCCTGTAATTCTTGCGGGGTTGAATCCGCATGAATAGGTACAGGGATTGCGCCCATGCTTTGTGCTGCTAATATGGCGAAATAAAGTTGAGGTACGTTATTACCAACAACTGCGATTCTATCACCCGCATGAAGTCCATTTGCAATTAAGCCGCAAACTAATTGGTCAACTTCATCAGCAACTTGCTGCCATGTATATGAATTCCAAATACCGTATCGCTTCATACGAATAGCAGTGTCGTTACTTCTTTGGGTAGCGTGTTGCTTAAGAAGACTAGGAAATGTTTCCATAATTTTTATCTAAATGACGTTGTTAATTATTACAGTTAAGTGCTTGCTATGAATTACCCATACCACTCGCACACGATCATGATTACACATGTAGAACGCGTGAACACAGGTGCATACATACACCTATTAGCTTCAGTTATGTTTATGACTTGCAATTTGATAGCTATTTCGACACTTTACGTTATTTTAATTTTGTGTCAGCTGAGGGGACTTCTCCTCCACCCATCCTTGTTTACCTTAAAGGTAGTTATGCGTAAATTACACTATGCGACCAAGGAATTCCAATATTTTTTTCTACCCATAATGGGATTCACATAACTCCTACGGTATGATGCATAAGTCGTTACTGTTACTATCTTTTTTGCATATGTACACATATGCTGATGCCTCATATCTAGGCTACTTATTAAACAGGAAATAGCAAGCATTAGATTGAGTATTTCAAGATTGTTCACCTTCAACGGGGTAAATACCCTCGTCTAGCGTTTTGACTTAATCAAAAACTGTTGCTCACAATCGCTTGCAGACATTGGATGCCCCACAAAATAACTCTGGATGTAGTCACAACCCATAGTTGCCAAAATCTCTAACTGAGCTGGAGATTCAACGCTTTCTGCGATGATTTTCAATCCCATATTACGCGCTAGTGCAATGATACTTTTAATAATCGCCCTGTCATT